>VGZI01000071.1 GCA_016872605.1 Planctomycetota bacterium
ATGTCTTGGCGAAACCAAGGTGAGCGACTGCGACGTGAAGTTCAGGCGATACCAGGCAACGCTCGAGATCATGAAGTGCTGGAAGGGCACGGAAGTGATCGGCCAACGCGTGCTCGTCGAGTGGCGCATCCCGGTGAACGCCCAGCTCCAGGGACACTGGAGCGTTCCCTATTATCCGGGCGAGATCGTCGCTACGCACCTGAAATGGAACACCGAGAATCGAGTCTACGGCACCACGTGGTGGAACGGGCGCGCGGAAACGCCCGTCCGAGCCGCTGACACGGACCGGCTGCCGGAAGTAGCCGGCCAGACTGTCTGTGCAAAGTAATTCGTCCCGGCCTTGATTGTCTGAGCAAGCGACGGCAGTCAATACGCCGTCGCTTGCTCGCACCACAAGAGAGGTGAGGTACGAGACTATCTGAATCGGGTTGTTATCCAAATGACTAATGGCCGCTCCACCATCATGTATGTGCCGCTGTGCAGAATTTCGCGAACGACGAGCGTGATCGATAGAATACCGGTCTTCGAGGAGCCATTAGCTTAGGGAGGCCGGTTCGTAAGGTATATCGTGAGCGCCATGTTAATCGGCCTCGTGGCTGCAGTCGCCGCGAACGCTCAGGAAACCGTAGGCTGGCGTGGCAACTGGACCGGGCTTTGGCCCGATGCCAAAACGCCGACGCATTGGCATCGCCTCCCCAAAGGCGTTCTGGCCAGCGTGCGCACCCAGGCGGAACGTCCCAAGCCGGGCGATGAGAAGACCGCGGCCCACATGCCGATGGGACTCATTTCTCATTGGCAGATTCTCGGGCCGATCGCCATAAAGGACTCGATCAAGGATTTCGACACCGCTCTGATCGAGGAAGCAACCGCGGAACCAACGCCGGCATGGAAGAAGATCTCGGCGCCCTTCGACGATCTGGACGTCTTCGGAACTGCCGGGCTGCCGTTCGTCGACCTCGCGAAGGAATCGGGCGGGTTCGCGCTCAACCAGTTTGTCTACGCCCATGCGTATTTCCACGTTCCGAAGGCCGGCACGCTGCGTGCGCTGGCGGAGCACACACTGGGCATGAAGGTTTGGCTGAACGGCGACGTCGTCTATCGCGAGCCGCAGCGGAAGGAAGTGCTCGCCACGTATCCGAACCTGAGCCGGCTTGAATTGGCGCACAATCGAACGTCGTCGGCGCGTTTTGACCTGTCGCTGAAAGCAGGTTGGAACAGGTTGCTTCTGAAGGTGAGTTCCGCGAACACACAAGGTTGGACGGCCCATCACTTTCTGATTCGTCTCATGGATTTGCCGAGCGTGGCGTATGACGAGAAGAACATTGCCTGGATGACGGAGTTGCCGAACCGTTCGAGTTCGACGCCGGTTCTTTCGGGCGATCGCATTTTCGCGATGGCGGAGCCGGATGAGCTTCTGTGCTTGGATCGTGTGACGGGCAAGACTCGTTGGTCGCGCTACGTCAATCTCTACGAAGCGCTGACGCCGGAGGAACAGAAATCGATCCCGGGTATGGACGCGCTCGAGTCGCTTGTCGCGCAGCTGCGCAAGGAACCCGATTATGAAAAGCGGTTCACGTGGCGGAAGCAAATTCAAGACGCGCTCAAGAAAGCCGACGCGAGACGATTCTCGCTCATCCTCGATGGGCATTACGAGGCGCATTTCGCGATCGTCGGTTTCACCGTGCCGACGCCGGTCTGCGACGGGAAATTCATCTACGTCTGGAACGGCATGGGCGTCGCCGCGTGCTTCGATCTCGAAGACAATCGCCAGTGGATCACGCGCATCCCCGGCGAGCCGAGCTATGCGTCGTCTCCTGCTCTCGTCGATGGCAAACTCATCGTGTTCATGAATCGGCTCTACGGCCTTGACGCCAAGAGCGGGAAGGTGGTTTGGCAGCAGAAGAAGATCAATCACAACGTCGCCGCGGTCGTACCGGCCCGTCTCGCGAACACGCCGGTCGTCGTGACGCAGCGAGGGCATCTCGTTCGCGCAAAGGACGGAAACATCCTTTGGCTGCGCGGCCGCGACGAAGGCTCCGGCGACACCGGTTGGGCGCCGCCGGTCGTCCTCGGCAATACGATCTATGCTCTGAAATACGGCGTCACGAACGTGAGCAAAATCGATTGTAGCGCATGCACCGGCGACGATTGGACGCCGAAGGTCGAGAATTTCAGCATGCCGGAGAAGGTGAGTCGCAAGCCGAACGGTGGCTGGATCGATCGCTGGACCGCCGGCGGACCATTAATCGTAAACGAGACGGCATACACGGCCGACATCTGGCGCAATGCTTTTGCATACGATCTCAAGATGAAGAAGATGAACTATCAGCAGAACACGGGGCTGGGCGGTTTCTTTCATTACAACGCTGTTCCCGTCGCCGCCAGCCCAGCGTTGATCTGCGAGCATATCCTGGTACAAAACAACCAAGGGACGGCCCTCTTGCTCGAGCCGGGGCCGACGTACGAAGTCGTGGCGAAGAACCAGATCGGCACGGTTCTCGATCGCCTCTGGCCGTTGCCCGGCCAGGAGATTCTCAGCTATTCCACCCCAATCACCGACGGCCGTCGGCTCTACTTGCGAGGCGAGAGATACCTCTACTGCATAGGCGAACGTTGACTTGATTCCACAATCCTCGGAGGCTTCCATGCAACGGCGTATTCTCGGCTTTCTCCTCATCATCGGGTGCGTCCTGCCCGTAACCGCCAATGCCGGCGACGACGATGCCAAGCAGCTTCAAGGCACGTGGCAACTCGTCGCCGCACGCGTGGGCGCCAAGGACGCTGCTGCCGATCGGCTCAAGGACGTCAAGATGATCTTCCACGGGGACAAAGTCACCTATCTGGCGCCGAACGAAACCGACACCGCGACCTTCTCCATCGACGCAACGAAAAAGCCACGCCAGATGAATACTCTGGTGCAAACCGGTAAGAGCAAGGGCGAGGCACGCCTGGCGATCTATGAACTCAACGGAGACAACCTGAAGATCCGCTGGGGCAAAGCCGACAAACGGCCGCGTGGCTTCGGCGCCGACGACGGCGAGAACTTCATCTACATGGAACTGAAACGGGTGAGCGACGGAAAATGAGCCACGATTGGACATGGCCACCCTGCTCAATGCAAACGCAGAGTGCGCGGAGAACGCGGAGAGCACAAGCAGAAAACGCTCCGCGTTCTCCGCGCACTCTGCGTTTCAATAATCGACGCGCTCCTGGTCATCCATTTCCATTGGCAGTTCACCGTCGCTTGGCCTTGTGAATTTGGGCCGATTTGCGTATATGCGGGGCATGGAATCGACCGCGCCGCCGATTGAGCCGAGTTGGATACGCCGAGCGATCGTCGCCACCATTGTCGTCGGTGTCGCGTGGCGGCTCCTGCGCTACCTTTGCCAATTTCCGATCTGGGGCGACGAGGCGATGTTGCTGCTCAACATCCTCGAGCGCGACTACCTCGGCCTCACCGAACACCTTCGTTTCGCCCAGGTCGCGCCGCTGCTCTTTCTTTGGCTCGAAAAAACGGCGCTCGTGCTCCTCGGCACGGCGGAATGGTCGGTCCATCTCTTCCCCATGCTGGCGGGCCTTCTGGCACTCGGCCTCTTTTTTCGAGCCTGCCGAAAATCCCTTGCGCCGACGGCGGCCGCATTCGCGGTTTGCGTTCTGGCTGTCTCGTATTATCCCGTGCGGCATGCGTGCGAAGTGAAGCCGTATGCGTTCGACTTGCTGTACGCGGTGGTGTTCTTGGCGCTCGCGCTCGAGCATCTACGAACCGACGACATAGACGACAATCGTTGGCTCATAGTCCTCTGCGCCGTGACGCCGATCGCCGTGTTTTCGTCGTACCCGTCGGTGTTCGTCGGCGGCAGCGTGAGCTTGGTCCTCTTGCCTACGATGATTTCCGCTGCATGGACGCGGCGAGCTTGGTATGCCGCCTTCAACCTTGCGCTTCTCGGATCCTTCCTGATTCACTACACGATGATCGGCCGCGGTCACGTTGACGCCGAGGAAGCAGTGCGGACCCGTGAGTTCTTGCACAATTACTGGAAGGACGCTTTCCCTCCCGAGCAGTTCATTCAATGGCCCGTTTGGCTGATCAAGGTCTTCACCGGCAACATGCTCGCCTATCCGATCGGCGCCAAGAACGGCGGCAGCACGGTGACCTTCCTCCTCGTGCTCCTTGGCACGTACTCACTCTGGCGGCAAGGCAAGAGCATGCTGCTTGCCCTATGTTGGCTGCCGTTCGGCCTCAATCTCGTCGCAGCGATTGTCCACAAGTATCCGTTCGGCGATAGCGCACGCATTACGTTGCATCTGGCGCCGTTCATCTGCGTGCTTACGGGATACGGCCTGGCAGCGATCGTCGAGGCGATCACCGATTCAGCCTGGCAGGCGCGCGTTCACCTGGCGATTCACGTGGCGCTCTTGGCTTATGGCAGCGTCAGCATCGCGTGCGACCTCGTTGTGCCATACAAAACCGAGCACGATCGCGATGTCCGCTTATTGGCTCGCCACATCGGCTCGAGCGTCGTATCGGGCGAGCCGATCGTCTTGCTTCACGAGCGCGACGAGGATCTACTGGCCGAGTTTCTGTGGAACCTTCGCGCAGAGCGATTGGAACCTCGCTTCCAGTCGGCGCACATCAACAGTCAATCGCGATCCTACTGGCTGGTCCAGTGCGGCAATCACGAACCGGCGCCCTTCGTCGCGCCGCCGGGATGGCGGATCACCTCGAGTGAGGTGCGCCATGTGCCGCCGGAAAACGCGAAGATGCCGCCGATGTACTGCCGCTGGGCGCAGGTCGTGCGGTATTAACGATTCCCTCGGAGCCTGAGCGTCAGCGAAGGAGCGGCCCCTGGTTGGCGCTCGGGCTGTGAGCACTCCGATTCGGCTCGTCTCCCAATTCCTATAACAACGCCAAGACGCATTCTGAGGAATCGAGCATGTCCGCGCCGAGTGAGCCGAGCGAACCGAGCAATCCGTTCTATTATTTGCTGCTAGTCGTTGGGCTGGTGTTCATCGTGACGGTGTTGGCCTATGCGGTGATACCGGTGATCGAACAGAAGGCAATGGACGCGGGACAGATGCCGCCGGACTCGCCGTTCCGCGATGCCTTGCGCAACGATGGCTGGAAATGGGTGCTGGCCGAGGTTGCTTTGCTCGTCGTGCTCGGGTTGGCGAGCATGGGCCTCGATCGCTGGCGGCGCTGGCATGCCGAGAGTGAGACCTCGGCCGCGCCGAATGAGGATCCGAAGCCGCCCTCGGCATGCTAGAAAAGTGCGCATCACGAAAACACGAAACACGAAAGACACGAAAGGTAGGGAATAGAACCACGGGGAGCACGGGGGAAACAGGGGGAACACAGGTCGAGTAACAGCGTGAAACCGCACTCCGCACGGTACAAACGTGTGTGATAAGTGCTTCTCCCAACTCTCTCAATCCCCCGTGCTCCTCTTTGTTGAACCAGGACCTCTTTCGTGCATTTCGTTTTTCGCTCTTTCGTGATTCAAATCTTCGTGTCTGAGGTTAATCATGAATCCGGTCGAGAAGCGCATGCGTGAGTTGTACCTGCAAATCGAACACCACAATCAAAAATACTACGTCGACGCCAATCCCGAGATTTCCGATCGCGATTTCGATCGGCTTCTTGACGAGCTCAAGACCCTCGAAGAACAGCATCCCCAATTCGCCACGCCGGACAGCCCGACGCAGCGCGTCGGCGGCAAACCGATCGAGGGCTTCGCTACCGTTCGACATCGCGAGCCGATGCTGTCGATCGACAATTCCTACAGTTCCGACGATCTGCGTGAATTCGATCAGCGCGTTTGCAAATTGCTGTCAGGGCTAACGCCGACTTATGTGGTGGAACTGAAGATCGACGGCGTCGCCATGTCGCTCATCTACGAGAACGGCGTATTCACGACCGGGGCGACGCGCGGGGACGGCGAGCAAGGCGACGACGTCACGCACAATTTGAAGACGATTCCCGACGTGCCGTTGAAGTTACCGAAATCGCCAGCGCATTTTGAGGCGCGCGGCGAGGTTTACATGACACGTGCCGACTTCGCCGCCAACAATCGCCGGCGTGTCGAAGCGGGCGACGAACCGGCCGCCAATCCGCGCAACTTCACCGCGGGCTCGCTCAAGCTGCTCGACCCAAAAGAGAGCCGTAAGCGCCGGCTGCATTTCTTCGCCTACGCGCTCGGTTCGTGCGATGGGATCGAAGTCGCGACGCATCTCGACGGGCTGGCGCTGCTCAAGCGATTCGGCTTCAGTGTCAATCCGCACATCGTCTCCTTCGACTCGATCGAAGGCGTCATCGACTACTGCAACAGTTGGGCAACCAAGCGAAACGACCTGCCTTACGAGACCGACGGTATGGTAATCAAGGTCAACGATTTCGCCCAGCGCAAGAAGCTCGGCACGACGTCGAAGTCGCCGCGCTGGGTGATCGCGTACAAGTTTGCGGCCGAGCAGGGCTTGACCAAGCTGACCAGCATTGACCTTCAGGTGGGCAAGCTCGGCACGTTGACGCCGGTTGCCAATCTTGAGCCGGTGAAGTTGGCGGGCACGACGGTAAGCCGGGCGAGCTTGCACAACGCCGACTTCATCGAGTCGAAGGACATCCGCGTCGGCGACACGGTCGTCGTCGAGAAGGCGGGCGAGATCATCCCGTATGTCGTCCGCTCGGAGCCGGAGGCGCGAACTGGGACCGAGAAGGTGTTTCATTTTCCAAAATCGTGCCCATCATGCGGCAGCCCGGTCGAGCGCGACAAGAACGGCACGTTTTATCGCTGCACGGGCGGACGCAAATGCACGGCCCAGATCAAGGAAGTGCTTCGCGCCTACGCTCGCCGCAGCGCCATGGACATCGAAGGGCTGGGCGAGAAGATCATCGAGCAACTCGTCGACGCCGGGTTGGTGAACACGATCGCCGACCTCTATCGGCTCACGCTCGATCAACTGGTCGCCCTTGAGCGCATGGGAAAGAAATCGGCCCAGAACCTGCTGGATGGGATCGCCGCCAGCAAGGAGCGCGGTCTGGCGCGAGTGTTAGCCGGATTAGCGATCCCCCATGTCGGCGATAGCGTCGCGGACCTGTTGGCCAGTGAGTTCGGCGACATCGACGCGCTGATGCACGCCGGCGCCGATCGTCTCTCGCAAGTCATGGGCATCGGGCCGATCATGGCCGAAGCGATTCACGAGTTCTTTCACGACAGCCACAATCACAAGCTCATCGAGGAGCTAAAAGCGTTGGGCCTGAAGTTGTCGCAGGATCGTCGGCCCACCCCGGCGCAACTCGGCGGCGCGGACCTCGCCGGCAAGACGTTCGTCGTCACCGGCACGCTTGCGAAATACTCGCGCGAAGAAATCGAATCGCTTATCCGCCAACTCGGCGGCAAGGCGTCCGGCAGCGTCTCCAAAAATACGCACTTCCTCGTCGCCGGCGAAAAAGCCGGCAGCAAGCTCGACAAAGCCAGGCAGCTCGGCGTCACCGTTCTCAGCGAGGAGGAATTTGAAAAGCTGATCGGACGATAGAATCGACTGTTGCAGCTCTGCCGCGCTGGTTCTGTCTTCGCTGAGAGTTTATCCGGGAAGGCCCGTGGGACACGTTTTCAACGTGCCACGTCCCGTGTTTTCCGGGTTCTGGCACGTTAAAACGTGCCCCACGTAACTTGCCGGATAGACTCTGACACGTTGGGAGTGACCTTGACCCGATTTTGCGACTTTGGGTAAAGTTAACGAAGCATTCAGCTTGACACTCGTCTATCCAGAGATGGTCATGGCGTTACCTAGCGGCTCGTCGAATCCTCCTGCGCCGAAGACCGGCGCGGGCCCGCATGCTCCAGCATTTTCCTTACTCGCCACGCCTCCGGACGACCGCATGCGAGTGGAGGCTGAGTCCGTGCTGTTTGCGGAACTGCTCGACGGCGCCGACGTCCGCGATACGCCTGCGATCTTCATCCTCGGTTCGCCGCGCACCGGCAGCACGCTTTTCTATCAGTGTCTTGTGCACTACCTGAGGCTGCCGTACTTCTCCAACCTTGCCAACCAAATATCGCCGAATCAGCCAGTTCTTCTGGCGCCGGCCCATCGGCAAATTCAATCGCGGATCGACATTCAGTTCACCAGCGCCTACGGCAAGACCGATGGCGCTTGGCAGCCGTCCGAAGCGTCGGCCGTCATGCGCCACTGGTTCGGCGGCGAGCATCCGTCGCAGCTGGCCAGCGCAACGTTTCTGCCTGAGAAGGTCGATCACATGGTTCGGACACTGGCCGCGATGCATCGTGTGTTTGGCGCCCCCGTGGTGATCAAGAACGCCTGGAACTGTTTTCGCATCGCCGCCATCGCACAGGCCATGCCGCGCGCTTACTTCCTTTGGATTCGCCGCGACCTGGTTGCCAGCGCTTTGTCTGATTTGGCCGCGCGCTATGCCGTGAAGGGCGATCCGAATCAATGGAATTCCGCGACGCCGGCCAATGTTGCGTCCTTGCGTCAACTGCCTCATTGGGCTCAGGTCGTCGAGAATCAATTCGAGTATGCCAGAGCGATCTCCGGCGACTTGACAGAGCATGCATCGGACCGGCACGCGATTGTCTGGTATGAGTCCTTTTTGCGACAACCGGCCGAAATGATCGAAGACATTGCCCAGAAAATGCCAAGCCTCCACCACAATCAAGATCGCTTGCCTCTGACTTTGACAAAGGTCGCGCGCAGTCCTCGCCCATACCCCGAGAGCGACGAAGTCAATCTCCATCGCTACATCGTCGAGCATGACGCTCGGCTAAGCGCGCTTCGCCATAAAGCGGCTTGATCACGTTCGCGTGTCACCGGCGTCGGAGTCTTCATGCTTGAGATTGTTCATTTCACTCCGGTGTGCTTCGAGCGCGACCGCATTCAGGCCGACGCCTGGCTGCTACCGCTGCTGAGGGAGTCGACGCAGCACTTTCAGACCATCGGCGTTCACGGCATAAGTAACGATTGGCTCGGGCAGCAGCCGTGGAAACGCGTGCTTGCATTTCAGGTCTTTCATGATCTTCTCGAACCCGCGTCGCCCCAGCGGCGCATTCTCGAAGTCGGCGGCGGCCTCTCGGCAATCACCGAGCGACTCGCGATTCAGCACGACTATTCCCTGATCGAACTGGCCACGCATGAAAAGGAAGAGAACTACCGAAAGCTCGAAGCCAGCCTCGGCCGGACCTTCGTCACGCTGGCGGATTGGTCCGATACGCCGTTCACCGCGCCGCGTGACCTCGTTATCGCCAACGACCTGTTCCCGAACGTCGATCAGCGCCTCTATGCCTTTATCGATGCTGCGTGGCCGATGTGCCGTGAGTTGCGCTTGACGCTCACGTATTACGAAAACACGGTCTGGCACGTGAAAAGAATCCCCTCGGGCGAACAACTCATCGTTCGGCCCTGGGGTCTGCGTGAAGTCCGCGTATTCCTAGACCATCTCGTCGAGTGTCACCCGCACGATTTTCCGTCGTACGATCGAACCCAACTCGTGTATCACGACTACGAGAAGATCCTGTTCACCAACCGGCGCAACATCCTCCGTGTTCGCATGACAAAACAGACGTAAGTCAGGCTTTCCAGCCTGACGTCGAACCCCCCTCGCCAGGCAAGCAGGGCGCTGCACAACGTTCGGCGGCGCTTTGCGCGAAGGCGTGATGAACTTCAGGTTGCTCGCAATCGAACTCGGGCTTAACTTCTACGCAATTACGGCGTCGGTTCTCGTTGTCACCGATGACCTTCCGGAGTTTTTCAACTGCTTGCTAGGTTGGAAAATTCGGCGTAACACGACCTTGTCGTTGATTTGTTTTCGCGAGCCAACCATCCTGCAATCGCCGAATCCGAGAATGTCAGCGAAGCGCTTGCCGCAGGGCGTCGAGAACGCGCGTTTGCGCTTCGGCCATCGACGTGTGCAGCGTAGCGCCGGAGGCAAGCTTGTGCCCGCCGCCGCCGAACGATTCGGCGATGGCTGCGACATCGACTTTGCCGCGCGAACGAAAGCTGACTTTGATGCCGCCGACCGGTTGTTCAAGAAACAAAAGACCGACTTCGACGCCGACGACGCTGCGTGTGTAGCCGACGGCGTCTTCCGTGTCCTGAGGAATGGCGCCGGTTTTGGCGTAATCGTCCTTGAAGACTTCGGAATAGGCGATCTTGCCATCGTCGATCACGCGCATGCGCTGCAGTACGAGGCCAAGCAGGTTAATGCGGGCCACGGTGTTCTGCTCATAGATCGCGTCATAGAGCGCATTCGGATCTGCGCCGGCTTGCTGCAATTTCTCGGCGAGCGCGAACGTGGCCGGCGTGGTGTTCTTGTGCCGAAACCAGCCGGTATCGGTAGCGACGGCGGCGAACAAGCACGACGCGGCCCGCGGCGAGATTGTCGCGCCAAGGGCTTGCGCCGCTTCATACACCAGCCGCCCGGTCGCTTCGGACGAAATATCTTGCAGCAGGACGCCGCCGAGATCGTCCTGCGAGACGTGATGATCGATGACGACTTTCTTGGCGCGAGACGATTTCATCCAGTCGCCGAAGTCGCCGAGTTGGTTCCACGTGCCGGTGTCGAGCACCATGATGACCTGCACTTCTTTGTGCGCCTCCCCAGGGGGCGCGAAGCGAGCGATACGCCGATCCGGATCGAGAAACGTGTAGCGCGGCGGCCAGTTGCTGGCGATCACCATCTGCACGGACTTGCCCATGCCCTCGAGGACGTCAGCCATGGCGAGCTGTGAGCCAAGCCCATCCGGATCGGGCCGAACATGCGTCGTGATGAGGAAGCGTTGGTGCGTGCGAACGATTTCGACGAAAGGGGACCAGTCGATAGGCATGGTGGGTTCCTAATCTCTACGTCTCTGCATCTGAAAGTGAACGAGCATCTGATGGCTCCCGTGTTCCATGGTAGCAAGCGGTTTCTGCGTCACGCGAATAACCCCGCGATCACGCGGCCCGCAGGCAGGACCGGCAGCGGTCGGCGCTGGCGGTCGTAAAGCGTCGTTTCGGGATCGATACCGATGGCGTGGTAGATGCTGGCGGCGACGTCGGCGGGGCCCCACGGCGCGGTGACGGGATTGGCGGCGTGGCGGTCGGTGGCGCCGATGACTTGGCCGCCGAGCACACCGCCGCCGGCGAAGAAGAGCGAGCCCGCGGCGCCCCAGTGGTCGCGGCCCCCTTCGCGATTGATTCGCGGTGTTCTCCCAAACTCGGTGACGAACACGACCAGTGTGCGGTCCAGCATTCCGCGCTGGTGCAGGTCATCGAGCAGGGCGGCAAGGGCCCGATCGACGCCGGCGAGGTGCCAGGGGTACTTGACGATGTCAACGATCTTCGGGTGATTCTGCACCGGCGCGTTGTGGTTGTCCCAAAGGTTGCCGTACTCCGGATCGTAGCCGTAATCGACCATGACGAAGCGAGCGCCGGCCTCGACAAGGCGGCGCGCGAGAAGACAGCGTTGACCGATTTTGGTGCGGCCATAAGCGTCGCGCACGCCGCCGGTCTCGCGGTTGAGATCGAAGGCGAGCCGCACGTTGGGCCGCGTCAGCATGTCGAACGCCGTACGGTACTGCTGCGCGAGCGTGTCCTCGTTGGCGGCGATGGCGGCGTCGAGGCGTTCGCGTAAGGATTGCCTGCCCACCAGTCGGCGAACGTCCAATCCTTCCGGAAGTTGCAAGCCTTGCTGATTGAACGCGTCCTCGTCGGCTTCGGCGACGCGCGCGGTGAAGTCGTCATTGCGAGGCCGACCACCGGAACAGAATGGATCGTACTGCCTGCCCAGCCAACCGCCGATGAAGAGTGCATAGGGCGGCGGTCCCGGACGCGTCGTGCCGGGCACGGCGATGTAGCCGGGGAACCCCGCGCGCGAGCCGTGCATATGGGCGACGATCGAGCCAATATTCGGCTCGGTCATCAGCTGAGCCATCGTCACCTTGCGGCCCGACAGCATGTAGACCTGGCTCAAAAGATGATCGTTCGAATCGTGCGAGAAGCTTCGCAGTAAGCAAAAATGCTGAGTTGACGCCGCCATCCTCGGCATCACTTCGCCGAAGCGAACGCCTGGAATGGCGGTCTGAATCGTGCCGTTCGTCCCGCGAATCTCCTCGGGCGCCGCCGGCTTCGCATCGAACGAATCGATATGCGTGACGCCCCCCATCATGTTGAGCACGATGATCGAATCGGCCGAGGTTCGGCGAACGGTGTCAGCTCGCGCGTCATCGGGCACGAGAGTCGCCGCGATGCCGAGTGAGCCGACTTTGAGCAAGTCGCGTCGATGCAACAGCGAAATCCACGGCATGGGATTCTCCTTCAGCTTTCTCCCATCCTATCGCGGCTCTCGAGCAAACGCTAGCCCGCAAGCGGCGATGCTCGATTCTGTAGCGCGAGTGAAACGCACGGCGACTTCGTGGGGCAAGGTGCGTCTCACGCACTCTACAGACGTTACATGCACCGGAGGGCGACAACCGCGCCCTTCAAGATAGCGGCGATGCGCACGGTTTCATGCACGTGCTCTTCGGATAACCCGTGCTGAAGTATGCTCGCCTCATGCATGCGGACGCACACTTCGCAGCCTTCCAAGACGGCGATTGCCATGCTCATCAGCTCGAACGTCGCCTTGCCGGTCTTGGGCTTGCTCATCCATGTCATGCGCAATCGTGCCGGCTTCTTGCTGTAGGATTCCTTGCCGACCAGATGGCGAAAGCGATAGTAGATCGTGTTCATACCCATCAGCGATGCGGCGGCCATGGCGTCGTCGAAAACGGCATCGCTCACGCCCGCCGCCTTGGCGTCGCCGACCACCGCATCGCGCAGTCTCGGCTCGCCCAGAAAATACACGCTCGCCAGGGCGACGCCCCAGATCTGGTCGGCATCGAGAATGTCGCTGCTGGCCAGCCCCGCGAGGTTCAACTTCGTGTCTTTGGCGGGTTCCCCGAACGTCTCGCGCAACGCGTCGACTTGAGGCATGGTGACTTGTGCCATGGCATAGCCTCCATTGAATTTGTCGTCAACAAACCGCACGTTTGTGGTTGGCGTCCTCGACCTGTCCTCTGCTACTCGTCCTTGATGTACTTGTCGATCGTCTTTCGCACCTGAATGATGAGCAGGATCAGATTGACTAGGATGTACTCGGCCAGGCCGGTCACGGCCGCGGCGGCGCCGACGAGAAGGTATCCGAACCAATCACCCACCATGTCCTTGGCCTTCGGACTGATGTAGACCAGGGCAAACATCACGCCCCACAAGAGGATCACGAACATCATATTGGTGACTGCTTGGCTCGATTCGAGGGTAAGTTTCATGAAGACCATGAGCTGCGACAAATAGGCCATGGCCGCCATCATGCCCACCACCATGCACGCGGCGGACGCGATGGCCATGATCTGCACGAATCGCGCCCCGCGCGCCAAATCGCCGAGGAGCAACTCGAAATAGTTCAGAATCAGCAACAGGCCGACAAAGAGGATAATGCCCGTGAACACCAAACACGTGATGATGGAGGCCATGCCCTCCACTTGCGACGGCGCCCAAAGGCTCATGACCATGGCGACGACGAAGGCGATGATCCCAAGATAGAGAAGGGGAACGCTGAGCCAATAAAAAAGCGCCGGTGCCCACGTCTTGGCGTCGCCGAACAGTTCCATCTCGTAAAACGCCATCCATTTCCAATTGAAGAAATTGAAGGCCAGGAAGATGCTCAAGCCCACGATCATCACGATCAGCGCATAGGACGCCACCTGAAGTTGGCGCTTGCGAGGCGTCCATTCGATGCCGTCGTCGGAGTCCTGGGCTTCCGGCGTTTCGTCTTCATCGCGGCGGCGCGATTTTTTTCGGCTTCGCCGGTCGTCATCGTCGTCCTCATCGTCGCGCGATTTCTTGCGAGGCCGATCCTCGTCGTCGTCCGATGGGCGCGCCGATTTTTTGGAGGATTTCTTTTGCGGCCGATCGTCTTCGTCGTCTTCGTCATCTGCTCGGGAGGATGAGCGACGTTTGCCCTCGTCCTTACGTGCGTGCCGAGCCGCTTCGATGTCGAAAGGCGCCGAGCCGGCGCAGAGGGGGCACACGAAGTCCCCGCCGGCTCCCGCGGCATCGACGACGATGACATGGCCGTTCGGACATTCTATGCGCATGCTCATAATTCACGCTCGATGAGCCATCAACCGATGATTGCCAGCGCCTTGTCGGCTTCGTCCTTCGTCAACGGCTTGCCATGGTGGTTCGGGTCGCCGGCGAGCAGTTGATGAACCGGGTAGCCTTTGATGGTTCGGGCTATGATCGCGCTGGGTTTACCCTTGATGTGCCGGGCCTTGTCGAACGCTTGCAGAATTTCCGTCATATCGTGCCCGTTGATTTCCTGGGCGAACCAGCCAAAAGCTTCGAAGCGAGGGGCCACGGGCCTCAGGTCGAGCACATCCTTGGTTGCTCCGGTCTGCTGATAGCCGTTCTGATCAACGATCACGACCAGGTTGTCGAGACAGTATTTGGCGGCCGACATGACAGCTTCCCAAATCTGCCCTTCGCCGATCTCGCCGTCGCCGGTGAGGACATAGACCCGGGCATCGGTGTGGTCCATCCGCGACGCTAATGCCGCGCCAACGCCGATCGACAACCCTTGTCCCAGCGAGCCGGTCGACGCCTCCACGCCCGGCAGGCGCCGCATGTTCGGATGACCTTCGAGCGGACTGCCGATCTTGCGTAGCGTCGGCAGCATGTCGGTCGAGAAGTATCCCGCCTCGGCAAGCACGGAGTAAAGCAGCGGCGATGCATGCCCCTTGCTCAATATGAAACGATCACGCGCCGGCCAGGTTGGGTTCGTCGCGTCATAGCGCAGAACGCCGCCGAAGTAGAGGGCCGTAACGAGGTCGGTCGCGGACATCGAACTGGTCGGATGCCCCGAAGCAGCGATCGTCGTATTGTTGACGATATGCCGGCGAATGGTCTTGGCTTTGGCTTGCAACTCAGGAATGCTCAAACGCGCTGTCACCGTTGACATCCTCACTTAGGGCGCTAGTAACGCTTCGATAGTGAGAATATGACTTCGTACCGAGGACGCCAAATCGGATTCTTAGCGTTACGAGCCAGAAGCGCAAGCCACGGATACCCTGTCGAAAGCCCCGAGTGATGGGCATCACTCAGGGTCGATGGGGAGAAGCTGAATCAGCGCGGCGTTGACTTCAACGAAGCGGCTGGTTTGGCGGGCGCGCGGTTGGCCGAGGATCGGGGTGCGAAGTCGAGGATGGGCCCGATAAAGAGGGTCCACAGGGCCAGGAAGATCACCCATCGTAACTCAACCATGTCTGCATCCCTTCCGCGAGGACCGTAAACGAAGACGGAATTCACTCTGCTATTCCTATTGCAAACTGAATGCCGTTTCTAGAATTCGCCAGGGTGTTTCGACGTAACGCTAATGATATTTTTTACTTGCGTCGAACCGTGTTGGATTGCTCTGCTCCGGTAGTGTTTCAGGAGGTTAACACGATCTGCGTTCCCGTAGCTCTTTCTATGCAATCGGCAACCATCGGCCCGACCTGAATGTTCAGCTGACATTCCGATTATCGCAGCGACGCCTTTATTGAAGCTGTAAGTTCGCGCAGATCGTGCTTAAAACGTAGTCATTTCGTGCTGTACCTAAGTGACGTGTTTGCTGTTTGGTGCCGAATAACCTAAAATACCTGTAGTTCCGACCCCCATGCGTTGCCTTATCTCCCGCGCTGGGGCAGTGTATTGCCTGAGTCGTTGGCGTGAATCGCCAGCGATGGACGTTTCGAGGCTTGCGCATGGCATTGTCGCACTCCAAGGAACCGCTGGACGCTCCTTTGCCTGGGGTCGTTGGTGACAGCCCTGCGATGCGAGCGGTCTATCGGCTCACCCGTTTGGTGGCGAACTCGCGCACAAGCGTCCTGCTTGTCGGCGAGACCGGGACGGGCAAGGAAGTGATCGCACGCAACATCCATCGGCTCAGCGCCCGAAACGAGGGGCCGTATGTTCGCGTCAACTGCGGCGCGCTAACCGAAAGTCTCCTCGAGAGCGAGCTCTTCGGCCACATCAAAGGCGCGTTCACGGGCGCGGTCGACAACAAAACGGGCCGTTTCGAGGCGGCGCATGGTGGCACGATCTTTCTTGACGAAATCAACAGCATGAGCCCCAAGGTCCAGGTCAAGCTGTTGCGAGTTCTCCAAGAGCGCGAATTCGAGCGCGTCGGCGAGAGCCGAACCATCCGCGTCGACACGCGCGTCATCGGCGCCACCAATCGCTTTCTCGAAGACGAGATTGAAGCGGGCCGGTTTCGCGAAGACCTCTACTTTCGGCTCAACGTGGTGCCGATCTTTCTTCCTCCCTTGCGCGAGCGGACCGAGGACATCCCTTCCCTTGCCGGTTTCTTTCTGGAACGATACTGCGACGAGAATCGCCGCGACGCGCCGGAGATCCCCGAGGCGATTCTCAGCAAGCTCAAGCAACACGATTGGCCGGGGAACGTGAGGGAGTTGGAGAATTGCGTGGAACGCTGCGTCGTGTTGTCGCACGGGCAATCGCTGCAATTTGATCTGATGCTTCCTGGCCAGGAACGGCGCATGCGCGTCGCGCACGGCAAGCCGGGCGATATCGATTCGCTGATTCAGCAACTCGTCCGCGCGGCCATTCAGAAGATGCCGAGCGAGGACGGCAACTTGTACAACCACTTGATCCGCGGCGTAGAGCGCGAACTCTTGGAGCAAGTCTTGCCCTTGTGCGACAACGTCCTGATCAAGGCCGCGGCTCGCCTGGGCATCAACCGCAACACGCTGCATAAGAAGCTGGCCGAGTTCAAAAGCCCGCTGGTCGCGTCTGAAGCAGACGTTTAGCCATTCGCTTTCGGCGAGCGGGTGGCTTGTTGTCTCGGCCATGTGGTTGCGGCGAAGCGAATAACGTGCTGCCGACTCACCTATTTGTGAATCCAGCCCGATTGGCGAAGAGTTTCCGGTTACTCCGATCCGACAGATCTCGACGTTGCATCCTGCAATATCGGAGTTTCCGGCAATGTGAAGCCAGAGAAGCTACGGCAATTCCGAACCCAGGGGGCGTGCGCCGGCTGGGAAATGCCGAGAATATGCGATAAGGCGGAAAGGATTTCTCGAGGCGCACGGATGAGCGCGGAAACGACGATGCCTGTCCCCCCCCGAGTCTGGGGGTCGCGTCTCGCCACGACGGCGTTGATTCTGGCCGTCTTACTCTGGCTCGCTCCCATCCTCGCGTCCTGGACGCCTCTCGCTCCCTGGCTCATCGGCAGAATTACATCGGATTTTGGGGGAACAGTCCGCATCGGCAGCGCCTCGTTGGGCTGGTTCTCGCCGATCGTGCTTCACGGCGTCGAATTTCGCCACAACGACAGCAGTGAGCACCCCTTGGTCCGCGTGTTCAGAGTCCAAAGTCAACGATCCCTGCTCATGTCGCTCGTTCACTACGACGATTTCGCATTTCGACTTGAGCAACCGACACTGTATGTGACCGTGTATCAGCGCACATCCAATCTTGATGGCTTTCTAACGCAAACGCGAGCCGGAATGAACGGATTATCTGAGCCGAGCCAGCGTGTGCGCATGTTCCCGCGGTGCCGTTTGGAGATTGTCGACGGCGCTATTCAATGGCACGACTTCGTACTCGATCATACGTGGCATGCCAAGCGGATTCGGGCGACAATCAACTTCGCAGGAGGAGAGGATGGCGGCGTCGAGGCAGAGATTCAGGCAGTTACCCACGATGGCTCGGAGTCGGGAATGCTCAACGCGTCCGTTCGGCTGGAGCGACGCTCCGGCGTGAAGACGGCGATTTCCGTGAAGGGCCGCTGCACGGCATTGCCGCTCGGCGTCTTAAACCTCGTGGTGCGTCCGCGAGCCCCGGATGTTCACTTGCTGGGTTCCGTCCAGGGAAATGGCGCACTGACCGCGACCATCGACGACGAGCCGCCGTGCGTCCAGCTCTCCGGCGATTGGCTAATCAATCACTGCGGAATTGCCACCCCCTGGTGTCCGACCGGCATTTACATCGAGCGCATCGCGGGGCCTTGTCACGTTCGGCTCGATCGCCACACGTTGATCGTCGATCGTGCGGCGTTTCAGAGCGAGGTTGCCAACGTGCGATTGCAAGGCCGATGGGATTTCGACGCCGACTGGCGAACGGCCTTGGCAAGCTCGGAATTGGATCTCGTTGCCGATATCAACGTCGCCGCCTTGGCCGAGCGCTGTCCGACCTCCATCCCGCTTCATGAAGACATGGTCATGTCAAGCGGACAGCTCTTTGTGCAGTGCAAGATCGAGAAGTCCGAAGGATCGACCGCACTCCACGCCCGGCTTCGCTCGACAGAGATGCGCGGCTACCGCGGCGATGTGCGCATCGAATGGCCGGACGCCATGACGATCGAATGTGAAATTCATGACCTGCAAAAAGGATGGCCGCGGTTCGAGCGGCTGAAATGCACCTCGGATTTTCTGTGCATCAACGCGTCGCAGCTAGACGACACTCTGACGGCGGATGTGAGTGTCGACGTGCAGCGCATCATCGAGCCGCTGTCACAATTCATTGACCTGGACGGACTGAAAGTGGAAGGAAAATTCGCGGGGGCCATACAAATTCGCCACATCGCCGAGCGCGATTTCCATGTCAAAGCGAATGCGGATTTCAAGGGATTTGCATTCCTCGGAGCAACGGGACGCCCGTGGCGCGAGGACACCGGCGCGTTCAAGCTCGAAGCGGTCGGACCGCTGATTCCCAGCGGAGACAACCCGCTCCGCTCGGCCGACCTCAATCTGCTTCTCAACGGAGACCGCCTTGCTGTCAAATGGGCTCCGGCCGCGGACCATGCGGAGGGCGCCCTAGGCACGGCGACGCTCCAGGCCGACGGCGACTTGGCTCGTTGGCAGAATCGACTGCGCGCATGGATGTGCGCCCTGGATGACTGGCGATTTTTCGGCGCCTGCAACGCCAAGACGACGCTCCACGTATCGACGAATTCACTCGCTTTCGAATCGGCCGACGTCCTCGCAATCAATGTTCGCTGCCAAGGCCCCAACGTTCATCTTCATCAGCCCGCCTTGACCGTGACGACCGGCGGAACCTACGACTTTTCAACCGGCATCCTCGAACTGACGCAGACAGAGCTTTCGTCGCCCGGTGTTCAAGGGAATGCCGAGCGACTGCGGATCAACCTGGAACGTCAGGAACTCTCCGGCGCCGCCACAATGGTCCTGCATCTCGATCGCATGCCGGCGCCGACTCGTGAAACCGCGGCGAAATTTCTCGCCTACGCGGTGCCGCCGTTTGCGAGCGCAACCGATTACTGCGGGGCCGTCCTGGTGAACTTCCAACGCATTCAGATGCCGATGGCCGACGCATCTTCGGCAGAAATTGACGGCACGATGGCTCTCAAAGAACTGACATTCACTCCCGGCCCCATGCTTCGTGAGTTGGCACTGCATCTGAGCAAACCTGCAGCCGCGTGCGCGGTCAAAGACGGATCCGCGGCCTTCCGCGTGGCGGACGAAAACGTGCATCACGCGAACTTCCTGGCAGCGTGGGGCGAGGGGTTCCTTCGCTCCACGGGCACCGTTGGCTTTGACGGATCGATGGCGCTGGTCTTTGAGGTTGGCTCGCGGACGGACGCCGCCCAGCCGCGTCGCATTGAGATCGGCGGCGCCCTCGGTCGTCCTGTCATCGATCGACGGGCGAAGAGCATCACCCATATCGCGGATTCTCCCGCCCCGGTTAGACCTCGCGGCGTTCTCGGCGCCCCGCTCATCCCCAAGATGCCCTGACATTCGGCATACTTGAAGCCGGTAAACCTGGAGATCCAGGCCTACGCCAATCTCTGTCCCAACTCCCCGAGTTCCTTAGTTCGACAGCGCACCATGATTGAGTCGCGGAGCGACGGAAGCCAATACCCAGGGTCGTGAGACCCTGGGAAGGCAGCGCCTCAATCAGAGCTGCGGAGCGGCGAAAGCAACGTGTATCCCCTACTTTCGCCGCTCCGCGGCATTTGTCGTCTCGGCCAGGTCCGGGTCCTACGACCCTGGCTATTGGCTTCCGCCGCTCCGCGGCTATGAGCCCAGCTTCGCCAGTGATTCCGCGTGATGGTGCGCTGTCAAATTAGTTCTCCTGCGTCCAAGGCGAGCGGCGGGGCGGAAGCCCGACGTGGAATACGGCGGTATGAAATTTGCGCACCTTGCGTTCACACTGTTATTTTTCGTCATTTCGTTCCGTACTTGTTGGTGAAGAGCGACCAACATAACCACAACGAACAAGAAACGAAAAATGGAGATAGCCATGACCTCTGGAATCCAGATACCGACGATCATTGCTCATGAAACTCGTCCGATGAACCTTGACGCTCGTCAAGACAAAGCCGAACCGAGAACCGGCAGCAACGTCAGTTCCGTGATTCCCGCTTTCGGCGCGATCCTCACGACGATCTTTGTGCTCGCCCTGCTTTTCGCGGTGATCAGCATGCCGCCCGTCGCGCTCCTCGCCGTGATGATCGTGCTTCCGGCGCTCGTTCCGATGGCGTTGTTCACCTTGGTGTACTTCGCGCTGCATGCCGAGAAAGTCGAGTCCGATCGTGGCTCGTGATGCACGACCGGACGGCCACCGTCGAAGCGGCGCACGAATAACCTACGAAGGACTGGCAGTACGCCCGTCCTTCCGCGTTTGTAGCGACGGGGGGTAATACTCTGCGACTGAATTGAGTCGTTATCCTCAAGAAGGTCGAATCGACGAATCACGCCGCCAAGAATGAGAATGGCATTACGACCGACGTTGCCGGAAACCTACTTGACATCTGCGGCGAAGATGGAACAATAGGTGTTCAGATTCCCGTCCTCAGCCGGCGCGAGGGACATCATGAACCGCCAAGCCTTGATCGTCGATGATGAACCCGATCTTGGACTCATTCTTGCCGAGAATCTGCGACAATGGGGCTTTGAGCCCACCGTGCACCTGGAAGGCAAGAACGTCGTCGACTGGGTTCGTCGGTATCGGCCGTCCGTCATTCTGCTCGACCTGATGTTGCCCGACATCGATGGTCACTCGATCTGCGAGACGCTGAAGCTCGATCGCGAAACCAACCTCATCCCGATCATCATGATCACAGCCATGGGCGATCAAGACGATCGCGTCCATGGCCTGCAGGTCGGCGCCAACACCTATCTGACAAAACCGTTCACCGCAGACACGCTCAATCGCGCCATTCAAGATGCTCTCAACTGGCTCGACGATCTCCGCACCAACGGCACTCAGGGGGAGATTCGCTTTCACCTGCAGAGCGACACGCATTATCTCGAAGAACTCAATCACCTCCTCGGCTCCCTCTTTCTATTCAGCGGGTTGACGCAACAGCAGATCAAGCATCTGACAACAGCTGTGCGCGAGCTCGGCACCAACGCCATCGAGTGGGGGCATCGCCGACAAATCGATGGCATCGTCACAGTCGACTATCGCATCGATCCGGAGAAGGTTACCATCGAGATCAAGGATACCGGTCCCGGCTTTAGTCCGGCGAACCTCGCCCATGCCGCCTACCCTGATGACCCGGTGAGCCACATGATGGTGCGCGAGTCGCTCGGACTGCGCGAGGGCGGATTCGGAATCCTGATGTCGCGAGGCCTCGTCGACGAGATGAGCTACAACGAGCGCGGCAACGAAGTGCGCCTCGTCAAGTACTTCGCCGCCGCCCCGCCCCTTCGCACCAAAGATGGCCGCGTCCTCGGCACGGTCAGCTGAACTTGCTCCCTCGATGATGAACAACGCAAGTGTCGCTATCACGACGCTGGTAGTTGGTGTGTTCTTGGCGCTCGTCAGCTGTCGCCATGATCCAGCCGCGCGCGTTGTTGTCTATTGCGCTCACGATCGCGAGTTCGCTGAACAGATCTTGCGCGATTTCGAGAAGAAGAGCGGGCTTCGTGTTGACGTCGTTTACGACACCGAAGCGAACAAATCGGTCGGCTTGTACGATACGTTGATTCGCGAAGCCGATGAGCCGCGCTGCGATGTGCACTGGAACAACGAAATACTAGCGACGATTCGCTTGCAGCGCCAGGGATTGCTTCAGGCGTATGCGAGCCCATCCGGCATGCCTTTTCCCGGGGAGTTCAAAGCTCCCGATGCGACGTGGACGGCATTTGCCGCGCGCGCTCGTGTCATTCTGGTCAACACCGAGAAAGTCCGCGCGGCGGAGATGCCGAAAAGCCTGCGAGACCTGACCGACGCACGATGGCGCGGACAGGTGGCGATGGCCAAACCGCTCTTCGGAACGACCGCCACGCAGGCGGCGTGTCTCTTTCAGGCGTGGGGAGACGACAAGGCGAGCGAGTTCTATCGCAAGCTGCGCGGCAACGACGTCAGCCTTGTCGCGGGAAACAAGCAGGTTGCCGTGGACGTCGGCGCCGGCAGGTACGCGATCGGCTTGACCGACACCGACGACGCCGCCGCCGAAGTCGCGCAGGGCAGGCCGGTTCAGCTCGTATTCCCGCAGGGCGAAACGCTGTTCATTCCGAACACGGTTGCGATGATCAAGGGCTGTCCCAATCCGGAAGGCGCCAAGAAGCTGATCGACTATCTGCTGACACCGGAGGTCGAGATCCAACTCGCGAAATCGGCCAGTAGGCAGATTCCGCTCAACCCAAAAGTTTCACTCGATTCGTTCAAACCGCTCGTCACGCCGACGACGGTGCAGCCGCTGCGCGTGAATTTCTTCCAAGCTGCGGATCGTTGGCCGGAGTCTCAAGCCTTTCTGACGCGCGAGTTCGGGCTTCGGTGATCGACTAGAAAAGAATCGGGCCCGCGCGATTTCTATCGCGCGGGCCCGATCCGTTGCTGTGGACGCGTGTCATCTCAATGGTTCAAGATGAACTCGCTGCTGTTCAGGAGCGCCCACATGATGTCCTGGTAATAATTCGACCAGAATTGCGGCGTGGTCGGCTGCGACTTTGAGCCGGCTCGGAAGTTGAACGTCGCGGGATTCATCATCAGGGTGACTTCCTTCGGCGTCGCCGGCCGGCCCAAGGCGTGCATGTACATGTCTTGAATGGCGAACGGCAGCGACTTGTAGCTTGTGCCGCGCCTCTTCTCGACAATCGACACGGTTCCTTCCTTGTCGGTCAGGGCTTTGTTGGTTTCCTGGCCGTTCATGAGCAGCAGGGCCTGGATGACGGTCCCGGTGTAGGAGCCTTCTTCGCCTTCGTCATTGCCGAAGTTGTCGACGAGTTTCTTGTACCAGGCTTCGCCGGCTTTGAGCTTGTCGGCTTTGGCGTCGTCGGAGTAACGCTGCCAGTTGGCATGGGTGGCGACGGTAACGGAGGCGAACATGGCTTCCGGCGTCATCGGCTTGAGCAACATGCGGGTGAACAGCGTTTCGTCGTCTTGCTTGTCGTTCCACTTGTTGGCTCGGCTGGAGAGTCCGTAGGCCTGGCTGTTGCAAATCCAGCGAATCAAGATCTTCGGGTTGTGGCGATAGGTCTTGGCGAGTTCTTCGCCGAGCTTGTCGAGCAACTCGGGATGGGAGATCGGGTTCTGATCGTGGAAATCATCCACGACGCCCTTGGTGAAGCTCATGCCGAAGAAATGGCCCCACATGCGATTGACGAACGCCTTGGCGAACCACGGGCTCGTCGTCACGTACTCGGCGAGCTTCTCGCGGCGCGAGCCTTCGAATTTCTTCGGCAGCTTGCGGCCGTCGATGAAGAAGGCATTAGTCTTGAAGACCATGGCGCTGCGGTTTTCAAATGTCACGAGGCCCTTGCCGTTAAACGTCGGGTTCTCGGTGAGCGTGAACTCGCGTTGGCCCATGACGCCCTTCATTTTCTTCTTGGCGCCGACCTGCGTCGGACGTCCTTCCGGCGCGGTGTCGATTTGACGCAGGAAGGCGTTGATGCCCCAGAACTGATCCTGCTTCAATTCGTCGTTGAACGGATGGTTATGGCACTGGGCGCACTGCGTGCGGACGCCCAGGAAGAGGCGCGTGGTGCGCGAGGTGGCGGGGATCATGTCCCACTTGCCGACCTCGCCGCGTTCATTACGGGGCATCTCTTCGCCGAGGTTGTGGAGCAGATAGTTGGCCGCACGGCCGTCGCCCTTGTTGGTTTCGCCGTTGATCGCCAGTAGCTGGAATACCGTTTTCGACCAATCGGGACCGTTGGCAGCGCTCGACTTCACCGCGGGACCATCCTTGAACTGCTCGTACAGCCAGCTATTCATCTGATCGCGGTAGTGTGCGCCGGAACCGCTTCGGGTCATGAGATGGACCGTCCACAGGTTGGCGAAGTTCTGGGCGTATTCGGCGCCATTTCCGTAGGACTTGCCATCGAGGAGTTCGTTGATGAGCCAGGCGCGGCGCTTGTACTCGGGGTGCTTCATGAAGTTGGTAATCTCTTCAACGGTCGGAATGCGGCCGATGATATCAAGCGAGGCGCGACGAATGAACTCGTGGTCGGTGCAGCGATCGGACGGGTAGGTCGTGTTCTTTTTCCATAGCGAGGTGATCTGTTCGTCGATGAAATGAATCATCTCGCTGCCGCCGGGCTGGCTGGATTCGACCTGGTCCTTGCGTGCGGGGAAGGTAGCGGGGGGCGGCTCGACCTTGGCTTCTTTCTTCTCGGCGTCCGCCTTGTCCTTGTCTTTGTCGGCGTCTTTTTTCTTGCTCTTGGAATCCGTTTTTTTGGTCTGGGCAACGCCGTCGTGGGTCAAAGCGAACACGAACCCCGCGAGGGCTACGACGCCCGCCAAAAGAATCAACCACTCTTTGCTGCGATTGGTATTCATCCCACGCACTCCCGTAGAGACTTTTAGGTCGTTGAACTTAATGAGTTGCGGCGAGAACGCACTCTGTCCATCATAGAATGTAGTATGCCGGGCTGTCAAATGGAATCGCTTCGAGGCATACGATCGCTTAACAGATGGGACGCACCGATCTCGTGGATGGTTCCACAAACAATCGGGAACTGGCATGGTGGATTTCGACGCTGAACGATTCAATCTGAACATCCGTCAAGCTGACACGGACGACCTCATGGATCGTGTGACGGCTTATCGCGCCGGAATGGAGCCACAGGCCATCGCACTAATCGAAGCGGAGTTGCATCGCCGCAAAGTGACGGCCGCCCAGATTGCCGCGCGGCGCGAGTCCTGTCAAAGCGAATGTCTATTTAACCCAGACGGGGTTGCGAAAAAGTGTGCTTTCTGCCGAAAGCCGGCGGTGCGAGCAGCCACGGGCTGGCAGAAGCTCTTGGGGTTCCTGCCGCTCTTCCCGCGCGAAATGTGCTATTGCACAGAGCACGCCAAGGCACACGGGATCGGCGACTCAGCCCTTCAATAACGTATCTACGTCCGCTTGGGAGATACGCGAACTCGGCTTGTCCAGCTTTACGCTGAGCCAACTCATGATGGACGGCACGTACGGAACCTGGCCCTTCTTCAAGAGAGCCAGCATTCGCTTGTCCCGGCGCACATTTTCGGCCTTCTTCTTGATGCCGTTGCGCGATCGCGATTCTTTCATGTCGGCTTGCCGTTGGTTTCGGCGGATTCGTCGCAGTCCCATGGTCGAACCTCAATTCGTAGGTATGGACCTAATGTCTTAGGAAAATGAAGTGCGAAGTCAACGATTCGTCAACACCACGACTTCGGTGTGGTGGTACATGTCGTGGTGGCGGGCGATGACACGCAGGTTTGTATCCAACTTTTTTTCCAACCGCTCCCAGTCTGCTAACGGCAGGAAGAGATAGACGGGCAGTCGCATGCTCACAAAGTTCCGAACGGCGTTTTCGTCGGCGAGGTGTTCGATGTTGCGCTTGACGTAAAAGTTCAGGCTCGGCAGATGTTCGAGATTCCAGCAACCGATGCGGAGGTCGACATCGCTGGAGAATGAGTCCATCTGGGCGATGAGGGCGCCGGGGGCCTTGTAGCGATTGAAGAGTGCGCTGCCGGAAGCCGCCAAGGGGCCGAACAACAAGATGGCCGAGACAGCGACGGCGACGATGACGCCGCTGTATTGGCGTTGGCGAAGAAACCACCACGCCAGTGCGGCGCCGAGGACCGGACCGAGGCCAAGAAGCGCCCATGCTTCCAGCCCGGGAAAGACTCGGCCACGCATCACAGCCAGGTTGCCGACGCCTCCGGCGATGGTCAACCCGGCTGAAACCGCAACGCCGATGAGCAGCAGCGAGAAGACGCCGACTTGGGCGATCCATTCCGGGACTTCGAGCGAATGCGTTCGCCAGCGCTGTAGAAATCGTGCCACGACGAGCGCGCACGGCACGACCGTCGGCAACACGTAGTTGGGCAGTTTCGTCGCCGCAACGCTGAAGAACAAAAGAAAGACAACGATCCAGCACGCGAGAAAACGGTACGCGGCTGTTCGATCCGTGAGCGCCGGGTCGGTGTCCGCCCTGGTCTCGCGTTCTGGGGTGCTGCCGTCCCATAGCGCACGAAAGCGATCCCAGGGTTCACGAATCGTCGACCAGAATCCGAACCAGGCCGCAACTCCCAAGAAGATCGACCAGGGCGCCGTGCCGACGAGGAGAACGACGAGGTAATAGCCCGGGAACCCGTGATGGTTTTCCATGGCCGACGTTCCGCGCTCGACGTTATGTCGCCAGAGAAAGCCGACAAGGAATTCGCCTTTGGTTTCGGCGCCGACCCAGAGATACCAGGGCAGGGCAGTCAGCACGAATGCCCAGCAGGTCAGGAACCAACGCCAGTCCCACGCAATGTCCCAGCGGCGCTCCCAGGCCAGGAAGCCCATTGCGATCGCGCCGGGAAGCACGATGCCGACGGGCCCTTTTGCGAGCACCGCAAGGCCGGACGAGATCCCCAAGAGCCCAAACCACCACCATGGGCGATCGCGAAGTCCGAGCCAAAAGACTGTCATGGTCAAAACGATGCAAACGTTGAGAAGCGCATCAGGATTGGCAAAGCGCGCGGCGCCGCACAACATCGGCGTCGTGGCAACGATCACGCCGGCCAGCAGTCCCGTGGTACGCGTGAACATCGCGCGCGCCAACTCGTAGGCCAGCAAAACCGTCGCGAGCGCAGCGAGAGCCGATGGTAGTCGAGCGGAGAATTCGTGGACGCCAAACAGGTTGTAGGCAAAGATTTGCAGCCAATAGAGCAAGGCGGGTTTGTCGACGCGCAACTTCGAGTTAAAGGTCGGCACAATCCAATTGTCGGCTTGCATCATCTCGTAGGCGCATTCGGCGTTGCGGCCTTCGTCGACATCCCAAAGCGTGGCGCCGCCGAGGTTGAGGAGGAACATGATCGCGCCGATGCCGAGAAGCAAAGTGTAATGCCAACCACGATGGTGCAGCCTTTCGATCATTCCGCGATCCTTGCGAGGCTCCCGCCTGACACCACGTGCGTCAGGCATTGTCCGAACGAGCGGGTGCATTATAAAACAATGTCCGTTCTTCGCGAGACCAATTCGTGTCGTCACCGCCCGGAGCGCAAGCACGGGTGCGACCGTTGAACGAGTGAATCATGCCTAAAAACCTGTACGTCGGCCTTGATGTCGGTGGGACCAGCATGAAGGCCGGAGTCGTGGACGATGCAGGCAAACCGTTGGCGTCCGTGAGCGTTCCCACCGAAGCCCATCGGGGACAAGAGGTTGGGCTGGAGCACATGTGCCAGGCTATCCGTCAGGCGATCGCTTCCGCGGGGTTGAGACTCAAGGACATTTCCGCCATCGGTGTGGCCACTCCAGGCACGATGGACATCCCGGGAGGTATCATTCTCGATCCCCCCAATTTGAAGCCCTGGCGCAATGTTCCCGTTCGCGACCATGTTGCCAAGACGTTCAAGCTTCCCACGGCATTTCAAAACGACGCCAACGCGGCAGCGTTCGGCGAGTTTTGGGCAGGCGCGGGCAGAGATGTTCATAGTCTGGTGCTGTTCACGCTCGGCACGGGCGTCGGCGGAGGGATCATCATTGGCGATCTTGTAATTGAAGGTGAGCATAGCCACGGCGCCGAACTCGGTCACATGAAGATTGAGATGACGAACCCACGCCAGTGCGGTTGCGGCCGATGGGGCTGTCTCGAAGCTTATGCAAGCGCAACGGCCGTGGTGAAGCGAACCTCCGACGCGCTCGCACAGAAAGGCGGCAAGTCATCGCTGAAATCGATTCAGAACAAAGAGGGGGGCCTCACTTCGCGCGACATCTTTGACGCGGCGCATGCCGGTGATGCGCTCGCGGACAAGATCGTGGACGAGACGGCCTATTACTTGGCCGTTGGCGCGATGAACATGATGCACACGATTGACCCGGACATGATCGTGTTTGCAGGCGGAATGATCGCTGCGGGTGATTCATTTTTGCAGCGTATCCGCAGGCACGTCAAGGATTTAGCCTTCCCGGTTCCGGCGGAGAAGACGACAATTTGCTACGCGCAGCTGGGAACTGATGCGGGATTCATTGGCGCAGCTGCATGCGCACGAAAACTTCATATTCAGAAAAAGAAGAAAAGCTGATGCCAGCTTAACGTTGCGTCGAGTGGACACTTTGGTGAATCGGCAAGAGCAAAAACGTCTTGGAAAAAACGAAGAATTTTCCAAAAAATCACGCAACTACCTTGAAGTTAACATGTTGCAACTTTCAGAACGGCCAAAAAAAAAGCCGATGTGCTCGAATATTCTTGCCATTTCAGATTTGCAGGTAATTCCACTCGAGGCGCTGGCCAACGGCAAAATGTAGCAAAATCGGCAATGCGATGCTTGACCTGTTCGAAAGGGACGGGTACGATAATTGAAGGTAAGCCTACCTTGCGCCCTGAGCCCTACCAGCATAAAGACTTAAGGCACAGGCTTGCTCCTGGCTCTTGCTGGGGAAGTGGACCTTCGCCGGCGCGCGACTCAGCCCGCTTGACTGCCGCGCGTGGGAGTCAGATACCGTATCGCGCTGTATCTTCTTACAAAAGGATTGACGGCGATGTTAGTACTGTCTCGAAAGAAGAACGAGAGCATTGTCATCAACAATGACATCACCGTCACCGTCGTGGAAATTCGTGGCGACAAAGTCCGGCTCGGAATCGTCGCTCCGAAGGAAGTCCCCGTTCATCGTCAGGAAGTCTATGAAGCCATTCATGGCAAACCTGCCGATACGGAACCCAATTCCAACGCGGTGGCCAAGCCCGTCGACTGATCAACTTTGATTGACCCCCATTGACTCTTCTTGCGGGCATCGCCAAGTTTGCCTGCCGAAGAGTTTTTTTATTTCTAGGTCGTGTGGACAATACATGGGCAGCGGAGGTAAACTGCGGACCCTGTTTTTGCGAACCACGGAGGGTCCGCCATGCTTCCGCGCCACGCGATTTCGGATGAACACTGGGAACGAATCAAGGACT
>VGZI01000072.1 GCA_016872605.1 Planctomycetota bacterium
AGGTGCGGGTGCCGGCCAACTCCGAACCAGGTCAGCCGCTGGAATATCGCATTTGCGTTGAGAACTGCTCGACGGCCGAGGCCCATCACGTCGTCGTCAAGAACGCCTTGCCGGCCAACGCCAAGTTCGTGAAGTCCGATCCGGAGCCGAGCAAGCAAGGCCCAGAGTTGCAGTGGAACCTCGGCACGGTCGGCGGCGGGGCTGTGCGCGAAATCATCCTCGTGTTGCAGCCGACGAACAAGGAAGACATCAAGAATTGCGTGCGCGTGCAATTCGAGCATGGCGTCTGCCTGACGACGCGGCTGGCTGCGAGCCCGCCCGGCACGAAACCGCCGATTATCACGACGGTGCCGGAGATTCGCCCCGAGGATTTGCCGGTACTTGATCTCGTCGTGCAAGGCCCGAAGGAACAGTTCGCGAACCTGCCGGCCAAGTATCACTTCACGCTGACCAACAAGGGCAAGACCAAGGCGATGAACGCCCAGCTCTACGTGCGCCTACCCGAAAAGCTCAAGACGGTGAAGGCGAGCGAACCGGGAAGCGCGGTCGAGAATGTCGTCATCTGGGTGCTCGGCCACATCGAGCCCGGCGGCAGCAGGGACTTCAACCTCATCGTACGCGCGACCGAAAAAGGGGAGCATTGCTTCAAGGCCAGTGCCAAGGCCGATCACGTCCCGGAGAAGCACTGGGACATCTGCACCAACTTCGTGGGCGCCAGCGCGCTAGGCATCGAAATGTACGGCCGCAAGGGGGCGCTTTTTATCGGTGAGAAATCGAGTTTTCCGGTCGAGATCATCAGCCAGGGGAGCGAACCACTCACGAACATCAAGTTGCAAGTCCTGATCCCCGATGGGCTGAAGCTAGAAAAGACTGTTCCGGCGCTGTTCGAGAAACGCGAACGCGTCGCCGGCGGCGAATTGATCGAGTTCAAGGTCTTGCCCAAGATCGACGGCGGCGCGCAGGTGACGTACGAAATCTTCGTCGAGGCCGTGCAAGCCGGTCGAACGCGCTTTCAAGTCGCCGTGATGGCCGACCAGCTTGATGCCATGCAGAAAGCGGTCGTCGAGCAAGAATTCACCAACATCGTCGACGACCGCGCGAAAGTGCAGATCAAGGAACTCAGTCGAACGAGAGAATTGCGCTGACAACAGATGAAGCCACGCGTCGACAAAACGCCGACCTACTCGCGTTTGACAATCTTCAGTTTGGAGTAGAGGGCAGCTCTGGGCAAGCCCGTGATCATGTCGCCCGTTGAATACGGTTTGTCCGTGGCGATGGCGATGATCGCGAAATACTCACCGATGCCTGCGGCGCCTTCGCCAAACTGGCAAGTTCCGGTGAGCTTTCCGTCGGCGAACTGGGCGTCCTGGACCCACCACACGTCCTGCGTGTCCTTGTTGGACAGCGGGTTGACGAGCACATACACGCGCAGAGGCGGTTCGATCTTCGCCGTCCCGCTCACGGGACCGCGCAGACGAACGATTTCAATTCCCTTGTCCGATTTCGGCGCCTTCAATTCTTCTCGGCTCGGCGGGTTCTTCTGATCTACTTTGCCCAGGTCCGAGGCATGGCTGCATGCCGCCCCCGCGAGCATTCCGAAGCCTACGAGGGCGAAGACACATTGCTTCATGAGCTATCTCCGGTGCTCCCGACGACGTTGGCCGCCGGCAACGGGAGCAATGCCGATGCAGCCTGCGAAAGAGATCGCTTCCATAGACGCCGCTCGGTGACGCCGGTGCAACCGAGACCACGGAAATCGGGGTTTCCCGGTTTGGCCCGTCCGTTTATAATCCTCCCAACGGAGGACCACCGATGCGAAGGATCGCAATCATCAATCAAAAGGGCGGCGTCGGCAAGACGACGACCACGGTCAATCTCGGCGCCGCGCTGGCTCGCGCCGGCCAACGCGTCTGCATTCTCGACCTCGACCCGCAAGCGCACGCCACCACCCATCTCGGCATCGAGCCGGACGGCCAAACACGGTCCATGTACGATGTCCTCACCGACAACAAGCCGCTCGCCGACGTCCGTAAGCAAATCGACGACAACCTCTGGCTTGTCGGCTCCGACATAAACCTCGCCGCCGCCGAGATGGAACTCGCCGGCGTCGTGGGCCGTGAGGTGATCCTGCGCGATCTGCTGGCGACGTCCCCCGCGCTCGCCGAAGGCGAGAGGCTAAACGAATTCGACTGCATCCTCATGGATTGCGCCCCATCGCTTGGCGTGCTGACGCTAAACGCTCTGTGCGCCGCCACCGAAGTCTTCATCCCCTTGCAGCCGCACTTTTTGGCGCTTCATGGCTTGAGCAAACTGCTCGAGACGACGGCCGTCGTCGCCAAGCGTATCAATCCGCAACTGCGCGTCGAAGGCGTCATCCTGTGCATGTGCGACGCCAACACGCGTTTGGCGCAGGAAGTCCAGCGCGATCTTAACGAGTTTCTTGGCAATAGCCGAAGCGCCAATGTACCCTGGCGCAACGCCCGCGTGTTCACGTCGCGCATTCGTCGCAACATCAAGCTGGCCGAGGCGCCGAGCTTTGGCAAGTCGATTTTTGCCTACGCTCCATCGTGCCATGGCGCCGAGGATTATCTCAAGCTCGCGATGGAAGTGCTCGGCGAAGAGACGCCGAAGGTCGTGTCGGCGCGCGTCGCGATTTCATCAGAGCCTGAAGCGTTAGCGAAGGAGGCAGCGTCCCTCGCTTTCGCTTCGGGCTCTGATCGGATAAGTTGATCGCATGAGCAAAATCTCGATCCACTCGCCGCAGGAGACGGTTCCCATCGACCGTGGGCGCGTTCGCGACATCGCCCGTGCCGTGCTCGAAGGCGAAGGCGTCAACGATTACGAACTGAGCGTTGCCTTCGTCGACAATCCGACCATTCATCGGCTCAACAAGCAGTATCTCGATCACGACGAGCCGACCGACGTGCTGTCATTTCCCTATAGTGGGGCCGGCGCCAAGAAGCTCGAAGGTGAGTTGGTCATCGGCGTCGAAGTCGCGAAGGCCGAAGCCGATGAGCGTGGCCACGACGTGCAAGCGGAGTTAGCGCTCTACGTCATCCACGGACTGCTGCACCTGTGCGGCTACGACGACAAGTCGCCAGGCGCGGAAAAAGAAATGCGTGAACAGGAGCGCTATTATCTGCAGAAGTGTGCGATTCCCGATATTAGCGATTGAAGGAGCCACGCACGAAGTAAGCGGCAGGCGTAGCGTGCTTACTTCGTGCGTGGCTCTTTGATGGGCTACTCCTTCACGCGGAGCAGTTCGACTTCGAAGATGAGGGTAGCGTTGGGGGGGATGACGTTGCCGGCGCCGCGTTCGCCATAGCCCAGGTCGGGTGGGATGATGAGCTTGCGTTTGCCGCCGACCTTGATGCCGGCGACGCCTTCGTCCCAGCCCTTGATGACGCGGCCGGCGCCGAGCGGGAAGGAAAACGGTTCGCCGCGGTCGCGGCTGGAGTCGAACTTCTTGCCGTCGGTGAGCGTTCCGACGTAGTGCACGAAGACGGTGTCGCCTTTCTTGGCTTCGGGTCCGTCGCCGATCTTAAGTTCGACGTACTTTAGGCCGGACTTGGTCGTGATGATCTTCTCTTCTTTCTTGCTGTCGCCGCCCGCCTCGGCGGCGGGGATGACCCAGCCGGCGAGTGCCAACAGGACTAGCACGAATACGATGGCTTTCATGATGCTCCTCAAATGGTGAGACCGGCCGATCCGCCGGCGATGGTGAAAGTTACTCGACTTTGAGCAAAGTAATTCGGAAGATGACGTCGCCATCGGGGACGAACGCTTCTCCTGGGTCATTGAGCGCCGCCGGTGATTGAATTTGCCGCACGCCTTTTTCCTTCATTCCCGTGACGCCTTCGTGCCATGCAGGTGGAATGTCGTTGGTTTTCTTGCCGACGACAAAGATAATCGGTTCTTTGCTGCGGGCCTGCGGATTGCCGTCGGCATCCAAAACGGTGACGTGGATGGTGACTTTTCGCCCTCGTTCGGCTATTTTGCCATCGCCGATGGCTTCATCCATGAACTTGAGTCCCGACTTCGTGACATAGACTTTTCCCTTGACTCCGAGTTCAGGCTCGGAGCTGGAAATCATCATCCAGGTGATGCCGGCGCCGACAAACGCCACAATGATTGCGATCACCGTCAAACGCGTGTTCATCGTTGGAAGGTTCCTGGCGAAACTTCGGCGACGAGCCGGAAGCGTTAGCGACGGTTTGCGCCACGCAAACCGTCGCTAACGCTTCCGGCTCGTCGCGTTATGCGCTTAGCGCCGCACTTCCATCATATTGACGATTTGCAACGCTGCCCGGCGAATTGCTTGCTGATGCGATGTCGCCGTCGATCCGCCCAACTCCGGCACGTAGGTCCCGGTCGGCGTGATCAACAGCGGTATCGGCGCCGGCGGCGTCGCTTTCGGATCGCCCGGCAAGGGCAGCTCGTTCGGATCGAATCGCTTCGGATTGGAAAGGATGTCCCCCTCGTGACCCGGACGCAGATCCCGCCAGACCACCTCGATCTGAAGGTAGTTCTCGACTTGCCGCGGCTCGCCGAGTTGATTGAAAATAATTGTCGACTTGCGATTCTGCACGACCTTCAGCGTCAACTCGCTATCGGCGCGCTCCCGGCACGACGTCACTTTCGGCGCCCCACTGCGACGGCCCAGCTCGTTGATGACCTCCTCCGTCAACGGAAACTCAATGCCTCGGAGATAGGTTGTGTTCAGCGCGGTCGGCACAAGCACGGTGCGAATGCTCTCATCGAACGGCGGCTTGGTCGTGTAGCCGAAGATCGTGAAATGCCCGCCGTTCTCGCAGCCGGCAAGCAAGGCGAGCGCCGGGAGGAGAAAAATTGCGGCAAGTTCGGTGCGTATTTGTCTCATATTCATGCCTGTTCGGGGCATTAGCAATTGACAATCAGCAATTGACAATTGCAAATTGAAGACGTCGAGATCGCAGCCGATCGTGCATCTTTTCTCGACAGTCGGATTCACTTTCCGCAATTGACAATTGTCAATTGCTAATTCCTCTGCCCGACCTCGATGTCGGATCCGCCGCCGACTAATTCCTCGGGTTCAACGGCGGAAGCGTTCGCGGCGGCGCTGGTCCCGGCTCGACCGCCGGTGTCGGATTCTGGTTGCCCTGGTCGCGCTCCATGCGGCGGCGAAGCTCCAGCTTCCGCTGGGCCGCCTGCGTCGCATACGTCGAGCCCGGATAACGACGGCACACAAGCTCGTAATAGAAGTATGCCGAGCCCGGATGGCCCGTGCGCTGGTAAAACTCGGCAATCTTGAAGTCGCGGTCGGCTTGCTGGACGTTCATCATCTTGAGCTGTCCCTCGACCCAATCCTTGTCGTTGGCCAACTCCTGATACGCGGCCTGCTTGACCATCAACAGCTTCTTGGATTCTTCGACGGGCCGCAGGTCGTACACCGTGCCGCCGGTCGATAGCTGCTTGCAAATGATCGATTGCTTGATCGCCCGGGGAGCCTCCTTGCTTTCCGGGAATTGTTCGTGCAATTGCGAGAAGTAGAAGTCGGCGTCCTTGTAATCCTTGCGGAAGAAACTGATCGTGCCGAGCATCATCAACGCCTTCTCGGCCAACGGGCCCTTGCCATCGTGAACGCGAACCGTGTTAAGAATCTGCGTCGCGTGCCCTTCGGGATCCAACAACGGCATGTCTTTGCTGAAATGGACATACATCCCCGGTGTGACGAACCAGCGCTCCCCCTTGAGCTGGGCGTGGTATTCATCCATCTGCCGGCCGGTCGACTGCAGCCAATAGTTGGCGATCTCGAACAGGCCCATGCATGATCGCGACGTGTACTGCGTGCTGGAGAACTCGACGAGTAGTTTGGTGTAGGTGTCGACGGCGCCGCGATAGTTTTTTTGCAAGCGCTGGCATTCGGCTTCGTAGAATAATGCGGCCTCGCTCAGAGGATCGCCACGGCGGCTTCTGCCTTGCTTTGTGTCGTCGCGCGGCGCGAGCAAGCCAAACTCCCACCAGGCCGGCTCGCGATTGAGCTTCACCAGCTTGTGGAACATCGGCTCCGCTTGGGCGTATTTCTTCTCGTCGAACAATCGGCGCGCGGTGTCGAACTCCTGGCGCGTCGCGTCATCGACAACAATCCGCTCCATGCCGCCGCCGGTCATTACAAAGGCGTCCTTGGGGCCTTCTTGTTTGGCCTGCGGTTTTTTCCAGGGCGGAGCGAACCCGCCCGTTGATGTGCATCCGGTGACGACGCAGAGAAACAGGGGAACGACAGTGGACATCAGCCAGGACCTCCATGGAGCCGCTTGCGGCATGCCAACAAACGGCTTTGAGTGTGCGCTGGTCACGACCTTAACTCCCCAAATAAGGCAGTAGACGCGGCCGACGTCCCAGGACATAGGTGACGTAGTGATCCAGGAGCTGGCGAACTTCGCTGCGAAGTTGCGGGTCCTGAATCTCGCGCCAGGCCTCGCCGGGCGCTTGCAACCGCTCCAGTGCTTGCCGCGTCGCGTCGGCCAAGGGCCGCTTGTCGCGGTGTTTCGGCTGACACCTCAGGCAGACGACGCCGCCTCCAGCCGCGCTGAAGGCTAGTCCTTGGCCGGACAGTGCTTCGCCGCAATCGGCGCAGAAATCAAGCGCCGGCCCATACCCCAGTTCCCGCAAAAGCACAAGCTCAAAATGCGCCAGGCACGACCCGGTGATTCCCCCCGGCTGCCCCAGATTCCGCAGCGTAACGAGCGCCTCGTCAAACAGCACCGCATGCGGATCGTGATCCTGCGTCCAGTCGCTGAGCATCTCGGCAACGTAGTAGCCTGCGTAAAGCGCAGCCAGGTCGCCACGCAACTGCGGGAATCGCTCCTGCACTTGCGCTTCGGTCAACAGGTCGAGACTGGTCGTACTTTTGCGGATGAAGACGATACCGCAGACGGTGAGGAGGTCAAGAGCAACGTCGAAGTTGGACTTGAGCCGTCGCCCTCCCTTGGCCAATGCGCGTACTTTGCCGAACTCCTTGGTCCACAAGGTGACGATGCGGCTCGTCTCGCTGAAGTCGACGCCGCGGATGACCAGAGCGCTGGCTTTTTCGAGGGACACAGTGCAGCCCAGGTGAATTAGCAATTGCAAATTGTCTAAAGCGGCTCTGCGGCAAGCCGCGTCAATTGGAAATTGCTAATTGCTGATTGTCAATTGCTAATTATGGAGGCAACGTTGGCTAAGAGTAGCACTCCTCGCTATCGGTCCGAAGCCTTTTTGCCTTTGATTCCCTTGGCAGTGACGACGGATTGGCCGAAAATATTGCAGAGCTGGTTGCTCTCGTCTAGCAAGTCGCCCATCTTCGTGGCCGTCGAGACCTTCGCTCGCACGATCGGCCGCAACCAGTAGCGAGTCTCGCGCAACTCTTTGAGCACGATCTTCATCTTGTGGACAAAATCGGCTCGGCTCTTGCCGGGGCAGACTTCCTCGTAGTTCGGGCCTGGTGACGTTCCGCAGCGCACCAGTTGCCAGGCGACATGCCTTCCTAACCGGGTCTCCGGCAAAGCGTCAACGACGTTGCCAATCCGTGCGCCAAGGTCCAACAGTCGATCGGACAGTTCTTCTCGTGTCATGGCAACTCCTCGGAGGAAAAGGCAACGTGATTGTGTCAATTTGGAATTGCTACTTGTCAATTGCTAATTCTCGGAAGCCAGCATGCAGTCGATCTCTAAACTATTGCCATGCGTGCTTCTCGGACATTCTTAGTCATCGCCGCCTTGTGTTCGGCGGAACCCGCGTTCGCGCAGGCGCCGGCTGCGGTCGACGTCGCGTTCTTCGAGAGCAAGGTTCGGCCCATCCTGGTCAATCGTTGTCACGAATGTCATTCGGCGAAAGCCAAGAAGATCAAGGGCAAGCTATTGCTGGATAGCCAGACGGCGATTCTCAAGGGAGGCGTCACCGGACCGGCGGCGGTCGTGGGCGAGCCGGACAAAAGCTTGCTGATCCACGCCGTTCGCTACGCCAAGGAAGACCTGCAGATGCCGCCCAAGGCCAAACTGCCGGCGAGCGAGATCGCCATTCTCGAAGAGTGGATCCGGCGCGGCGTCGTCTATCCAGGGCCAGCGTTGGCGCTGCCCAATGAAACTGGCATCGACTGGACGAAGGGCAAGACCTTCTGGTCGTTTCAGCCGCCCAAATCGATGCCGCTCCCCAGCGTTCGCGACAGAACCTGGCCCATCACGCGAATCGACTCGTTCCTGCTGGCTGACCTGGAAAAGCGCTTGCTGTCGCCGACCAAAGCTGCCGATCGCCGGACGCTGATACGCAGGGCGACGTTTGACCTGATCGGCCTGCCACCTACGCCGGAAGAAATCGACTCGTTCGTCAACGACAAGAATCCCGATGCCTATGTCCGTCTCATTGATCGGCTGCTGGCTTCGCCGCAGTATGGCGAGCGCTGGGGGCGATATTGGCTCGACCTGGCGCGTTACTGCGACATTGCCGAGCCATGGGCCGAAGGGAAGGGGCAGTCGTGGGTGTATCGCGACTGGGTCGTCCATGCGATCAACGACGACATGCCCTACGATCGCTTCGTGCAGATGCAGCTCGCGGCCGACCTGATGCCGAATGCTCAGCCCAAGGATCGCGCCGCCCTCGGTCTTCTCGGCCTTAGTCCGCAGTACTGGAAGGAACTGTTGCTGGACAAGGACGTGATCAAGGGCGTCGTCGCGGAGGAATGGGAAGAACGCATCGGCGCAGTCACGAGCACTTTTCTTGGGTTGACGGCGGCGTGCGCTCGCTGCCACGATCACAAGTTCGATCCGATCAGCATGCAGGACTACTACGCACTGGCCGGCGTGTTCGCGAGTGTCCGGCACACCGATATTGCATTGCTGCCCGATACCGAGGCACGGGCAGTCGAGGAGGCGTGGAAGAAGATTGAGCCACTGCAGAATCGGCTCAGGAAGATTGCCAAGTCGTCGGTCGCCGTGGAGAAGAAAGAAGCGGCCGAGTTGACGGCGAAAATCGCTGCGATCAAGAAAGCGACGCCGAATTTCGAAACGCCGACGGCACGCGGAGTGATCGAATCGAGCCTGCACGTTCTTGCGGACGGTCCGCACAAGACGAAGCTCGAATACAGGGTCGGCGTGCCGCAGGATGTCGCCGTGCAGAAGCGAGGCGTGCCGAGCAGCCTGGGGCCGATTGTGCCGCGGCGGTTCCTGACGGTGCTGTCAGATGACAAAACGAAGCCGTTCACGCAAGGCAGCGGCCGCCTGGAGTTGGCCCGCGCCATCGTCAACGAAGGCGCGCCGCTGTCGGCGCGCGTCATCGTCAATCGCGTGTGGAAGCAACACTTCGGCGCCGGTATCGTCGAAACGCCGAGCGACTTCGGCATGCAAGGCGCTCGCCCGACACATCCCGAAATGCTTGATGACCTCACCGCAGGCTTCATCCAGAATGGCTGGTCGCTCAAATGGCTGCATCGCGAAATCATGCGCTCGGCCGCCTATCAGCAAGCGAGTGCATTCGACGCGAAGAAGAATGCGATCGATCCGGACAACAAATGGCTCTGGCGCATGAGCCGCCGCCGGCTCGACGTCGAGGCCTGGCGCGACGCCATGCTTGCAGCCACCGGCACGCTCGACGCGACGCGCGGCGGTCCGCCGGTTGACCTTGCCGACGTGAAAAACCACCGACGCACCCTCTACGGGACCGTGAAACGCCGCGAACTGCACGACATGCTTCGGCTCTTCGATTTCCCTGATCCGATCATCCACAGCGCGGCGCGGCTGCCGACGACGACGCCGTTGCAGCAGCTTTTCACGCTCAATAGCCCGTTCATGCAACAGCAATCCGCGGCACTCGTGAAGCGATTGGCGATGGAAGCCGACGACGAAGCAAAGGTCCGGCGCGCCTATATGCTGCTCTATGGACGGCCGGCGACCGAGGCGCAGGTGCGTTTGGCGCGTGCGTTCCTGGGGCAGCCGTCCAGCGATGCGACATGGGGGCAGTACGCGCACGTGCTTCTCGGAAGCAACGAGTTCATGTTTGTTGATTAGCAGTCGAACCAACTGGCTGTGCTTGCTGTCGACTTACTGCTCGAGTAGATTTGTCAACGGGTCAGTTCTTCGGAGGGGTGGCAGAGCGGCCGATTGCACCGGTCTTGAAAACCGGAGTCGGAGCAATCCGACCGTGGGTTCGAATCCCACCCCCTCCGCTCACGAAATCCAGGGGTTCGGAGTGCCTCACCCCTGGGCTTCACTTTTTACAACAGCCCGTACGCCGACAGCGTCCCGCGCAACTTCGCGTCGAGCGCCGCGTCCATCGCGCACATCGGCAGACGCAACTCTCCCGTATCGCGGCCCAGCATCTTCATCGCCGTCTTTATCGGGATCGGATTGGTGGCAATGCCCAGCATGTCCCGGCAAAGACTGAAGAGCTTGTAGTGCCACTGGATCGCGTCCTGCAATTTTCCAGCGTCCCAGGCGGCGAGCATGGCCTTCATGTCGCGCGGGACAATGTTCCCGACGACGCTCACCACGCCGCGACCGCCGATGCTCAAGAGCGGCAGCGTCAGGCTGTCATCGCCAGAGAGCAGCGTGATGTCGCATAACGCCGCGATTGACGACGCCTGATCCATCGAACCGGTCGCTTCCTTGACGGCGACGATCTGCGGCAACTTGGCGAGCTTGGCGATCGTCTCGGGCAGGATGTTCGACCCGGTACGGCCCGGAATGTTGTACAGCACGATCGGCAGATCGACGGCGTCGGCGACCGCAGCGAAGTGTTTGTAATAGCCATCCTGCGTCGGCTTGTTGTAATACGGCCCGACCATTAGCGCCCCATTGGCGCCAGCTTTCTTGGCCGACTTCGTCAAGCGGATCGCTTCACGGGTACTGTTTGACCCCGTGCCGGCCATCACCTTGATGCGTCCGCGCGCTTGCTCGCAAACGACGCCGACGACTTTCTCATGCTCTTCGTGATCGAGCGTCGGCGATTCGCCGGTGGTGCCGCACGGCGCCAGGCAATCCGTCCCTTCGGCGACGTGCCAGTCGACGAGCTTGCGCAGGCCGTCGTAGTCGACTTGGCCGTTGCGGAACGGCGTGATAAGCGCGACCGTCAACCCCGAAAACATCTCGCCCTTGGTGGCCATAGGTTGCTCCCATCAGAGCCTGAAGCGTAAGCGAAGGTCCGTATAATGCCGCTATCGCCTCATCTTACGCACCGCCGCGATCAAGGAAACTCCCATGCTGGTCACGCTGTTCGCGGTGTTCGCCTACCTGGTCGGCATGGCCGGCGCGGGCCTGTTCTTTGCCTATGTCGTCGGCACGGGTACAGGGCTTTGGCCTCGCCCGAGCGAGGCCGAGACATTGCCTTCAATTCAGATCAACTGCTTCGTCTTGGCTCTGTTCGCATTTCAACACAGCGGCATGGCGCGCGAGACATTCAAGCAGCGGCTTGGATATCTGAGCCGATCGATCTACGTGGCGACGTCTGGGATTACTCTGGGCATCCTGGCATGGTTTTGGCAAGCGATTCCCGGCGAGCCGATCTGGCACGGACCGGTCTGGGTCGCTGCCATCAGTATTGCGGCCGCCTTGTTCATCGGCGCCTGTTGCGGCTGGTTCGATCACGCGACGTTTATGGGCTTGACCCAGGCCTGGACCGGAACCGTCGAAGTTGTGGCACCCTTGCGCATCGAAGGACCGTACCGCTACGTGCGCCACCCGCTGATGCTCGGCCTTCTCATCGTGCTCTGGGCCCAGCCGATAATGCCGCCGGAATTGCTAATGTTGAACATTGGAATGACGGTTTACATTCTCTTCGGCATCATGATGGAAGAAACCGACTTGGTGCGAGCGTACGGCGAGGAGTATGAGCGGTACCGAAACGACGTGCCGGCGCTGATTCCGTGGATTGCCTACAGATAAGTGCGCCGGAGCCACGACCCTTGGGGAGCGGTTTCGCTGACCGCTCTCTGACGGTCTCCCTCTGAAGAAAAATCGATTTCCATACCGCAAATGTCGCTCTCCCATCGCTCCATAAGATGATCGGCACACACCATCCAGGACCTGTGCTGAGCGATCCCATGCCGAAAGCTTGCCCTCATTGTCATCATCCCAATGCCGACGATGCACGCCTGTGCCTGGGATGCGGGAGACCTATCGACGAAACCACGCCTCCGAGCAGCGACGCCTTGGCTACGGTGCGATGGTCCGGAGCGCCCGTCTGAGGAAAAGCCTCCGCCCTCCGCGTCATCCGGCTCGATGCGCTTTTCGCTCGCAAGAACAAGATTCTCATCGGCCGAACGCCCGAGTGCGATCTCGTGCTGGCACATCCGATGGTGTCGCGGCAGCACGCGGAACTCGAACGGCTTAGCGATGGCCGACTGCAACTCACCGACCTCGGCAGCGTGAACGGGCTCACCGTCAACGGCAAGCGCCTCGAAGACACCGCCATACTCCGCGAAAACGAACAAGTCGGCATCGGACCGTTCCTCTTCAGCCTCGTCGATCAAACGCTCCAAACAATCGACAACAGCCAAGGACTTCGCCTCGAAGCCAGCGGCCTGGAGAAAGTCATCCACCTGCCCGATGGAAAAACGCGCAAGCTGCTCGATAACATCAACCTCGTCGTCGAGCCCGGCGAATTCGTCAGCCTGCTCGGTCCCAGCGGCTCGGGCAAGAGCACGCTGATGGACTGCCTCAACGGCCGACGCCGCGCCACCGGCGGCAAGGCCCTGGCCAACAGCGTGGACTTTTACGCCCATTTCGACAACTTCCGCCAATCGCTCGGCTATGTGCCGCAGAAGGACATCGTCCACGAGTTTCTAACGGTCTATCGCGCCTTGTATTACACGGCCCTGTTGCGCCTGCCGATCGATACGAGCCGTGCCGAGTTGCAAGCGCGCATCGAAGAAGTCATCAAGCTCATGGAGCTCGATCCGCACCGCGATACGCTGGTGGCGAATCTGAGCGGCGGGCAGATCAAGCGAGTCAGCCTCGGCGCCGAGTTGCTGGCTCGGCCCAGCCTCTTGTACATCGACGAGGCGACGAGCGGCCTCGACGCCGGCACCGAAGCCCGCATGATGAACCTCTTCCGTGGGCTTGCCGACGAGGGGAAGTCGCTCATCTGCATCACCCACAACATCGAGAATGTCGATCGTTGCCATCTCATCATCGTGCTGGCGCGCGGCAAGCTGATCTACTATGGGCCTCCGGACGAAGCGGTGAAGTATTTTGCCGTGCCGAAGCTGAGCGCGATTTACGATCGCATCGGGGAGCGAGAAGTCGAGGTGTGGGAGAAGGAGTTCGCCGGAAGTTCGGTGTACTACGAGTACGTCGCAAAACGGCTGAATCCGCTCTTGCCCGAGCCGGCCCCGGTCGCGCCGGCGCCCGAACCGATCATCACTGCGCCCAGCGAAACGCCCGCAAGCGATACTCCGCTTGCGGAGCATGGCGAAGGCGAGGCGCCCGCCGAGCCTGCTGTCCCGCGAAGCGCGCCGTTAAGTTCATCGCTCAGTGTCTCGTCGACATCATTGCACGTTGTCGAAGACATGACGCCGCCGCCTCGGCCGCAGAACACGCCGATGTGGCATCAGTTCACCGTGCTCACGCTGCGCTACATCGAGCGGATTTGGACCGACCGCCGCAGTCTTTACATGCTGCTTCTGCAAGCGCCTCTAGTTGCCCTCTTTGTCCTGGCGGGATTCATCGGCAAGCCCTATGAGCAGAAGATTCCGGTGCCGCACATCTCGGAAGAGGAATATGTCGCATTGAACATGCTCCAGGCATTTGTCCACGACATGAAGGCGGCCGAGAACATCGACGATCCCAAAGTGCGCAAGGCGGTGAGCAAGCTGCGATTTATCGTCCATAGCAACGACCCCAAGGATGGGTCGGCCGAGCTGGATCATCAAGAACTCGTTCGCCGGCTCAAGGAGCAGCGCGACAAGTCCAGCACGAAAGAATCTCTCGGAAAACTCTTCGTCACGATGCACGCGAATGAAGGCAAGCCCAACGCGAAGAAGATGACCATGTCGATGGAGAAGATTCTCGAAAAGCCGAGCGGCATCGACAGTTCGAAGATCACCGATCAGTTGATTCAAGCCCATGAGATCGCCAACGTCACCAATCCGCGTTTCACGTACATATTGCTGTTCCTGGTCAGCATCATCGTGCTGTGGTCGGGGTGCAACAACACCGCGAAGGAGATCGTGAAGGAGGAAGCGATCTACGCTCGCGAACGTGCGGTCAACCTGGCGATCTTGCCTTATGTCGCGAGCAAGTTCATCGTCATGAGTGTGTTGACCGTGTTTCAGACCGTGCTGCTCATGGGCATGGTGTATGGCATGTATGCCTTGCACATGATCAAGCCGGGCTTTATTGAGCACAACGAGATGCCGGCCAAGGAATACATGCTCCCATACGGCCCGCAGTTCGGCTTCTTGGCGCTGTTGGCGATGGCCGGCGTCGCGCTCGGTCTTTTGTTGTCCGCGTGCGTGTCGAGTCCGGATCGGGCCAACGCCTTGTTGCCTTACGTGCTGATTCCGCAGATCATCCTGGGCGGCGGCATCATGCCGATCAAGTATGGTGTGTTGGAATGGCTGGCGTGGGTGCTGTCGCCGGAGTACTGGGCGTTTCGCGCGATTCGCACGGGGGAAACGACGTTGCCGGAAATCATGCAAGACAACCGCATGACCTACGACGACAATCTCTGGCTGCCATGTGCCGTGTTGATCGGCGAGACGTTGGTCATGCTGATCGCGACCGCGTGGTTTCTGCACCGCAAAGATGAGAATTGATCCACGAAGGACTCCAAGGACACGAAGGAAGAAAGAAGTTGGAGTTAACAGGAGAGGAATAGGAATGCGTGGAGCGATTCGGATTTTTGATCCTCGTCCACTCTCTTTGGCCGTATGTAGTGGGCAACAAGAAAACAATTATGAAGGCAGGAAGGCAGGAAGGCAGGAAATGGAATTGTTGACCCTTCCTGTCTTCCTGCCTTCCTTATCGTTTTGTTTACGTCAGACGGCTAAAGAGTTACCGCTTTTCTCTTTGTGTCCTTCGTGGACAACTCTCGACCGCCGGCGCTGGGACGCGTTTCAGCGCATGGTAGGGTGGATGCGCGAAACGGTCCGCAGCGGATCGGCGGGCGACGCGCGACGAAAAGAGAGGGTGGCTGGCACTTCCACGAAGCCGGGCCGATCTCCCGTTTTGCCGCACGTGGGCTGTCTGTAAGATGAAGCGAGACGGCGCGAAAGTACCCGCCAAGAAAATGACGAATGTTTCCAGCGAACAGCCAAGTATCGGTGATCCAGCAGTGGCTGCCCGGCGCGGTGGCCGGTGATCAGGCCGCTACCGATGCGCTCTTGCGTCATTATTCCGAACGGCTCACGTTTTTGGCGCGTCGCCTGCTGGGGGACTTCAAACGTGTTCGGCGTTGGGCGGAGACGGACGATGTCTTGCAGAACGCTCTGCTTCGGCTGGTCAGCGCGATCCGCGCCGTGAAGCCGGCGACATCGCGCGAGTTTCTGGCGCTGGCCACACTGCAGATTCGCCGCGAGTTGCTCGATTTGGCGCGGCACTATTACGGCCCGGCAGGCCTCGGCGCCCACCACGAAAGCCACGGGCCGAATGAATCAGAACCGCCCGATCCAGGCGATGTGCGCCATGAGCCGAGTTCGCTGGCACAATGGACTGAACTGCACGAGCAGATTGAAACCTTGCCCGAAGAGGAGCGCGACGTCGTCGGGCTGTTGTTCTACCAAGGACTGTCGCAGGCGGAAGCGGCCGAAGTGCTCGGCTTGTCGCTGCGCACCGTGCAACGCCGCTGGCACGACGCCTTGTGCAAGTTGCATCGGATTTGGAATCGTGAAGAATGAACTTGCCTTCGTTTAGCGCTCGCGCGGCTCCGTGCGAGCGCAAAACGTAAACGGGCGAATTTGGGCCAGCATGGGAATTGATGCGATCGAAGACCTGATGCTGCGCTGGGAGTCGGCCCGGCAACAGGGAGTGGACCTCTCGCCGGCGGAGCTGTGCGCCGACGCGCCGCACTTGGCCGACGAAGTGCAGCGCCGCATTCGCGCCATCCTGGCGATGGAGCACGTGCTCGGCGTCACGGAGCACGATCCGAATCGGACCATGCCCGCGCCGGCGGACGAGTCTCCATTTGGCGCCGAACCCGAACCGTTGCCGCGCATCCCGGGTTATGAGATCATCCGCATCATTGATCAGGGGGGGATGGGCGTTGTCTACGAGGCGAGGCAGATCAACGCCAACCGCATCGTCGCGATCAAGATGGTGTCCGGCGCACGGCTGAAGCCGAAGGCCGTCGTGCGTTTTCGAGCCGAGGCCGAGTCGGCAGCGCGCTTGCAGCATCCGAACGTCGTGCAGATCTTCGAGGTAGGCGAAGTCAATGGCAAGCCGTTCTTCTCGATGGAGTACGTTGCCGGCGGGACCTTGGCGGAGCGATTGGCGGCGCAGCCGGTGCTCGCGCGGGACGCCGCAGCCCTGGTCGAGACGTTGGCCCGCGCCGTTCATGCCGCCCACGGTCGAGGCATCGTTCATCGCGATCTCAAGCCGTCCAACGTCATGCTCACCGCCGACGGCACTCCGAAGATTGCCGACTTCGGCCTGGCCAAACGGCTCGACGACGACTCCGGCCACACCCACTCCGGCGAAGTGCTCGGCACGCCGAATTACATGGCGCCCGAACAGGCCGAGGGGCGCAAGGATTTGATCGGCCCCGCAACCGATATCTACGCCCTCGGCGCCATTCTCTACGAACTGCTCGCCGGCGTTCCCCCCTTCCGCGGATCAAGCCCGCTCGACGCGATGCGGCTCGTCGTCTCCACCCCGCCCACGCCCCCGTCGCAGATTGTCGCGTCGGTGCCGACCGACCTGGAAGCAATCTGCCTGAAATGCCTCGAAAAGGCGCCCGAGCATCGTTACGCGTCCGCGTTGGAACTCGCCGAGGACCTGCGGCGCTATCTTGACGGCCAACCGGTGACGGCTCGGCACATCGGCGTCGTGCAGCACACATGGCGGTATGTTCGCACCCATCCCCAGACGGCCGCGCTGGCGATTCTCGTCGGTGTGCTGTTCCTCATCCCCGCCTATTTCCTGATCGCCGAGTACCGCACGCAGCGCCAGGTTCGCCAGCGGGCGGTCGAGGTAGCGCCCTTGGCCCGCGAAATCCTCGATCGCAACTGTCATGAATGCCACGGGCAGGCAGGCAAGAAGCCGGAAAAGAATCTGGACATCCTCAATCATCAGCAGCTCATCGGCGACAGCCGGCGCTTTGTCGTGCCGGGATCACCGGACGAATCGCGGCTGATCCGGCGCATCGTGGACGGTTCAATGCCTCCGGAAGATCACGAGAAGGAGTTGCCGCGCGTTTCCGAATCCGAGCTGACCATCTTGCGAGACTGGATCGTTGGCGGGGCGCCGCCGCTCCCGCCGCCTGACCCCAACCATCCCGTCCCGTCGGCCGCTCCGTTTTCCAAGTCGGCGGCGAAAGCGAAGGAGATCTTCATCGCCCGTTGTTACGATTGCCATCGCTACGACGCGTTCAAGGGCGGGGTCAAAATATTGCACCATCGCGCGCTCATCACCGTGAACAAAGCAATCGTCCCCGGCGATCCCGACAAGAGCGAACTGTTCGAGTTGATTTCCTCGAAGGACGAGAAACACCGCATGCCCCCCAAGGGCGAGGATCCGCTCAACCGCGACGAGATCGAAGCCATTCGCGAATGGATTCTGGAGGGCGCCCCACCGTTCCCCAAGACGCTAAACTTACCTGCCAAGAAGACGCCATGAGCAGTTGTTGTTTTTTGAGATGTTCTCACTGAACGTGACACGCAGAAGGACAGGTATCCACGAAGGACACCATGCGACACGGAGAATAACACCGTCAAGTTCGCGGTTGGACAATTTGAGTTTCCGCGTCAGTTCTTGTATGATGCCCAAGGACGACCAAGGATCCTTTGCGGAGGCCGCCTCCATGCTGCGCGTTGCTGTGATCGCCTCGTTGTTCATCGTAACCGTACTGGCGTGCGGCAATGCCGTCGGCCAGGATAAGAAGGTCGATCCGCTGGACGAGCCGATCCTGGGCAAGACGCTGGGCGAATGGCTGAAGATTCTGCGCACGCACAAGAACGCCAAGTTTCGCCGGGCGGCGCTGATCGCGCTGGAGGGGAGCAACACGGCAAACAAGATCGGGCTGCCGGCGCTTTTGGAGTGCATTGAGAAGGACGACGAGCCTCAAGTGCGCATGGAAGCCGTCCTGGTGCTCGGTCGCCAAGGCCCGGAGACCAAGGGGGCGATCCGCGCTCTGGTTATCGCGGCTCACAGCGACAAATCGGAACGCGTGCGCGAAGCGGCGGCGACAGCGATCTCGATCAACAAGTTCATCAAGCAAGCCGAGGACTACATCCCGTTGCTGTTGGACATCCTAAACAAGGACCCGCACGCCGGGACGCGCGTCGCGGTTGCCGGCATCCTGCGCGACATGGGAGCGGGCGCCAAACCGGCGTTCTCGTCACTCTTGGAAGCGGCCAAAAAGGCTAACGAGGATCCCTTGGTTCGCGCCGCGGCCCTGCACGTCGTGAGCCGGCATGATAAAGACAATCCCAAAGTCATTTCCTTGATGATCGATTTTCTCAAGGATGCGAAGACGCCGCCGGCCTTGCGCGAAGCATCGGCCGAGGGATTGGGCCGGTCCGCGAGCAGTGCCACCGACGTGATCGGCATCTTGGAAACCACCTTGATCGACCGGAAGCAGACGATTGAACTTCGCAAGACCGCGGCAAACTCGCTGTTGGCGCTCAAGGGGAACGCCAGAGCCGCCTGGCCCGCGGTGAAAAAGCTCGTCACGGATCCGTCCGAGGACGGCGGGATTCGCAACTCGCTCATCCGCTTGACCGGGGTGTTCGCCTTTTCCAACACGGAAGCCATCGAGGCGTTGACGACGGCGGCCGCGAGCGACTTGTCGACCGAGAATCGCATTGCGGCCATACAAGAGCTGGGCGAACTGCCAAGCCTGCCCGCCAGCACGCGCAAGACGCTCAAAGACATTGCCGATGAAGACGCCCGCGCCGCCATCCGCGAGGCCGCGGCAAAGGTGCTGAAGAAGTCGTAAAGCACTTTGGAGTGTGGCGGCTCGAGACCGCTTTCGTGCTTTTTTTTCGAACGATCTACCCGGCGGTTCGCCTCGCAACACGTTGGTGCCTGAAACCATGAGCCCGTGTAGGGGCAGACGCGGCAACCTCATTCTCGTCGTTGTGTCTGGGCGGAGTAAACAATTTGGCGTATTGATGGTCGGCCTCTGTTCGTTTGCCTGGATTCTCCATATTGTTTCTCTCTCACGTAGAGAGCCGGTCGCGGCAGCTGCGCGCATGCGTGTACGCGCCAGTCGCCCTTGTTCTGCGATCCGTCCGTGTGGTACATAAACCGTTGCAGCAGCAAAGCTTTGCTGCGGTTCGGCTGCTGCGAACCAGGTCGGCTCCGTGGACGCCTGTGTTCCGCTTGGTGTTTCCGAGCCGCTTGGGGAGGAACCAATTGTGGCAACTACCGAAGAACGCATCATTCACATCGTCTGCGATAGTCTCGGCGTGAACAAAGGCGAAGTCACACGCAACACGCGTTTCCAAGATGACATGGGCGCCGACTCGCTGGACATCGTGGAATTGGTGATGGAGCTTGAGGAAGAGTTCGACATTACGATTCCCGATGACGAAGCGGAAAAGATCAAGACCGTCGGCCAGGCGATTGACTACATTGAAGCGAAACTCAAGGAGAAAGGAATCAGCGGGGACAAGGGGGCGAGTTCGGCCGCCGCCCCGCCGATGCCTGATGATATCCGCAGCGCCAAGGGACCGGCGACGCCTCCTGGCAAGGATGACGCGGACACCCGCATCAAGGATAAGGGCGCTGGAGGCACGGGAGGCATCAAGCCCCCGTCTGCCAACTAAATCACGCACGTTTTTTCCATCCCACAGGCCCGTGACGCGAACCTGTGGGATTTTGGTTCCACCCATTCCGCTTCGAGTCTCTTCCGCCTTCTAAGGAGCCAGTTCCGTCATGGTGCGACGTGTCGTCATCACCGGCATGGGCGTAGTCACTCCGCTTGCCGTCGATCTGCAAACCTACTGGGACCGCTTGCTGGCCGGTCAGAGCGGCATCGGCTACATCGAACTGATTGACACCAAGGAGTTCAGGGTCAAAATCGGCGGCGAGGTCAAGAACTGGGCGCCGGAAACGATTTTCGACTCCAAAGCGTGCCGGCGCATGGATCGGTTTTCGCAATTCGCCATGGTTGGCGCGCATCACGCGATCAAGGACAGCGGTCTGGACATCAGCAAAGAAGATCCGTTTCGCTGCGGCGTCATCGTGGGCAGCGGCATCGGCGGACTGACCGAATACGAAGAGCAACACACCAAGTTCATGCAAGGCGGCGGACCGCGCGGCATAAGCCCCTTCGTCATTCCAAAGATGATGCCCAACTCCGCCCCGGGCAATATCTCCATCCACTTCGGACTGTGCGGCCCCAGCCGAGCCGTGTCAACCGCCTGCGCCAGCGCCGCCGACGCGATCACCGATGCCTTGCGGACGATCCAGCTCGACGAGGCCGACGTCATGGTGACGGGGGGATCGGAGGCTGCGATCACATACATGGGCCTGGGCGGCTTCATCTCCGCCCGCGCCCTGTCGTCGCGAAACGAACAACCGCAAGCCGCCTCGCGCCCGTTTGACAAGGATCGCGATGGCTTCGTCCTCTCCGAGGGCGCGGGCATCCTCGTCATCGAAGAACTCGAACACGCCAAGAATCGCGGCGCTCCGATCTATGCTGAGCTTCTAGGGACGGGCAACACGTCCGATGCGTACAACATCACCGCGCCGCATCCGGAAGGCGTCGGCGCCGCTCGCGCCATGCAGCTGGCCCTCAAGGACGCCCGGCTCAATCCGTCCGACATCGATTACATCAACGCCCACGGAACCAGCACCGACCTGGGCGATGTTTGCGAGACGCTCGCGATCAAGAGAGTATTCGGCGAACACGCCCGGAAGCTCGCCATCTCCAGCTCCAAGAGCATGATCGGACATCTGTTGGGCGCCAGCGGCGGAGCGGAGCTTGTCGCCACCGTGTTGTCGATCAAGCATGGCGTCGTTCATCCGACGATCAATCTCGACAATCCCGATCCGCAATGCGATCTCGACTACGTGCCGAAGATTGCGCGCAAGATGCCGGTCCGTTATGCCGTGTCGAATAGTTTCGGCTTCGGGGGGCACAACACCAGTCTCGTGGTCGGCGCGGTGCGCTAGGCGCGAAACCGCCGAGCGAGCCACACGACGCGTGCTTGATGGCCATGCGTGGTGTGACTCGCTCGGCGGTTCCGTGCTTTCGACCTGTCCATTTGTATCTTCTCCACTTCCACGACGGAACTTTGTGTCGTAGAATAGCGTCGAAACGATTGTGCCGGGATTCCGCGCGCAGCCATGAAGGAGCGGTCGATGTCGCAAGTCGTTCAGGCCAAATGTCCGCACTGCCACAGCGTATTGCGGATTCCGGCGGACTGGGTTGCCAAGGCGATGCGGTGCAAGCATTGCAAGCAGACATTCCAGGCAAAAGCAGCGCCCGCGACCGTTGCCAAGCCGAGCACTCCCGTGCCCGTCGCTCAGCCGGCGAAAGCGATGCCCATTCCGGTCGGCAAGCCTGCGAAGGCCGCCGCACCGCCGACGGATCACACCCCGTTCGGATTCGATGTGGACGAGCCGGAGCCTCCATCGTCAACCCCGGCGGCGCCGCGCAGCCGAGGCACGAGCGCCGGCACTTGGCTCCTTCTCTTCATGTTCTTCCTGTTGTTCCTCGGCGGCGGCGGGGCTGCCGGATACGTCGTTTATCGCGCCTTCACCGATCCGCCCACGCGCGACGGCAAACAACTCGCCAAGAACGATACCAAGGGGGAAAATGCCCCCGCCAAGAAATCAGGCCCGGACAACGGCATCGACAAGAAAAAGCCCGCGTCCGTTGACGAAAAAGAAAAGAAAAATCCGCCCGACACTCCGATAACGCCCATGGATCCGCCCAAAGACGATCCGCCGCCGAAGAAGAAAAAGGACCTTCCCAAAAAGAAGCCCAACGACGAAGTGAAAAAAGAAGAACCGAAGAAGCCCGTCTTCAGCGACGGGGCGTTCCCGCGCCGCGCCTTGCTCATCAATGTCAACAATTATCTGTTCTACGACACTGTTCACTACGGAAGCGATTACAAGTCGGTGAGCGCCGACTATCCTGGCAGCAGCACGGCGGTCTTGCGCGACAAGCTCATGAAGCCGCCCATGAACTTCCCGGCCACGCAAATCTACGAACTCAGCGACGGCATCCCGCCCGGCAAGCCGACCAAATCGCACTCGACGCACAAGTCGGTGCTGGAAGCGACAATCACGGATTTCCTGGAGACGTCGCGCAAGCAGGATCGCGTACTGGTATTCTTCTCCGGTCATGCGGCATCGATCGAAGAAAAGTCCTACTTGGTGCCTCCGGACTCGAATATCAAGCAAGTCGATTCGCTCATTCCGTTGAAGTGGGTATACGATCAGCTGGCGGCATGCAAGGCGCAGCAGAAAATCTTGATCCTCGACGTGTTCCGCTTTTCGCCAAGCCGAGGCATTGAAGTAGCGAGTACGGGCGAAGGGGAAGACGGCGCAATGCCGGAAGGCTTTGACAAGGATGTGCTCAATCCGCCGGCGGGCGTGCAAGTTTGGTGCGCCTGTCAAAAGGAACAAAGCTCGGTCGAGTTGGAAGCGGGCGGCGCGTTCATGCAGGCGTTCTGCAGGTCGCTGCAAGGGAGCGAACTCAAAGGTATTGCCGATCCTAACCAGCCGATTCCGATCGACTTGTTGGTGGAGAATGTGAACAAGTACCTAAAAGATATTGTCGCGCCGACCAAGCGCACTCAAGTGTCGCGTTTAACCGGGAAGCCGGCAACGGAGATGGCGGCGTACGATCGCGAAGAGCCGCTCGCATCTCTCATCAGCCTGAAGCCGCCGCAAATCGCTGGGGGCAACGCAGCGACGGCGGCGCAAGTCGACAGTATTCTGGACTTCTTCCGCGATCTGCCGACCGTGCGCGAATCCCGCGCCGCCGATCGCGCCTTGCTCGACGGCCGCAAGCTGCGTGGCTTCTCGGCCCAGACGCTGGATACCTATAAGGCCGACGCCGACCTCGCCGCAACGCGAAAACGCTTTCTGGCCAACAAGGATGCCTACGCCAAGGACTTCCCTCTCCGAGCCGCCGTGTTCGAAGCCGTCGATGCGATGAAGGAGAGCGAGAAGATGCGGCTATCCGAAACGCAAGGCAACCCGATCACGGTGCCGCGGAAGACCGCCGTCTTGAAAGAGCAGGCGATGCTCGGTGAGTACATCTTTAAGCTCTACCAGGCCCACGAGGCGTTCAAGGAAGTTGATACCCCTGAAAATCGCGAGAAGGAAACGTCGCGGCGCTGGCAGGCCAATTTCGATTACACGATGGCCCGTGTCCAGTCCCGCCTGATCTACTTATACGAGTACAACTACGTTCTGGGCCGCATTCGCGCCGACGACATGCCCGAGCTTGCCATGGGCCAAGACGGCTGGCGCATGGCCGTCGGGAAAAAGATTTCCGTCCCCGACCGAAAAGCCAAGGATCTCGCCAAAGGCGCCAAGACGGTCTGGGAGAAGATCGTCAAGGCCTATCCCGACACGCCTTGGTCCCTGTTCGCCATGCGCGAGCGCGAGATCTCACTCGGTCTAAAATGGACGCCCAAGAGCAATTGACGCCCAGAAGAAATTCAATCACGAAAGAGCGAGAGTCACGAAAGGCGATTCGGGAATAAAACCCGGGCCGCTTTCGTGACTTTCGCTCTTTGGGGTTGTCGTGACCGGTTTTGTTCGATCTACGCCAACACTTCACGAATCACATTGCCGGCCACATCGGTCAAGCGGAAGTCCCGGCCATTGAAGCGATAGGTTAGCCGGGTATGATCGATGCCCAGGAGGTGGAGCACGGTTGCCTGGATGTCGTGGACGCTGGTGCGGTTGTGGACGGCGCGGTAGCCGAAATCATCGGTGGCGCCATAGTGGACGCCGCCGCGGATGCCGCCGCCCGCCATCCAGATGGTGTGGGCGTGCGGGTTGTGGTCGCGGCCGACGGCGCCTTGCGAATCCGACGTACGGCCAAACTCGCCGCCCCAGACGACGAGGGTTGAATCGAGCAGGCCACGCGCCTTCAGGTCGGTTAATAAAGCGCCGACCGGCTGATCCATGCTGGCGGCGCAATCGCGATGGTTGACGTTGATGTCGTTGTGCCCATCCCATGGCACGTCGTTGACCGCGCCGCCGGAGATGCGCGGCGTCGAGAAGAAGATCTGCACGAATCTCACGTCGCGCTCGATCAGCCGGCGGGCGAGCAGACACTGCCGGCCGAACGTCGCGCTCACGGGTTGGTTCATGCCGTACATGTTCTGGACGATCGTCGATTCTTGTCGCAGGTCGAGCGCTTCGGGCGCAGCCGCTTGCATGCGGTAGGCCAACTCAAACGACTGGATGCGGGCGGCCAGGTCGGCTTCCTGCGGCCGCGTCTGCTGATGCTCCTGATTCAGCTCGCGCATCAGCTCGATCTGCGTGCGCTGCTGCGACTCGGTCATGCCCGGGGCACGCGCCAGATTGGCGATCTCCTCCCGGCGGCGCGAATCGAGTAAGAGCGGCTGATGGCTGCGCGGCAAGAAACCGGGCGTCCAGATGTTGTCGTCGCCGCGCGGCTTCGTGTCGTGCATGACCACGAACGCCGGCAGGTTTTCGTTCATCGTTCCCAGGCCGTAGGTGATCCACGACCCCATGCTCGGATAGCCAGGCCGATTGACGCCGGTCATGATCTCGATCGACGCGGGAGCGTGATTGTTCTGAAGCGAATAGCACGAATGTAGGAACGCCATGTCGTCGACGTGCCGAGCCGTGTGGGGCAGCAATTCCGACACCCACGATCCGGACTGCCCGTGCTGCCGCCAATGAAATGGCGACGCCAGGCAGCGCCCACTTGTCTGGAAAAACCCGGTGCGCGGATCGGCCCCCGCGAGTGCCTGCCCATTGCGCCGCTGCAACTCCGGCTTGTAGTCAAACGTATCGACCTGCGACGGCCCGCCCGTCATGAACAGCCAGATTACCGAGCGCACCTTCGGCAAATGGTGCGGCTGCCGTTGCTGGCCGTGGCTCTCTTCGTGGAGCAGCGACGCCAGCGCGAGCGAACCGAGTCCCATGCCGGCTTGTTGCAGAAAGCGGCGGCGGGTGGGAATTGGGAGAAAGGAATCGTTGTTCATGACAGATCCTCAATCATCTTAGGGCCAAGAATCGATGAAACTCAGCTTCGGCGGGGGCATCGAAAGAGATTATACATCCCAAAGCCTTCGGCTGTCCGAACTCTGATTCAACAAGCTCTTTACAGCTCGACCAGCGAATCCGCGAGTACGTCAAATTGTGTCGTCCCGTCGATCGATTCCACGCCCCAAGGACGCTCCGTATCGATTTGGACGACCTCGCGCCCCACTCCGTCTCGACTGCGCCTGACAACTTCTCCCGCGATCACCCCTGGCTGAGGATACGCGGATTGGGCGTCCAGATACCTCGCCGTAACAACCGCGGTCTTTTCGATGAAGTGCCACTTGCGGCCATGAGCATCGAGCAGTTCGCACTCGACGATACCCGGCAGGGGATCGTCGTTAACGTACCGGGTAATCGTCACCTTCACGGCTTGCATGACTTTCAATTCCGTTTCCGAGAGTTAAAATATTCGCACCCATTCAATCCACATAGATAAACTCATTCAGACACAACAGCACCTGGCAGAAATCGACCAACGCCTGGTCGCGGGCCTGGGCACCATAGTTCGCGATGAACGTCTCCATGCGTTGGCGTTCGGCGTCCGTCGGCCGGCGCGACAACGCGATCAAATACGCTTGCTCGATTGAAACGGCGTCGGTCTTCGCCTTCACGCGGGCAGCGAGTTTCTGGGCGGCGCCGCGCACCAGCGGGGAGTTCATGAACGCCAGGCTCTGCGTCGGCACCGTCGTGACGCTGCGTTCGCCGATGCCCTGCAGGGCTTCGGGCATGTCGAACATCGCGAGGAACGGGATCATCTGGCTGCGTTTGACGGTGAGGTAGACACTACGGCGTGGCGAGTTGCCGTCGAGCGTGCCGACGCCGTACATTTTGGGATCGAGATTGCCGCCGACGGCGAGCAGGCTATCGCGGATCGCCTCGGCTTCGAGGCGGCGCGTTGGATGCCGCCACCAGAGCTTGTTGGCGGGATCAATCTTGACATTGGCTTCGTTGGTCGCGTTCGATTGCATGTAGACGGCACTCGTCATGATGAGCTTGTGGATCGGCCGGAGCCGCCAGCCGTTGCGGATCAGTTCGCCTGCCAAGTAGTCGAGCAATTCCGGATGCGTCGGCGGTTCCCCCTGGGCGCCGAAGTCGTTGGGGGTGGCGACGATGCCCTTGCTGAAGTGGTGCTGCCAGAGCCGATTGACGATGACGCGGGCGACGAGGTTGCCGGCCCCGTCCTTTGTATCCGTGAGCCAGTAGGCGAGGGCGATGCGCGGGTCAACCTTGGGATCGAGCCATTTTTGCTCCTTGACGGAGGCGTTCGTCAGCACTTGCGCAAACCCTGGAGTGACGAGTTCACGTTTCTTTTCCGGTTCGCCGCGCACGAGAAAGTTGACAGGGCCGCCGCGACCGGACTGAGCCGCGAAGACGTCAATCAACTTCGGACTCGGCTCGTCGCGCAGATGACGCACGATGGCGCCGTAAATGCGCTCGGCATCCGCGTCGATCTGCCGCAGCCACGGGACGACGACGGCGCGGCGTTCGACTTTCCACTCGCCCTTGGTCGCTTGCAGAGCGGCCGTCAACTCAAAGGGCGCTGCGTCGAGCGCTGGCCCATCGACCGGCGCCGACGGAGTCATCGTGAGAGCGACGCGGAACTTGCCGACGGTCAAGGCGTCGGTTTCGAAGTTGAGATTGATGTTGAGGACGCTGCCGACGTCGTAGCCGACGTCTCCCGTGAATTCGAAGGTGATTGCGGAGTTCTTACCCGCATCGCCGGACCAAATCACTTTCGGATTCGCGCTCGGCTTGATCGCTACCGGCGCCGCTTTGGCTTTTCCCTTGACCGCGTTCAACGGCAGGATGTTGGCGTTGATCGACGACAGCACAAATCGGCCATCCTTGCCCTGACCCGGCCCCATGTTCGGCAGGCGTTTGTCGATCAATGCTTCGAGGCGCAGGCCTTTGATCTTCTTCTGCATGGTGCGCACTTCGACCGAGTAGACCTTGCCTCGATTGGCGGCGAACACTGAGCCGTCCGGCTCGATGACGCCGATCTCCTTGGTCGTCGACACACCCCACGGCGCCACCTTGAGCCATGTCGGCGTCGCCTTGTCCTTGTTCGCGGCCCAGAACGTCGTGAGGCGTTTTGGCAGCTCGTTCTTCTCAAACTCGTCGCGCGCCTTCAACAACGGCGCATGAGCGGCATCGAACGTGTCCTTCGCCTTCTTGTACCCGCCCGGATTCGTGTTGACCTTGAGGTTTGCCGAGTCGGTGCGGCCCAGAGCTGCGACCAGGCGGTAGTAATCTTCCTGCGGAATCGGGTCGTACTTGTGCTCATGGCAACGCGCGCAACCGAGCGACAGGCCGAGCATCGAAGTGCCGAGCGTCGAGACCATGTCGTCGAGATGATCGTAGCGGATGAGGGCGAGCGTCTTGGAAGTCGTCTGCCCCGGATAGGAGCCTGCGACGAGGAAGCCGGTCGCCGCGATGGCGTTGAGATCGCCCGGCACGATCTGGTCGCCGGCAATCTGCCAGCGGAGGAACTGGTCAAACGGCATGTCGTCGTTGAGCGCCTTGATGACGAAATCGCGATAGTGATAGGCATTGGGCCGATTGCCGTCGAACTCATACCCGCCGCTCTCCGCGAAGCGCACCGTATCGAGCCAGTGGCGAGCCCAGCGTTCGCCGTGGCGTTCGCTTTGCAACAAGCGTTCGACGGCTTGGGCCCAAATGTCATCGCGTTTGTTGCCTGCATCCTTCCATGCCTTGACAAACTCCGCCACCTCGCCCGGTGTTGGCGGCAACCCCGTGACATCGAAGTATGCCCGCCGCAGCAATCGCTCCGCGCTTATCAGTTCGTTCGGGCTCAAGCCCTTCTCGGCGAGCTTCGCAAAGACAAAGTGATCGATCGGCGTCTTCGTCCAGCCCGTCCTGTCCTTGACCGCCGGTGATGCAACAACGGGGATCGGCCGAAATGCCCAATAGTTGCGTTCTTTGTCGATGTCATAGGTCTTCTTCTTGGAAACGACTTTGCCGTCGCGGGGGTCGGGGGCGCCCATATCGATCCACTTGGCGAAATCGGCGATGACCTCTCTGGGGAGCTTTGTCGACTGCGACGGCATCTTCGTCGGGCCATCGTGTTCGAGCGCCTTGATGATCAGGCTCTCCTTCGCTTTGCCTGGAATCAGCACCGGCCCCGAATCGCCCCCCTTGAGCATGCCCGCCTTGGTGTCGAGATGCAGATCGGCCTTCAGCTTCTTGGCCTGGGATGAATGGCACTCGTAGCAGTACTTGCTCAAGACCGGGCGGATCTTGGCCTCGAAGAATTCAATCCCTTTGACATCGACACTCTGTGCGAAGAGGACCGAGGGGAGTGCAAGAAGTCCAATGGCCGCCGCGACGGTATGTCGATTCATGGCAGTATCGCCTTGCAGAGTAGGAAAGTGGCGAGAATAACGGCAGGTCGGGGAATTATATCACACCGCATGGCCGTCCGTCGAGAGAAAAATGTCAAGGGAGAGGCCATTGCGAAGTTACTCCGTCTCGTTCTTTCTCAGGCGGCAAGGATGTCGGCGAACGCCGTTCCCCCGGTGATTGCGTAGAATCACCTCGATTTGAT
>VGZI01000073.1 GCA_016872605.1 Planctomycetota bacterium
AATCCGCCAAGCATTTGCTGCCCTCGGCGGAGAGAGAAAGAAGATCGGCTATCAGGGGCAATGGCAGTGGTCGCTGCCCATCACAAGCGGAGAATCTTTGCAATCTTTGGAATCTTTGGGAAATGCCGAGAAATCTTTGGCCAATCCCCCCGCCAACAAAGCTTGCGAATCCCTGAGTTTCTCCAAAGATGCCCAAGACGCCAATGATGCCGCGGATGAATGGGGGGTAGTCACATGATGATACCTTCCCCCACGGCACTGGCGATCTTGGCGGACGCGGCGGCCCTTGGCATTGACCTGGCAGCCCAAGGAGACATCTTGCGATACCGACCACCTTCCAAGATGACGCCGGCCCTCTTGGATCGACTACAGCGGAGCAAGGCCGAGTTGTTGACCGTGCTCGATTCCGACGGCGATCTGGCCGACCTGCGCCGATTCGTGGCGGCGCTGAAGGATGACAATGCATGGCGGCAATCGTGCCAGGATCGTTTCCACACGGCCAAGTACGCCAACGCCGATTCCCTCTTGCGCGTTCTCGGAATCGTCGTCGGCTTGGCCGAGGATCATCATCGGCGCCGCGACTGGATTGCGTTCGCCTCGGCGTGCCGGTATCTGCATTGCCTGGCAGCCGGAACGGAATGGGACAACGTCCCACCGATCCGCGATGAATCCGCATGGGAAATCGCCTTGGCAAGATAGATCATAGTTGACAATTTGACAACTAATGGATAGATTACATGGCGTGCCAAGAAGACGACTGAAATTGAGTGAACAGATTCGCCGTGCGATCAAGACATGCGGGCAAAGCTGTTACGCGATCGCAAAGGCAACGGGCATCGACAAGGCAACGCTATCGCGATTCATGTCCGGTGAACGCGGTTTGCCGATGAAGACACTGGACGTGCTCGCAGACTATTTGGACTTGAATATCACGACGCCCAAGCGAAAGGATTTTTAACATGGCAAGCGTTTCTTCCGATCCGCGTGGTTTCAAACGCATCCTCTTTGTCAACGGAAGCGGCGACCGCAAGGCGGTCCGCCTCGGCAAGATGGGCATCAAGGCGGCCGAGACGATCCGTATTCGGATCGAAGCCCTGAACGCTTCCAGCGTGAGCAACACGCCGATCGACCGAGAAACGGCAGAATGGCTCCGAGGCGTCGGCGACGACCTTCACGCGAAGATGGCGGCGGTGGGACTGACAGCCCCGCGGCAGACGGCTCGCCTCGGCACATTCCTTGAAGCCTTCATCGACAACCGAAAGGCGACGGCCAAGCCGAATACCATCACAAGTCTGAAGCAGGCCCGCCAGCGTCTAGTGGATCATTTCGGCGCGGAGTTGGACTTGCGTAGCATCACGCCGGCGGATGCCGAGCAGTGGGCGGCGGCGCTGGCGGAGAAGTATGCCCCGGCGACGGTAGGGCGCACGATCAAACGAGCACGGCAGTTTTTCAAGTCGGCACTGCGCGACAAGATTGTATCGGAGAATCCATTCGTCGAGGTGAAGGCCAGCGGGCAAGCCAACAAAGAACGACAAAGATTCATCGACCGTGAGACTATCCAGCGTGTCATCGATACGGCCCCTAACGCGGAATGGCGGCTCATTATCGCCTTGTCTCGATTCGGCGGTCTTCGCTGCCCCTCCGAGCACCTTGCCCTGCGCTGGCAAGATGTTGATTGGGCGAGGGATCGCTTTCTTGTCCGGTCATCCAAGACAGAGCACCATGCCGACGGCGGTGAACGATGGGTGCCGATTTTTCCCGAGTTGCGCCCTTACATGGCCGAGTCTTTCGACCGCGCAGAACCGGGCGCGGTCCACGTCATCACCGGCTATCGCAGCGCTCACGTCAACATGCGGATGCAGCTGGCGCGCATCATCCGGAAAGCCGGGTTGAAGCCTTGGCCGAGGCTCTTCCACAATCTCCGCGCATCCAGGGAAACGGAGCTGGCGGCCGAGTATCCCATCCACGTTGCGACGGCCTGGATTGGCAACTCGGTAGCGATCGCGGCTAAGCACTATTTGACGGTCAGGGAAGAAGACTTTGAGCGGGCGGCGCAAATTCAGGCGCACTCTTTTCAGAAAACGGCGCAAATTCAGGCGCAGCAGACGGACGTGAGTGTTCGCGTAGCTTCGCAAGAATCGACGGAAGGTAATGAGGATTGCGGAGATATGCAAGCGCATGCTGACGGGCGCAATAAAAGTTCCGGAAGCGTGCAAGTCCCAGGGGGGCTAGGAACAGTACGACGCTCCCGGAAGGTTCGGCACGTGGAATTCCCTTGATTTGTCTCCTCTGAGGGACGACGCGATTCAATCCATCGAAATATCGCATGCTCTCGGCAAGATAGCTGCTTCGTGACTCTACGAAGGACATGGATTTTGCTATCGGCCTAGACGTCCCAATGCATAGACTGGTGGCGGATCGTTTCCGATCCACACGCTTATGTTACGATTTCGAGGTATAGTCTGTCAAGCGTGAAAAAACCGGATTTTGCAATTTCAGAACATGGTCAGCCCGGGCAAGCCGTTAGACCTCGACAAGCTCTTCGCTCTTTTCCGTTTCGTCTTCTTCCCAATCGAAAAGCGTGTTCTGCTCACCCTGCCAGACGCACAAGAGAATGCCGAGTTCGTAGAGCGCGCACATCGGCACCCACATGAAAAGCATGCTGAACGCGTCCACCGAAGGCGTGACCACGGCGGCGAACACGGCCAAGGCGAACCAGGCAATGCTGCGATAATCGCGGAACGTCGACACCGTGACCACGCCGACGCGATGGAGGAACATCATTACCAGCGGCGTCTGAAAGGACAGACCAAAGACGATCGGCATCATCAATGCAAAGCCAAGCCATTCCTCGAGGCGAAGGTCCACGGACAAGCCGAGCCATTCGTTGAACCACAGCATCGCCTCGATCGCCTTGGGCATGACCACCATCTGACAAACGACAACGCCGATGATGAACAAAGCCAGGCTAAAAGGCAGATAGAGGTTGACCAGTTGTTTTTCGTGCGGATACAGCCCAGCTGCGATAAACATCCAAATGTGATAGAAAACCCACGGGCTGGAGATCACTAATCCCGTGTACAGAGCGATCTTCACATAGACCATGAACGATTCGGTAATGTGCAGCGTGGTGACTCTCGGCCGACGCACTTCGGCCTGGATGTCGAGGATTCGCTTGGCGACCTCCATGGGATCGGCAATCTCCGCATAGACGGTTCCCATCGTCGTCTGACGCCGGGCTTGCGCATCCAAAGCCTCATAAACGCGGAGGTCCGTGAGAACGCCTTCGAAGAATCGGGGAATTTTGTCAAGAACTCGTGGTTTTTCTTCTTCCAACCCCACCAAAACACGAAGGTCTTCCCTGCTCATATTGATTGGCGCCACGATCGTTGGAACGACAACGCCGCCCTTTTGAATCTTGTCCGTCGTCTCATCCCATTCTCTTCTGAGTTTTCTCTTTTCAAATTCCCAAAGTTGATCTTCGACAGGCTTGATGATGAATCCCAGAACATGCGGGCCGAGCGGCCAGAAGCCGAGCACCATGCCGATGAGGAAGCCTTGCAAGGCCCGGATGAGGTGCGTGCGCAAATCCTCGATGTGATCGCCGAGGCTCATGCGTGTGTCGGCGAACATGTCTTCCGGATCGGGTGGTTCCTCCGGTTCGGCAGGTTCTTCGTACTTTTCGGGTGCGGTGCTCATGAAAGCCGGCTGACGAGGCGTTGTGCGTGGGGGGAACGATTCAACTGCACTATTCTACGAATTGGGGTTGCCGATCTCAAGTTTTACGAGAATGTAAGAATCGCGGGCTGAGGTCCTCCCAAGCTCACGCGTCAGGAGGACCTGCCCCCTCACGGCTTCATTGCCTCAGCGGAAACGGCCATGCATTCGCTTGTCGTTGATGTCCAGAGTCATGCCGAAACGGAAGCACTGGGCCAGGCGCTGGGGCGGCGCATGTTTCCTGGCGCGGTGATCGCTTTGATCGGCACGCTCGGCGCGGGCAAGACGCAGCTCGCTCGCGCCATTGCCGTCGGCCTCGACATTCCGAATCCCGCGGTGGTCACCAGCCCGACGTTCGTTCTCATCCAGGAGTACGACGCTCGCTTGCCGATCTATCACTTCGACGCTTACCGACTGCAGAACGAGCGGCAATTCGTGGAGCTTGGTGTCTACGAGTATTTGGAGGGGGAGGGCGTTTGCCTGGTGGAATGGGCGGACAAAATATCGTCGGTATTGCCGGACGATAGATTGGAGATTCACATCGCTGTCACGGGGGAGCTGACGCGGCGGATCGAGCTTGCGGCGTTCGGCCCTCGACATGCGGCGTTGATCCCCGTTTAGCATTTGCGCCGCGCCGCGTGAACGCCAGACGAGTCACCGAAAAAATGTGGCTCGCGTTTTCTCTGCCTGCAGCTTCATCTCGACGTAGGAACTTGCCGCCAGTGACTCGACGACTGGATAGATCGCTCGCAAGTCGGACGGGACATCGGTCTTTTTCTCCGTCTTTCGCTTTTCGTGCCAGGCGGCGATGGCCTTCAGAGCGCTGAGCATGTTCGCCCGAGCGGCCGCTTCATCGTAGACGTCGTTGCCGTCGGCATTGCGCGCCCGATAGTTGCGCATCTGTTGCTTTTCATCAAGCATCTCACGAAGGATGACCCAGGGGACTTTGTCGCTGCCACGTCGAGCCAAGGCCGTCGCGGCATTGTAGCGCACTTCCCAGCCAGAAGCGCTGGGCAGCGTCTCGCCCAGTTGGTAGACCGAGTACCAAGAAACGTTACCTGGAAAGCCGCCAGGAAGAATGAAAACGTACGATGGAATATGGCGTTCGGGCGGTTCGCTCGCAGCGACGGGCTGTGGCGCGTTGCGCCAGAAAAGCAGGCCAAGCACGATGAGGACGAGCACGGCGATTCCGCCCAGCAGCAGGAATCCTCGCAGCAATATCCCTTGGTCTTCGTCTTGTGCCATTCCGAATTTCCCGTTTTCGTTTAGCGTCCGCCTAGCGCCGATCGGGCGCTAAACGAAGAATCGGAGGTGCTTGCGTCAGTCATTCTCTTCAACGCGTATCAGCGTGCCGTGGCCGCGATCGTTGACAAGCTTCAGCAGCGTCGCCTCAGCTTTGTCGCCGTCCCAGAAGTTGAAGGCCATTGCCGTTAACTGGCGCAAAAAGCGATCTTCGGCATCGGCGGCTTTGACTAGATGCTCGTCAACCTTGACGATGTCGTTGGCTTTGCCTTTCGGGAGTGCCGCCTTGTCGAGGTAAAACAGCGCCGTTCGCGCCCAGCCGGCGCGAGGCTCTTTCGCGCTGTCCGCCTCCTCTTTCAATCCCGCGATCAACGCCTGTTGTTGCTCCGTTTTCATACTGGCGAATCCTCTGAGATTCTCGCCCATGTTCACCAACGCCCAGAGCGCCTTGCGGCGTTGCATGGTGTTTCCTTTGATGTCGGGGGATTTGTCGTAATCCAAAATCTTGCAGAGAATCGGCACGCCTACCGGAGCATGAAATTCCCCCAAAGCAGCGATCAAGAAGCTGATGTGATCGCGATCGGTGCGCAGCGGCCTCCAGAGGAGTGTCTTGCGGTCCGCATCCGTAGTCTGCGCGACTTGGGCGCCGATGGCAGCCTCTTCTTTCAACAACCGTTGGAACGCCAGGTCAAGACGTTCCGCAAGATCCAGTGCAAATTTTGGATCAGCCTTCCAGCGCAACGTTGCCGGCTCGGGACGTTTGAGGATCTGTGCGAGGTCGCTGGCGCCGCGCCAGCGGATGTCCGCGTTGTCGCTGTCGAGCTTTTGCAAAAACTGGGCCGGATCATGCTCGCGCCGGACAAAGTAGGTCGACACCAGGAACAGGATCACCAGGACAAGAATGATCAGCCCGGGAATGATGAAGAGTTGCGCGATGAATCGCCCGGACGGCGGCTGCACGGGGGGCAACCCCGGCTCTTGAGGTTCGGGCTCACCGGCCGTGGCCAGCGCGGTATCGGTCGGCCCTGGGTCCGACGTTGGCTTGGGCGCATCGCTCGCAGGTGGTTGTTCCATCACATGCTTCTCGTTCCGGGCATCGGACATTAGTGTTGGTTTTAGTAAATCAACCCATGCAAACCAAGGCTACGAACGATTAGCTGCTCGCCTTCGGCGAGCGCGGAATGGGCCATGGCGATGACGTTGGAACAATATGCGGAGTTTCTGACGACGCGGGACCTGGTTTGGCCCATGCCGCCGCCCCCGCGCCCTCCCAAGGCCCGACCGAAATTGACGCGCCTCCCGGACGTTCGTGCCGTCACCTGGAGCGTTTACGGGATCCTCCTGAACATCTCCACCGGCCAGCTCTTGTTTGAGCATCCGGACAAGTTCGTGATGGACATCGCTCTGGACAAGACCGTGCAAGAATTCAAGATGTGGGGCTCGATGACGCGCAAGCCGGGTCAGCCGTCGGAATACATGGGGCAGATTTATCGTGGCGTGCTGTCCGATCTTCGTCTGGCGCCGTCGCACAAGGAAAAACACCCGGAGCTTTCGTCGCACCGTGTGTGGGAGGAGATCGTCAAGAAGCTACAGAAAAAGGAGTACACGTACGATGCCGCCTTCTTCGGCTCGATGAGCGAGTACTGCGCCAAGATTGCTTACTTTTTCCATGCGAGCCTACAGGGGACGGCCTGTTATCCGGGGGCCGGCCAGGCGCTGGAATCGGTGCATCACAGTGGACTCAAACAAGGCCTCATCGCCGACGGGCAGTGCTTTACTTTCGTACAATTACACCGCGGGCTTGCTCAACAAAGCTGTGGGATTGCGGCCGACCTGTTGTTCGATCGCTCGACCCGGGCGCTGTCGTATGAGATCGGCGGTCGCACGCCTTCGGAACGACTTTTCAAGCAAGCGCTCAAGGGACTTGGCTTGCAGCCGGCTCAGGTGCTTCACGTGAGCGCTCGGCTGGAGACCGACCTCCTCCCGGCCAAGAAGCTGGGGATGCGAACGGCTCTCTTTGCCGGCGACAAAGGGTCGCTGCAGGCGACGCCGGAGCAACTAAAAGACCACGCAACGCGCCCGGATGTCATGTTGACTGAATTGCCGCAGATTGCGGACGTCGTGGGATCGTAGAGGTATGTTTAGAGTCTATCCGGGAAGGCCCGTGGGACACGTTTTCAACGTGCGATGTCCCGTGTTTTTCCGGGTTCTGGCACGTTAAAAACGTGCCCCACGCAGCTTGCCGGATAGACTCTTAGCCGCTCGCTCGGGCGAGCGCGGGATTCGAGCCATGCCGCCTGACGTACATTTTGACCTGACCCAAGTCGACTTCAGCAACATCGTTGCCGACCAGGAAGCGATACGCAAGGTGAATCCGCAACGATTCGAGATGCAGCAGCTTGACGGGGTGGTGTTCCTCGATCCGTCGATCCACATCATCGTCGGGTACAAGGACGTGCGCTTCGACGAATTCTGGGTGCGCGGACATATGCCGGGCTATCCACTCTTGCCGGGCGTTTTGATGTGTGAAGCGTCGGCGCAGCTCTGCAGCTATTACACGATGTCGCAACACGATCTCGGGCCGGACCATTTCCTCGGCTTCGGAGGGCTCGAGAATGTTCGTTTTCGCAGCCCGGTTCGGCCGGGGCAGCGCTTGGTCCTTGTCGCCAAGCAGACGAAGTTCCACCGCCGGCAGATGATCTACAACGTGCAGGGTTTCGTCAACGGCGTCATGGCGTTTCACGGCGACATCATCGGTGTACCCTTAAAGCGCGGCGAGGAATAGCGGTGCGGACGAAGCGTCGATTGCCGACCGAGGCGCTGGCGCCGTACCTGCTCGACGTGCCTAACCCGCGCAAGCTGCCGCCGGATTCGCCGCGACTGGCGAAGGCGCCGGCTTTCGATTTCTTCGCCGTCTTCGGAAACCATCATCCCGTCGCAATCGAGATCGGCTTCGGCAAAGGCCTGTTTCTTCAAACGCAAGGTCAAGCGTGCCCCGACGCCAACTTCCTCGGCATCGAGATCGAACGCAAATATGTGCTACTGACGGCAACGCGACTGGCGAAAGCAGGCCTGACCAACGTGAAGGTCGCATGCACCGACGCACGCTGGTTCCTTCGTGAACGAATCGCTCCCGAGAGTGTTGCTGCCATCCACGTTTACTTCCCCGATCCGTGGTGGAAGACGCGCCATCGTAAGCGCAAGCTGCTCGATCGCGACTTCGTTGAGCTGTGTGTCCGCGTGCTCTGTGCGGGGGGCGCCTTCTACCTCAAAACCGATGTAGCCGACTATTTCGCCGAATCGATCGAGATGCTGAATGACGTCCCGGGCCTGCGTTCGGAGCCGACTGGCGCTGATGAGAACTCTGCGACGAACTTTGAACGCAAATATCGCAAAGAAGGCCGTGCCATTTACCGTGCGGTGTATGTAAAAAAAACAGTGAACGACAGCGCGATGACAACGGTGTGAAATGTTCACGCGAATCTACGATCAAATTGCGAATGACTACGTCAATCTGACGGCCACGATCATCGGGTTAATCGTGGTGGTAGCTGCCATTGCCTACGTCGTCGCGTATCCTCGCCTGTTCATGCTCGGCGTCAAGAATCTGCAGCGCAACTTCCTTCGCACGGGGCTGACGGCCGGCGCCATCGCCGTCTTGGGGCTGATGATCACCATCATCTGGACGATCATCTACTTCATCGACCTGATCACGGTCGAGCGGTCGAAGGACCTGAAGATCATCGTGACGTACAAGTGGTCGGTTCCCAGCCAATTGCCGATGCCCGACGCGGATTACCTCGATCCATCGTCGAAGAAGTTCTTGCCGGAACTCACGGAGAATGGCAAACCGCTGTATGGATCGAAGGACTTCATGATCTGGTCCTTCTACGGCGGCACGACCGATCCCGCGAAGATCACGCCGGACACGTTGATCTTCTTCTTCGTCATGAATCCCGAGCAGATCATCCCGATGATGGACGACATGCAGGACCTCGATCCCAAGCTCGTCGAGGCGCTGAGCGACGAAAAAAAGCCCTACGCTTGCTTGCTTGGAGTGGATAAGCTCAAGGCGCTGAACAAAAAGGTTGGCGAGCGATTCAAGCTCACGAGCGTCAACTACAAGGGGATCGACCTGGCGTTTGAGATCGTCGGAGTTTTTCCAGACGGTCGCTACAACGCCAGCGCCATCATGCGCATGGATTATTTCAATCGAGCGTTCGACTTGTACAAACAGAAAAACAACAACGCTACACACCCGCTCGCCGACAAACGGCTCAACTTGATTTGGATTCGCGTCGGCGATCGGGCCATGTTCGATCGCGTCGGCTCGGCCATCGAAGGATCGAAGATGTTCAGCCGCGAGGTGAAATGCGAGACGGCGTCGTCGCTCATCGGCTCGTTTCTCGAAGCCTATCGCGATATCATCTGGGGCATGAAATTCCTTCTCGTCCCAGGGATGATGGTCGTGATGGCGCTCGTCATGGCCAACGCCATCAGCATCACCGTGCGCGAACGGCGCACCGAGATGGCAGTCATGAAAGTGCTCGGCTTTACGCCCAATCAGATATTCTTCTTAATCCTGGGCGAAGCGATGCTGGTCGGCGCTCTGGCGGGATTACTGTCGGCCGGCGGGACGTTTTTGTTTTTCAACCTGAAATGGGGCGGTATCCCGTTTCGCATCGGCTTCTTTCCCGTGTTTCGAATACCGGAGTCGGCGTGGATGTGGGGATTGGCGATCGGCTCGCTGACCGCGTTTATCGGAGCGGCGATCCCGGCTTGGTCCGCGCGCGAAGTCAAAGTCTCAGAAGTGTTCTCAAAGGTAGCGTGAAACGAAAAGGCCTTGGTTTCTCTCATGCGGACGTTTCGCAATCCATTCCTGAATTGGCTCGCCGAGAACCCCGGCTTGGCGGCATTCGCGTTCATCGGCTTGGTTATCCTGCTGCTGGCTCTTGTGCCGATCTTTTTGTATCTGATGCCGATTCGCAAGGTGCCGATCATCTACAACATCCGCAACCTCCAGTCGCGCTGGAAGACAACCATCGTCACCGCGCTGGCGTTTACGCTGGTGACCACGCTGCTCACATTCATGCTCTCATTCGTCAAAGGGATGGATCGCCTGATCGAAGCCAGCGGCGATCCGGGCAACGTCATGATCCTATCCGACGGCGCCACCGACGAAGCCTTCAGCAACCTTGGAAACTTTGCCGTGGAGCAACTGCCGGGCGATTTGCAAGCGCAGATCGATTTCTACGTCAAAGAGGTGTACGTCGTCGTCATGTACATGGTTCCGGACCCGCTGCCGGGCGCTCGGCCGCGCCGCTTCGTGCAGATGCGAGGATTGGACAACATGCCAAAAGCCGCCCTGATGCATGGGGTCGAACTTACGGCGGGCCATTCGTGGGTCAGCGACGCCGGCGCCAAGTCGATAGGCCCCAACGAGACGGCCAAGGAAATCGTGCTCGGTCACGGCGTCGCTCGCGCGTTCGGCGAGGACCTCGGCAAGTCCATCGTGGAGCCAGGCGATGTCATTCGGCTCGGGCCGGCCAAGTGGGTCGTCGTCGGCGTCATGCAAGAAGGCAGCGCCGCCTTCGGGTCCGAAATCTGGACGCGCGATCAGAACGTCATGCAGACCTTTGGCCGAGAGAATTCCTACTCATCGTATGTCATTCGCATCAAGGACGGCAGCATCGAGCGGGCGAAAAAGGCCGTTGCTGCCTTGAAGGATGTCAAAATTGAGCGGAACTTCCAGGTGTTCACTGAGAAGGAATACTACGCCAAGATGAGCGACACCAGCAAGCAGTTCAGCGCTGCCAGCTATGTCGTCGCTTTCATCATGGCCATCGGCGGTATCCTGGGCGTAATGAACACGATGTACGCCGCCATCAGTCAACGCAGCAAGGACATCGGCGTCCTGCGTCTCATGGGATATCGTCGCTGGCAGATTCTGCTCTGTTTCCAGTTCGAGGCGCTCCTGATCGCCATTCTCGGCGGCATCGTCGGCTGCTTGATTGCGTTTCTCTTGTTCAATGGCATGACGGTGACAAGTATTATCAGTTCCGGCGCCGGCGGCGGAGGCAAGACGGTCGTACTGCGCCTTATCGTCGATGGGGGCGTCCTGTTCACCGGCATGGTCTTCAGCATCCTCATGGGCGCGCTGGGCGGCCTCATCCCCGCGCTGAGCGCCATGCGCTTGCAGCCGCTGGAATCGCTGAAATAATCCGCGCAATCGTCAGATCCTGAAGCGTCAGCGAAGTTTTTCGCAACCAATCGCCCACTTGACGCGGCGGCATGCGCTGCGAATGATGACTATTGCCGGCGTTTGACTGAAGCCAGGTCGAACGTCAGGCGATGGTAGTATGGGGAAAGTGGCACCACGAGCTTGCACCATGCGAAAACTGTTGATGTTCGCGTTTATGAGTTCGTTAGTCGGCATCGCGAGTTCTGCATCCGCCTGGGAGTTTTCGCCGGCGGAGTTGCTTGACTCCAAGAAAAAGGCGCCGCTGCCCAGGCTTCAGAAAATCGCCGACGACGCCGCGGCCGCATCGAAAGCGTCGCGTCAAAGGCTTCCCGAGCGTGGCTTGCCGGCGCACTACTGGCTGGGCGAGCACGATCCCTACGCGGTTCTGTTTCTCATGGATCAAGAGCCGGGCGATCAGGATCCCCATGAGGAGGGCAAAAAGGACAACAAAGCCGACCCGAACGGTCGCCGCGACGGTCGCGCCAAGGTCGACCCCGACAATGGGGGCGCCGCCTCGTCCCTTCTGTCCAACACCACGGTCGCGGTGATCTTTTTTGTCGCCGGCATGATCGGCTGGGTTGCACTGGGGGTGAGCGCGTTTATTCTAGAGCGCCGCCAAGCACACTCGAGCGACAGCGGCGGTGACGAAAAACCCGAGCCGGCCGCGGCCCCGGAGAAGTCGGCGCCAAAGGTGGAGCCTCCGGCGAAGCCGGACGGCATTAGCAAGCCGTAACGGCCGCTTACTCCGTGCGCGGCTCTTTGAGACGCTCCATTTCATCCAAGTCGCGGTAGCGCGGCCCCGCGTCGAACGTCGGCAACGGCAACGACTCGGCACGTTGCACCGCTTCCTCGGCGCTCATACCTTTTCGTGTGCCCCAGCCCCGAAATACTGGATAGCCCCGCTTCATGGCGATGATTTCCCGGCGCGTTCGGCCGCGTGGAGTGTCAGGCCACGAACCGTTCTGTTCGTGGAAATCGAAGAACCCTGGAAGGACTTGTTGCAGATATCGCCAGTACGGGGCGTTATCGGTCTGCACGAAGATCATGCCGGCCGGTTCCACCACATGGTGAACGTCGGCCAGGAAGCGTGGCGTCAACAATCGCTTGGAGCGGTCCCTGGCGATGTGGTACGGCTGCGGGTGATAACAGTGGATCTCGCGGACACTTCCTGGCGTGAGGTATTCGGCGACGAAGCGTTGGGCGTCGATGGCGGCGAAGCGTAGATTGCCCAGCCCGCGCTGATTGCCCCGTCTGGTGGCGTACCGGAGCACCATGGGGAGTATGTCGATGCCGATGTGATCGAAATCCGGTCGAGCAAGTGCCGAACCGAGCAGGAATCGCCCGTTTCCGCAGCCCAAATCGACAACCAAGGGGGCGCGCCTGCCGAAGAGTGCCGTGACGTCGAGCGGACCGACCGCGGGGAGCTTTTTGAGTGCGGTTTTCGTCCATCGCGCGGGTTCGAGAATCTTGCCGGGTATCGGCACGCCAAACTCGAATTCCACGTCGGTTGGCTTCGTCATGCGACCCCCGGACTCACATTGGAAACATCTGTTAAATGTTGTACGATCAAGGATGTTTGGAGAATCGAAAAGGTCACAAACTCCCGCTGTCCGCGTTGTATTGAGTGATCGGTTTTCCTTCGGGATCCCAGGGGCCCGTTCCACACGCCCTTGGGTTTCTTGTTTAGGTGATGTATGAGCAACGATCCCAGCCAACAGAATCAGGGCTCGATGAACCCGGCTGAAGCCGCTCAGATTGAGGCGGCGCGAAGGCAGATCAACCAGCTGGCCGACGAGATTGCCCAGCTCTCGGAAGCCGATGTCGCGCCGCAGGCATATTACACCGACTTCCTGCAGCGTCTTTTTTTCGCAGCGCAGGCGTTCGCAGGCGCCATCTGGATTCGCACGCCGCAGGGAAATCTCCAACTCCAATGCCAAATCAATCTGCGCGAGGTCGGTTTGGAGAGTACACCCGATGCCAAACCGATGCACGATGAATTGTTGCGCCAGGCGACGATCCAGGGCAAGGGAGGCGTCATCGGGCCACGCTTCAGCCACAACTTCGGCGCCGAAGGAGATCAGGTCGCCGGCAACGCCAGCGATTTCGTCGTCCTCCTCGCTCCCGTAGTCAAGGACCAGCAAACAGTCGGTTTGGTCGAACTCTGGCTCGACCCGCACCGCGACCCCAACACCATCAAGGGGCTTTACCAGTTCCTGACTCGCATGGCCGCCTACGTTTCGCTCTACCTGCGCAACTACCAACTTCGTCAGATGCTCGGCCAGCAGGACCTTTGGCTGAAGTTGGAAGCGTTCGCCCGGCAAATCCACGGCAGCCTTGATACGACCGAAGTTTCCTACCTCATTGCCAACGAAGCCCGTCGGCTCATCGAGGTCGATCGCATCAGCGTCGCCACACGACCCGGCGACGACTGCGAGGTGACGGCCATCAGCGGCGCCGACGTGGTCGAAGCACAGTCCAACCTCGTTGTGCTCATGCGTGAGCTCTTCGACGCCGTCATCGAGTGGGGCGAACGACTCGTCTACACCGGCACCAAGGACGACGCTTTGCCGCCGAAAGTTCTGGCCGCGCTCGATTTGTATCTGGAAGAAAGCAACTCAAAGATTCTCGTGATCATGCCGCTGCACGACGAGCGCGACAAGGACACCGGCATTCCGGCCCGATCGGCCCTGATGATGGAATGTTTCGAAACCAATCTTGCCCCGGAGCAGCTGATCGCCCGGCTTGAAGTCGTCGGCCGACACGCGGGCCCGTCCCTTTTCAACGCACAACAATATTATCGCATTCCGATGCGCCTGCTCTGGCTGCCACTGGCATACGTCCAGGATGGCTTAGGGGGAAAAGCGAAAGCCATCACGGCGTCTATTCTGGCGGGACTGACCATTCTCGTATTGGCGATGATCTTCGTCCCGTTCCCGCTCAAGATGGAAGCTAACGGCGAGGCCCTGCCGAAAGATCGCGCCTGGGTGTATCCGCCCTGGCCGGGAGCCGTCGTCGACATCCCGGCCGGTCTCGCCTCGGGCAGTCGCGTGACGAAGGGTCAGCCGCTGATGACGCTGTTCGACCTCGAACTGGCCGAAAAGATCACAAAGATGCAAACGGAGATCGCCACGCTCGCCACCGAGATCAATGCGCCACCGACAAAACCAGAACCGGGCGGCGCGAGTTCAAGCCCCGATACGGTGAACATTGAGAAGGCAAAAATCACGCGACGCGAGGTGATCAAGAACCTCAATCGTCTCAAGGATCGGACCAATGCCGATCTCAATCGGCCCGGGTTCTTTACGATCGTTTCGCCGAAGACCGGCATCATCCTGAGTTCCGATTTTCGCGAGAACCTGTTGGGCAGGAACGTCAAGCCAGGCGACCCGCTCATACGCGTCGGCGCGACCGATGCGGTAAATCCCAATGTCAACGAATGGGAGATCGAACTCAAAATCCCGCAGAAGCATGTCGGCCAAGTGCTCCGCGCCTTTGACAAGCTCAAGCCGGGCGAAGAGCTGGAAGTGGACGTTATGTTCTTGTCGCACACGACGACGTGCTATCGCGCTCGCCTGGCCAAGGACAAGATCGCGGCCCAGGCCAACGCGCAGAAGGACGAGCACAACGAAAACGAAGCCGTCGTTCTGGCCAAGGCGCGCATCAGCGGCGCCGGCATCCCGCGCGATTGGCAGATCACCTCGGCGCAACTTCTCAGCGGCAGCGAAGTCCACACGCGCATCCGTTGCGGCAACCGCGCCATGGGCTATTCGCTCTTCTACGGCGTTTACGAGTTCACGTACGAAAAGATCATCTTCCCGTATTTCCAATGGTGACACGTTCCGCCGCTTGCGGCTTCGCGCTCGGAAGGTAACACCCGAACGCAAAACAGCAAGCGGCATTGAGGAGTCCACGCATGCTACGTATCTTCCTGGTGATGCTTCTGGGCGCTGGCCTGTTCATGGGCGGAGCGTGGTATGCCGGATTGCTCGAAATTGATCCGGCGCGGCCGACCGATGGGTACGCGCCGCCCAAGAAAGCCGTCTCGGTCGCGGAACTGGGCGACGACCTCTACCAGCCTGCACCGTTTCCGGAAATCCCGAAGGCCAGACCCAGCGCCGGCGTTCCGACCGTGCTCTACGGCGTGATGAATCCGATCGAAACGCAAGAGGTTCCGAGCGAAGTCGGCGGTAAGATCTGGTTCGTCGGCGACCAGATCGACGAGAGCGTCGTGCTCGCTGCTGGGTCGGCGGCCTTTCTCGCCGAGCCGTATTATCCCGCCAAACCGATTAAAGTCGGCGCCGACCATGTGTACACGTTTTATCGAAGGCACTACGAAGGCCAGACCGTAAGTCATGGCCAGATGCTTGGGATGATCGGACCTGCAAAAGCGATTGCCGACATCGAAGCCAAGCAGGCCAAGATCGACGTTTCGATTGCGAAATGGAAGGCAGCAATATCGGCGGAAGCTGAAGGGCACGAGCGATTTGCGCGCGCCTACGACCTCTACTTCAACCGCCGACCTCCTGCGATCTCGAAGGAAGAACTCGGCGCCGCCAAACTCACCTATGAAAAACTCAAGAGCGAGCGCATCGGCGAGGAAGGGAACATTATCATTGCCAAGGCAGAAAAGAAAATGGCCGACACCGAGCTGCATCTGCACGAATTGCATGTCGCGCTGCCTTACAAACTATGCTCCATCAAAACGATCGTCCGCCAGGCCGGTTACGCAGTGAAGCAAGGCGATCCCGTGATCGTGGTTCAGAATCTCGAACGTCTTCAGGCCGAGGCGTTGATCGAAGAGCAGTATTTCGCCGACATCAAGAATCGCATTGCCGAGGTGCACGCGGCCCGGACCAAAGACCATCGGCCCGTCACGGCGACGATCGAGCCGACGATCCTTGAAAAGCCCGCGTTCGAATTCCCAGGTCACGATCTCGACGTGACTAGCGTTGCCGTGGCGAGCGATCTGCGCATCGTCTCCGGCAGCGAAGACAAGTCGGTGTGCGTCTGGGAGCGCGGCGTCAAGGAACCGCTCTGGACGCTCCACCACTCCGAGGCGGTGCGCGTCGTCGTATGCTCCCCGCCGACCAAACCCGGTGACAAGAAGGCAAGTGTTTGCCTCGCCGGCTGTGCGAACGGCAGCATCTACCTCTGGAACCTGGGCGGCAGAACCGATGAACCGAAGCTGATCACCGAGATTTCCAAGGCCCACGGCGAGAACACCGCGATCACCGCGCTCGCTTTCAGTCCCAACAGCGCCTTCTTCGCCAGCGGCGGTTCCGACGGCTCAATCCGCATGTGGCAAGCCGACGGCGGTAAGCTTTACACCTTCGATTGGGAGCACGGCGTCACCAAGGGGCACGAGGACTCGGTCACCAGCCTGCACTTCACGCCGCAATGCCGGCTCATCTCCGTGGGCCGCGACAAGACGCTGCGAACGTGGATACTGAAACGCAAGGGGGCCGTCGCGGATCGCAAGGCCATCGCCAATCGCGACGGCAACGTCCCAGGGCTCGGCGTCAGCCCCGATGGCATGTGGATGCTCTTCGACCAGGGCCGCACGCTCAAGCTTTACTCGGTGCAGACGCAGACGCTCAAGCACACGATCGACATGCCATCGAACTCGACGCCGTTCGATACCCTGGCGCTGTTTTCGCCGGACAACAAGTTAATCTTGAGCGCCGGCGCCGCGGAAGGGCGGCTGCAGCTTTGGCGCGTCCCCGAAGGCGACAGGCGTGCCTTCGAAATACGGCAGTTCGCAACGCGTGATCGAGTCCCGGTGGCCTGCGCTGCATTCGCGCCGGTCGCGGGCAGCGACGCGCTATTCGCCGTCTCCGCCAGCGGACAGAAGATTTACGTCTGGTCGATTCCGACACAGGACGACATCGCCACCCACCCGATTCGCAATGTGCCGATCAGTCTGATCAGTCACTCCATCGATCCGAGTACCAAGCAAAGCCGGATTGGGTTTGAAGTGCAGAATCGCCCGGAGTTTCCGCGGTATCCGAACGGCCGCTTCGAAGCGGGCCGCCCGGTGACGATTGTGATTGAGTAACGTGTCGCCGCTTGCGGCTTCGCGCTCGCATGGCGCGATGTGAGCGCACAGCCGCAAGCGGCAAACAGGAACCCCTATGTCCGCCGCCGCTCCTGCCAGCGACCTGGAACGACGCAAGCAAGTGCGCCTGCGCCGCCGCACGGACCTCACGATCGTGCCGCAACGCTACGAGGGGCGCGCTTATTACGTCGTCAAGGACCCGGTCAACCTGCGCTATTATCGTTTCAAGGAGCAAGAGTATTTCCTCTTGATGCTCTTCGACGGGACTGTCACGCTCGACGCTGCTCAGAAGGCATTCGAGAAGCGCTTTCGTCCCGAACGCCTCAAACTCGAGGACCTCGAGCAGTTCGGCCAGCAGCTTCTGAAAATGGGTCTCGTGCAGAACGAGACGCCCCAGGCCGGCAAGCTGCTTTACGAGCATCGCAGCGAGCGCGTCTGGATGGAGTGGATGCAAACGCTGACGAACATCCTCTACATCAAGATTCCCGTCTTCGATCCGGAAAAGACGCTGAAGGTGATGCTGCAATACCTCGGCTGGATGTTTACCTGGTGGTTCTTCGTCGCCAGCGTCGCGTTCATGGTCGCCGCTGCCCTATTGGTGCTCACGCATTTCGAGACCTTCTACTCGCGGTTGCCGTCGTTCGAGAGCTATTTCAACTTCAAGAACATGATCTATCTCTGGATCGCGCTTGGCGTGGTCAAGGTGATTCACGAGTTTGGCCACGGGCTATCGTGCAAGGCGTTCGACGGCGAAGTGCACGAGATGGGCTTCCTCTTGCTCTGCTTTTCACCGGCGATGTACTGCAACGTCTCGGACGCCTGGCGGCTGCCGAACAAATGGCATCGCATCATCATCAGCTTCGCCGGCATCTACGTGGAGCTCATGATCGCGGCCGCGGCCACGTTCATCTGGTGGAACACCGAAAGTCAGCCGTTCATCAACAACTTGTGCCTGAACCTCATGGTCGTCTGCTCGGTGAGCACGGTCGTCTTCAACGGCAATCCGCTGATGCGCTACGACGGTTATTACGTGCTCACGGATTGGATCGAGATTCCGAACCTGCGCGACAAGGCGGACAATTATCTGCAAAAGCTGGCAATGGAGCATTGCCTCGGCATCGAGGTGCAGCCGGAGCCGTACATGGAGCCCTGGCGGCGAGTTTTGTTCGTGGCTTTTGCCATGGTCAGCTGGGTGTATCGCTGGGTGGTGACGTTCATCATTCTGAAATTCATGGCCACGTTCCTCAAGCCGTACAAGCTCGAAGTGGTGAGCGAGATGTTGGCGATCGGCGCGTTGGCGTCGATGGTGGGCTGGCCGATTTACAACCTGATTGAAAGCACGCGCAAACGTGGGAGGTTGCCTGACATGGATCCGATTCGAGTGACGATCAGTGCTTCGTTGGTGGCGGCGGCGTTGTTCGTGGTCTGCTTCATTCCGATGCCGGTGACGCGCATTCGCGAGCACGGCTTTGTGCAGGTACAGCCGACGGAGATCACGCAGGTCGCCGTCGAGGTGCCTGGCTTCTTGAAAGCGGTGTACGTGTCCGAAGGGCAAGTGGTCAAGAAGGGCCAGCTCCTGGCGGAGTTCACGCCGTTGCCGGAGATGGAGAATCAGCGCTCGCAGGCATCGATGCAGGTCACCATCAAGGAAAACACGGTGAAAACCGTCGAGGACCTTTACAACAAAGAGAAGGACGACGCGCAGAAGGCCAAGCTCAAAGACCAGGCCATCAAGGCCGACGCCGAGTATCGCCAGGCGGTGGACGAGCACAACCTCGTCATCAAGAAGTTGAAGAAGCTGAAGCTATACGCGCCGCGCGACGGTGTCGCCATAAACGTGCCGCGCATCGACGAGATCGACAAACGCTGGGACAAGGAGCAGCAGACGGTGTTCTGCAGCGTCGGCGATCGCGCCAAGCTGCGCGTGCTCGTGCCTCTGTCGCCCGCCGACTATGCGCTGCTCAAGGAGAACATCGACAAATCGACCGAGCAGAATCCGCTGCAATCGACGATCCGCGTGCAAGGACACGGCCTCAAGCTATGGAAGGGCCGCATCGTCAAGGCGTCGTTGCCGAAGTCGGACGCCAAGGAAGTACCTCCGCAGTTGACGAACAAGATGGGCGGCCCACTGGCGATCAAGCCCGGCATCGAGGGGAACAAACTGGTTCCGCAAGGCCAGGTGTTCCTCGTCGGCATCGACTTTGAGCAGCCCGACGATTCGATCGCGATCAATTCCAATGCCCAGGTCAAGATTCACTGCGAATACCGCTCGTGCGCCTGGTGGCTGTATCGCACGGTGAGCAGCACATTTGATCTGGGTTTGTGGCGGATTTGACACGTATTCGCTATGAAGAAGCTCTGATGGTTGCGTCAGGTCGTTCGCTCGGCGGTTTCGCGCGAAACCGGCAAGCGAGCGATTTCCTGCAGCCCAAGTAACAGGAGCTTCTTCGCCATGATTCGCATCCTGCGCATCTCTGTTGTCGTTCTTCTTGTTGTTGCCGGGAGTGCTACGCCCCAAGCAGCGAAGAAGCGGCCTATCACGCTCGAAGATATCTGGAAGGTCCAGCGCCTGGGCAAGCCGTCCATCGCGCCGGACGGCCAATCGGTCGCCATCGATGTCACCAAGTTCGACATGGAGGCCAACACCAGCTCCACCACGGTATGGCTCTGCTCCACCGACGGCAAATCGCAGGTGCAACTCACCAGTTCCAAGGGCGGCGGTTTCAGCCCGGTCTGGTCCCCCGACGGCGAATCGATCGCCTTCCTCTCCAAACGCTCCGGCGATACCCAGATCTACGTCGTCTCGCCCCACGGCGGCGAGGCGCGGCAGGTCTCGCGACTGCCCATGAATGCGACCGGCATCAAGTGGTCCGCCGACTCCAAGGCGATTTACTGCGCCGTCTGGACCTGGCCCGACACGCCCGACGATGAGAGCTATCGCAAAAAAGCCAAGGCCCAGAAAGACAGCAAGGTGCAAGCTTACATCATCGACGACGCTCTGTATCGCGTCTGGGACAAGTGGGTCGCCGACGGCAAACGGCCCGTCGTCTTCGCCGTCGATGTCGCCAGCGGCAAGCACCGCAACCTGTTCGCTAACACGAAGCGCACGCTTCCCGTCAGCGGCGGATCGGCTGCCGAATACGATGTCTCGCCCGACGGCAAGGAAATCTGTTTCGTCTCCGAGTCGAGCAAAGAGCTTGGCATGGATTACAACCTCGATCTCTATGTGATGCCCCTAGATCAGAGCCGCGACCGTGAGGGAGCGGGGGAACCCAAGAACCTCACCGCCGACAACCCCGCGAACGATTCGGCGCCGGTGTATTCGCCGGATGGCAAGCATATTGCATTCTCACGTCAGGTGACGAAGTACTTTTACGCGGACCGCGTTCGCTTGATGCTGCACGATCGCGGCGCCGGCACTCATCGCGAATTGACCGCCAACCTTGACCATAGCGTTGGTGGCGTGCGCTGGGCGCCCGACAACAAACGCCTGGCATTCGATTCAGACGACACCGGCTACCACCAGATTTACTTCGTGTCGACCACTGGCAACGACGCCAAGAAGTTTCCGACGCCCGGCGTGTCCGAACAATCGATCGACTTGGCTCGCGGCACTCGCATCGGCGCCTACCTTGCATCGAGTTTCTCCCTACCCGGGACGTTGTTCACGCACAGGCCGGGAGGCAAGCCCTCGCAGGCTTCTTTTTTCAATGACGCGATGATCCAGCAATGGGACCTCGGCAAAGTCGAAAACGTCACCTACAAGGGCGCCGATGACGACGACGTGCAGATGTGGATCGTCTATCCGCCCGGGTTCGACGCCAAGAAGAAATGGCCTTGCCTGATGATGATTCATGGCGGGCCACATAACGCTATCACCACCGATTTCCATTATCGCTGGAACGCTCACCTCTTCGCGTCCAAGGGCTATGTTGTCGCCATTCCGAATTTCCACGGGTCGTCGGGCTTCGGGCAGAAGTTTACCGACTCGATCACGGGCGACATGGCGACCAAGCCGTTCATCGACGTCATGAAGGCGACCGATTACATGGAAGCCAAGCCGTACATCGACAAGACGCGCACGACCGCGGCCGGAGCGAGCTACGGCGGCTACATGATGGCCTGGCTGAACGGGCACACCGATCGCTACAAGGCGATGGTGTGCCACGCCGGCGTCTACAACTGGGACAGCATGATGGCGTCGGATTTCGTGCGCAGCCGGGAGCGAGCCCTTGGCGCCTTCCCGTGGGGCGATCGCGACAAGATCGACAAGCAGAACCCGCAACGCTTCGCCAAGAACTTCAAGACGCCGACGCTGGTGATGCACGGCGAAAAGGACTACCGCGTGCCGATCACGCAGGGGATGGAGTACTACAACACGCTGCGCATCAAGGGCGTGCCGACGCGGTTCGTGTACTTCCCGGACGAGAACCACTGGATCCTGCGGCCCCAAAATGCGAGGCTCTGGCAGCGCGAGTTCTTCGCCTGGCTGGAGAAATACGTGGGCAGCGGGCCGACGAAGTGAATTACTCTCAATGTTGGCCATTGCCGGACGGCGACGCTTCCGCGGGCAGCGCTTCGAGCGCGGCGACGTGCAGCATGGGAAGCAAACTCGAGCGATCGAACATGGTCGGGTTATCCTCGCTGGCCGTCCCGACAAAGAGATGCCGTTTCCCGACCAGCACAAGGTCGGGATGCTTGATATCGTAGAACTGCCCGGAACTCATGATGACGCGAAACGGCACGAACGGACGTTCTTTTAGCTTTTCTTGGATGTTATTGGCTGTAATCACCGTGGGCCTCCGAACTGACGACAATCTGGTACTACCAAACCAATGCTGCGCGGCGAGATCAATTTGCTAGGTTGAATTCTGGCCGTCTCGAATCAAGACGATTGTCGCGGCTTTTCGATTCCCACTCGTGTTCAAAGCGCAGCTCGCGGGCGGTAACGCCGTGACCGCGCCGGTGCAATGTTCCCAGTGAGCACGCAGGTGCGGGCTCGAGCACTTGCTTGTGCGCCGTGCTCTGAAAAAAACCTGGCAATGTGCCGACAAAAGAGGTACGATAGGCAACATCCACAGGCAGGGGTTTAGCGATGAACGACGCAAGCCACTTGATGCATCCGTATCTATCCCGGCGCACGATGCTGCAGGCCGGCGCCATCGGTTTGCTGGGCCTGGGCATGAATCACTGCGCGGCATTGCGAGCCGCGGCGTTCCCTCACCCCCAACCCCTCTCCCAAGGGGAGAGGGGAGGCCGGGCTCGTTCGTGCATCTACATTTTCCTCTCCGGCGGGCTGTCGCAGCACGAGAGTTTCGATCTCAAGCCGGACGCGCCCGAGGGCATTCGCGGCGAGTTTCGGCCGGCGGCGACGCGCACGCCGGGCATCCAGATCAGCGAGTATCTGCCGCGCTTGCGTGAACGTAGCGAGCACTGGGCGATCGTCCGCTCGCTGACGCATCCGACCAATGGCCATACGCTCGGTCATTTCTACATGCTGACGGGCCGCACGACCCATCCGCCGGGGTTTCGCGATGAGCGCGAGACACGGCCGACGCATTGGCCGGCGATCGCGTCCGTCGTGGGCGACGCGATTCCGCCGCGCAACAACAATCTGCCGCCCGCCATCGTATTGCCCGAGCGGCTCGTGCACTGGTCGGGCGGCACGATCCCCGGCGCTTACGGCGGCATGATGGGCCGACGCCGCGATCCGCTCTTCATCGAAGCGTCGCCGTACGGCAATCCGATGTGGCGCGGCGCGTATCCGGAGTACACGTTTCCGAACAGCCAAAGGCACACGCCGAGCACGCCCGACGACCGCGTCTTTCAGGCCCCCAACATTGCGCTCTCGCCTGGCGTCAACGGCAACCGCTTGGCTGGCCGCCTCGATCTATTGCGTCAGGTCGATGAGCAGCGTCAAACGCTTGAACGTGGCGCCACCACGCAGAGCTTCGACGAGCATCGCCAGAACGCGATTTCGCTCTTGGCCGACCCGCGTGTGCGCCGAGCTTTCGATGTGACCAACGCTGATGCACGCACTCAAGAACGCTACGGCCGCAATAGCTTCGGCTGGTCGCTCCTGATGGCGTTTCGCCTGGTCGAAGCCGGCGTCAACATGATCCAGGTCAATCTCGGCAACAACGAAACCTGGGACACGCACGGCGACATCTTCCACCGCCTGCGCGACAAGCTCTTCCCACCGACGGACCGGGCTTTGTGCGCCCTGATCGATGATCTACGCGCAACCGGCCTTTTCGACAGCACGCTCATCGTCATCGGCAGCGAGTTTGGGCGTACGCCTCGACTCTCGACGCTGGCCGACTCGTACAACGGCGCCGGGCGCGATCACTGGGGCGCGGTGCAAAGCATCTTCTTCGCCGGCGGGGGCATTCGCGGCGGAGCCGTCGTCGGCTCCTCCGATCGCCACGGCGCTTACCCCGCGTCCAGCCCGCAATCGCCGGAGAGCATGGCCGCCACGATCTATCACGCTCTCGGCATCCCGCACACCGCGATGTGGCGCGACACCATCGATCGGCCGCACCACGTCTATCACGGCGAGCCGATCCCGGGGTTGTTGTGATCCGTCCAGGGGACTGCGTTATCGGAAGGCGAAACAGGATGGATTGTGGCCTTCGTTTTGCTTGTGAAAGGTAGAAGATGCCGTCGCCGCCCGAAGAATCGATTCAGAGTCAAAGACCGGTCGAGTTTCGTTCAACGTCCGAAGAGGTCGCAGCCGGAGTGCTCGTTGGAGGATTGATTGGAGCGACCTCCGCGTTGTTTTTCGGTGCTCTCGTGGGATTAGGCGGCTACCAAATCGGCGAAGCGTGCGGCGGATGGGGAGTTGTCGGCGGGGCAGTTGTTGTCTGGCTGCTGTATTGGATCGCTCCTGTTTATTTGCTCTTGCCGTTGATGCCGTGGTGGAGATTCGCGTTGGTCTTGCTGGGCGGTACCGTCTATCTTGTCGCGATGCAATGGCATATCCAGAATCGCGACATTGGCGACCTTTACCGATGGATACTCACGGCACTTCCATTTGGGATCGTCTTGGGTACGATCTTCGAGCCGCTCCGCCTTGCCGAAGGTGGAGATACGAAGTTCTACGCAGAGCGCAGCCTGATGGTTACGAGCTACTCTGTTGCGTACGGGAATAACAAAGAGTATCTACTGGCGATAGCAGCCATCATCGGCGCAATTGCGCAGATCGCATCGGCGGGCAGCGAACGCATTGCCGCCGCGCTCAGCGGTCTGGTCGCCGGCGCACTCATTGCTTTGGGGCCCTCGGCACTCCTTTCCTGGCGTGGTGACGTAGCGGTCGCGGACTTGTTTTTTGGAAGTGCATGGAACATCGCTTGGGCATGCACGGTGATCGGTGCAACCGCCGGTGCTGTCGGCGGCTATGTTTCGGCGGTGCGTCACGAAGAGCAATCGTACCGCCACGAGTCACTCGGCCAGCCGGTGGTGTGACCCTTCAAAAGCAGTCCAGTTCAAATCGCGCTATCGCGGTTCGGGCGCTTACTTCGTGCGCGGCTCTTTGCGCTTCCGTAGGTTGCCGATACAACAACTCTTGCCCGCCTGCGGAAGTCGCCATGTTCTCACGCTTCTTCATCGATCGGCCCATCTTCGCAACCGTGATTTCTGTCGTCATCACATTGGCGGGATTCGTAGCGGTGTGGACGTTGCCGGTGGCTCAGTATCCCGAGGTGACGCCGCCGACGGTGACGGTGACGGCGTTCTATCCCGGCGCCAACGCCAGGACCGTGCAGGACACCGTGGCGGCGCCGATCGAGGCGCAGGTCAGCGGCGTCGAAGGCATGGTGTACATGTCGAGCCAGTGCACGAACGACGGCGCCTACAAACTCACCGTGACGTTCAAGCTCGGCGTCGATTCCGACATGGCTCAGGTGCTCGTGCAGAACCGCGTCTCCTTGGCGCTGCCCGTCATCCCGCCCTTGGTCCAGAACGAAGGCATCAGCGTCAAGAAGATGCAGCCCAACACGCTGATGATCGTCAACCTGGTGTCGCCGAAGGGACGCTACGACAGCATTTTTCTTTCGAACTACGCAACGATTTACGTCAAGGACGAGCTCAATCGCGTCAAAGGCGTTGCCGGCATCACGTACTTGGGGCAGCGCGATTACAGCTTGCGAGCCTGGCTTGATCCTGACAAGATGGCGGCGTTGAATTTGAGCGCCATGGACGTGGTCGCCGCGATCGCGCAGCAGAATGTCCAAGTCGCGGCCGGCCAGATCGGGCAGCCGCCGACTCTCAAAGCGCAGCAATCGCAGCTCACGATCAACACCCAAGGGCGATTGACCGATCCGAAGCAATTCGCGGAAATCATCATCAAGGCAGGCCGCAATGTCGCCGGTCAGCCGGCGCAAATCACGGCGATTGTGGAACGCCCTGGCCAGGCGACGCCGATCGTCCGGTTACGCGACGTCGTCCGGCCCAACAAGTACTTCATGCGGATTCGGCTCGATGGTGAAAAGCTCAAGGCCAACCATCTGGCGAGCGAGCATATCGAGTTCTCGCTGCGTCCGGCGCCGCAGTCGATGACGGTCGATCCGGATGCCAAGGACGATCCGCTCACCTGGCTGGCAATCTACGGTGGCGATCAGCCGCCTCATCTCGACGAGATCCGAAAAACACGTGTCGCCGTCGACGCGGCCAAGCCGCTGCTGCGCCTGGCCGACCTCGTCGTCAAGAAAAACGGTATCGAACATCTGCAATCCAAGGACGAGGAGGGCGTGCAACTCGGATCGCAGCAGTACGATCAATCCTGTACCCTCAATGGGCAACCATCGGTCGCGCTGTCTATCTACCAACTTCCCGGCTCGAACGCGCTGGAGACGGCGGAGGGCGTTTACGCCAAAATGCGCGAGCTGAAGACGCGCTTTCCGGATGATCTCGACTATCGCATTGTCTATGACACAACGCCGTTCATCCGCGAATCGGTGAACGAAGTCTTTCACACGCTGCGTGACGCTGTCATCCTGGTGGCAATCGTGGTGTTGCTCTTCTTGCAGGATTGGCGGGCCATGATCCTGCCCATGATCGACGTGCCTGTGTCGCTCATCGGCACGTTCGCGATCATGGCGGCGATGGGGTTCACGCTCAACAATCTGACGCTGTTCGGGCTTGTGCTGGCAATCGGCATTGTCGTCGATGATGCAATCGTCGTTCTGGAGAACATCGAGCGGCAGATTGCGACTGGGCTGAACGTGCGCGACGCCACCATCAAGGCGATGGACGAGATCACTGGGCCGATCTTGGCCATCACGCTCGTCCTGAGCGCGGTGTTCATCCCCTGTTGTTTTCTGGGCGGTATCACCGGCCAGTTCTTCCGGCAGTTTGCCGTGACTGTCGCCGTCTCGACGATCATCTCGGCGGTTAACGCCCTTACCATGACGCCGTCGCGGGCCGTGATGATCTTTCAGACCGAAGTCGTTCAGACGCACGGCGCAGGGCATGGGTACGAACTCAAGCGCGAGGCGCTGCCGTGGTGGGCCTTCGGCCTTGTGGGCCTGGTGACCTACGGGCTCGGCCCGATGCTCTTCGCCGGAATTCTGGACCTGCCATCGGCCGACCGGGCCGATGACGGAACGATGTTGGCGGCATGGCAAGTCTGGGGCATCAACGCAATCTATTTTGCACCGGGCATGGCCGTGGGCCTGGTGATCGGTTGGTTTGCAATCGATTCGGTCAACGCGGGCTTGGGTTGGTTCTTCCGCGGCTTCAATCGTGCCTTCGACTGGATGACCGACGTTTATGGCGTGGCGGTTTCCAAGGTGCTGCGGATTAGCGTCATCGTGTGCACTGCTTATGCCGGGCTGCTCGTGCTTACGGGAGTGCAAATCGCGACGGCGCCGACCGGATTTATCCCGCAGCAAGACAAGGGTTACCTCATCCTCACCGTGCAACTCGACGATGCCGCGTCCGTGCAGCGAACGGAAGAGGTGATGGCCCAGATCGGCGAAATTGCGCTGGGCGAGAAGGGCAAAGGCGAGGAGGCGATCCAGGGAGTCCCGGGCGTTGCCAATGCCGTCGGCGTCTCGGGGCAGTCGCTAATCCTCGGCGCCAATGCGTCGAACTTCGGGTCGATGTACGTGATGCTGGACGAGTTCAACCGACGCACGGACGGCGATCGGACAGCGGACGCGATCGGTGACGAGTTGCTGCGCATTTGCCGCACCGGAGGGTGCCGCTTGACAGATGCGACCTTCACGGCGCTGCGGGAGGCCGGCGTCGCCAAGAGCGTCATGAAGTCGCTTCGTCCCCTGAAGAACAACGCCTACAGCTGGCATCGGCTCGAGGACGAACTCGATCGGCGGCTCAGCGCCAAAGAGATCGAAGACCTTCGGCCCCTGCTCGCCAAGCACGTCAAACGCATCGCTCCCGTGCTCGCCAACGTTGCCGCGTTCGGCGGCCCCCCGGTCGACGGTCTCGGCACCACCGGTGGTTTCAAACTCATCATCGAGGATCGCGGCAATCTCGGCGCCGATGAGCTGCAGCGAATTACCGATCGCATTGTCGCTCACGGCAACCGATCCGATCTAACGGGCCTCGCCGGCCTGGGCCATAGCTCGCGCGCCAGCACGCCCTGGCTGTTTCTCGAGATCGATCGCGTCAAGTGCATGGCCCTGGGAATCTCGGTCAGCGATGTCTTCAACACGCTGCAAGTGTACCTCGGATCGTACTACGTCAACAATTTCAACGAGTTCGGTAGAACCTGGCAGGTGCTGGTTCAAGCCGACCAGCGCTTTCGCACAACGGTCCCGGAGATCGCGCAGCTTCAGGTGCGCAACAATCAGGGGCAGATGGTGCGCCTGGGCACGTTCATGACTGTGCGCGACACGACGGGACCAGTCATGGTGTTGCGTTACAACATGTACGCCGCCACCGCGATTACGGGCAGCACGTTGCCGGGCACGAGCTCCGGCGAAGCGATCGACGTCATGCAGCGAATTGCCGAGCAGGAGTTGCCTCGATCGATGGCGTATGAGTGGACCGAACTGACTCACCTGCAGCTCGAAGCGGGTAACAAAGCGATGTTCGTCTTCGCACTCGCAGTCGCGTTCGTGTTCCTGGTGTTGGCGGCGCAGTATGAAAGCTGGTCGCTGCCCCTGGCGGTCATTCTCGTTGTGCCGATGTGCTTGTTGTGCTCGATCACCGGCGTCATGCTCGCCAACATGGAGGTGAACATCTTCACGCAGATCGGCTTTGTCGTCTTGGTCGGTTTGGCCAGCAAGAATGCTATTCTCATCGTCGAGTTCGCCAAGGTTCGCCACGAGCAGGGGGAAGACCTCTTGAACGCGACCGTGGAGGCGTCGCGCTTACGGCTGCGGCCCATTCTCATGACGTCG
>VGZI01000074.1 GCA_016872605.1 Planctomycetota bacterium
GAAGAAATGGGGGGTGATGCCGGCCTGCATGTCGGCGACCATGGCCTGAAACGACTTTTTGCAGACTTCGGGCCAGTAGCCGAGTTCATTACGCATTCCGCCGGCCTGTCCGCCCATGCCGAGGGCGCAAGTCTTGCACGCGTTCTTGGCAGTCATTGCTTGCCAAAGCCGCCAGGGCCCGACGCGCCAGGCTTGGCGAAGGGTGTACCAAATGGCGGACCAACCACCGCCCGTCGACTTGGGTTGCATCGAAACTCCGGCATTTCCGCTTGCGGCTTCGCGCTTTCAGGACACGGCGAGTACGAAGCCGCAAGCGGCGTCAACTCCCTTGCATGGCCTGGATCATCGCCTCGCGAAAAGCAGCGATATCGGCGAATCGCAAGGCCGGCGTGCGCGACAGCGCTTTGTGGATTACGTCTGCCAGTGCCGGCGGCACTTCAGGGCGGCGCTCGCGCAACGGGACGACCATGCGCCGCAATAGCGACGTATAGCGATTCCGCTCCTCCTTCGACGTCTCCAGCACATCCGCCCCGCTCAGAAGATGATACAAGACCGCTGCCAACGAATACTGATCGGCAAGCGGATTGATCTCTTGAAAATTGAATATCACCTCGGGCGGAATAAACGACGCCAGATCGAGCATTGCCGCCGTGAGGCTAAGGCCCGAAAACGGCGCCGCCTGATAGACGCAGGCGACGCCGAAGTCGGCCAGCTTGACGACTTCCTTGCCGTCGATCTCAGCGATGAGGACATTGGTCGGCTTGATGTCGCGATGAATGACGTGCTTGCCGTGCGCATACTGCAGGGCTCGCATCATGCGGTCGGCCCAGCGGACGACGCGTTTGATCGCCAGGGGCCCTTCGCGCTGCAAGATCGCCTCGGCGCTCACGCCCGGCACAAACTCCGTGACGAAATAGAACCCGCTTGGACACGTGCCGACATCATACAGTCGCACGATGTTGGGATGATCGAGCTTGACAAGGGCTCGTGCCGCCCGCAGGAACGTTTCGATTTGCGAGGGTGAGCCGATGAAGGCGGGCTGGACCACCTTGATCGCGTACAGCGTCGGATTGTTGAGCCGCTGACCAAGGTATGTCGCGCCCATGGCGCCACGTCCAAGTTCCCGTTCCACGTGGTAGCCCGGCACGCTGGGCAGCGAATTGTTGCCATCGGCGTTGAGATTCTCGGTCGAGGCGTAGGCCAGTTCGTCGGAAACTTGCTTTACTTGAAGTCGCAAGACCGTGTGCCCGGCTCGAATCTGATCGCCTTCCTTGAGGTCCGCGGTTAACACCTGCGCGCCATTGACGAACGTGCCGTTATGGCTGCCCATGTCGATGAGGCGACACTGCGGAGGATTGACCTCAATCATGAAGTGCATGCGGGAAAAATACCTGTCCTTGGCCGGAAGTTGAAAGTGCGCATGCTTGGACCGTCCGACCAGGAACGTGTCGTGGCGGTCAAAGGTGAATTCGAGCCCTTTGTGAGGGCCGGCGATGACGGTCAGGATGATCTGCATGCTTCCCCTCGCTCGCCTAATTTCGCAAGCACGTCCCGCTGTCATTATCACAAAATGTGCAACGGGGAGGGAAGCGGAATTTGTTGACTTTGACGATTGGGCAAGCGACGGGCGCGATCACTCGGCATAGCGAGCGACGAGACGAGCGATGGCGTTGGCGGCGCGGCGAGGGCACATGCCGTAGTTGTGGGCAACGTCCTGGGCCGCCTCGCGAACCGCGCGGAACTCCAGAAGTTCCAGCGGCAGGGCCAATTCCTGTGCTTCGGAGCGGAGCCCGGGCACGCTGAGCACGATGACGGCCGCGTGAATGGCGATAGCCGCTCGTGTGACTTCAATCCCTCGTTTCGCCAGCCAGTGATGTTGCCGTTGCAGTTCGCGTTCAAAACGCCGAGTAAATTGTCGTTCGTTCAGTTGGCCGAGCTGGAATTTTTCCAGGTGCTGATACAGCGGCCGCGCAAGCCGGGGAAGCACGATTTCCATCAATTGCTTGGACATTTCGCCAGCTCCCCCATTTGATTACGGTGCGTTTTTGCGCTCGCTCAAGCAAGCCTACCCTGCAACCCGCGCATAAGCAAAAAATCGGACAGAACGAAGTGAGAATTCACTCGGAATCGCTGCCGATTGTTCCGCACCTGGAATCCGGGAAGTGATCTCGTCCTGGGTACTCTGTTCAAGCTATGCGGATGATGGGATTCACGGTGACGGCGGCACTTGGTGCGGGATTTCAGAATCGTAGACCTCACGCACCGCGTGAGGAATTCCTCACGCGGTGCGTGAGGTCTACCTTCGAAATTCCGGTTCGCTATTGCACCATACTTTCCCAGTCCGCATAATTTCAGGGTGATCCTGCCAACTCGAGGGAATGCCATGCCGCACTTCTGCCGACTCGTTGCCGTACTCTTCGCCGTCTGCCTAACCGTCAGCCTTCCGTCGGACGCCCGGGACAAGAAGCCCGCGAAGCCGATCACCTGGAAGAAGATCGTCCTCGACAAGGAGTTCCGCTCCGAAGGCGTCGGCGTGGCCGACGTCAACAAGGATGGTCGCCTCGACGTCATCGTCGGCGATTGCTGGTACGAAGCCCCCAAAGACGCCGGTGGCCCGTGGAAACGCCACATTCTGCGCGAGTACTTTCATCCCAAGCTGAAGAAAAACGTTCCTGCCGATCGCGCCTGGTCCCTGGGTGTCTACACCGACGCGTTTTGCTGCTTCACCGACGACTTCAACGGCGACGGTTGGGCAGATGTGATCGTCATTCCCTTCCCGGGTACGCCATGCTACTGGTACGAGAACCCTGGTGACAAAGGCGGCCTTTGGAGAGCCCATCTCCTTACCAACGCCGCTTGCAACGAAACGCCTATCTTCGTCGACCTCTTCAAGACCGGCAAGAAGGTCCTGGTCATGGGTTGGAATCCGGCGCGCGAAGACGGCAAGGGCAACTACAACGACCGTGGCGAAATGTGCTACTTCGTCCCAGGTCAAGATCCCACGAAGCCGTGGAACCGCATTTCAATCAGCGGCCCCAGCGAGAAGGGCAAAATGGTCCCTGGCACCCAGCAGTTCTCCCACGGCCTGGGCCATGGCGATGTCAACGGTGATGGTCGCGTTGACATTCTCGTCCCCCAAGGGTGGTGGGAGCAGCCGGAGAAGATCGACGACAAGCCATGGAAGTTTCATCCCACGACCGTGCTCGATGAGCAGGGCAAGGCCATCAAAACTGCGGTTAACTTCGCTCATGCCGACATGTTCACGTATCCGATGAGCGCCAGCGGCAAGCCGGCGGTCATCGCCACCAGCGCCCACAACTATGGCTTCTGGTGGCACGAACAGCGCGATGGTAACACTTTCGTGCAGCACAAGCTCTTCATTGACCCGTTCGAGGTCGCGCGCTTCCCGGCGAGCCCGCAGTTCCCGTATACCGCGGAGCAGAAGAAGATGTACGACGCCGTCACCAGCGTGCGTGTCGATCACTTCAAGCGATCCCCGTTCGCGGCCAGCGGAACACTCTTCAAGATGGCCCAGGATCACGCCGAGCGCCTGGCGAAATCGGGAGACAAAGAGGCCAACATCGCGGGCGAATACAACGGGAAAGTGGTCGCTGTCAAGACCGGCCGTTTCACCACGCCGACGGATGAGGTCAAGAAGAAGGACCAGTTGACCTCGCTGCAGAAATTCGCACTCTCACTTTTGCCGGACAATGAGAAGGATCGCGATCTCGTGTTGCCAGGCTTTGAAATCGGCGTTGGCGCGGCCAAGGTTGACGGCGCGATGCAGGTTACCGTCATCCTCGGCGACCGCAAGCTCTTCTCGCTGCCGTCGCAGACGCACGCTTTGCACAAGGTCGACATCGACGGCGATGGGCTTCCCGATTTCGTGACGGGGCGCCGCTGGTGGGCGCACGGTCCGCGCGGCGACGCCGGACCCAACGATCCCGCGTACCTGTACTGGTTCCAGGCCAAACGCGCGGGCGACGGGTCGATCTCGTTCATTCCCCACGTGATCGACGACGATTCTGGCGTTGGCACCGGCTTCGCGATCGCCGACATGAACGGTGACGGCCGGCCGGACGTCATCGTCGCCAACAAAAAGGGCGTGCATGTGTTTCTGCAACAGCGCTGAGTGATGATGAAATCCCGCGGGTAAGCGCTGCGAACCCGCGGGATCGGCGTTTGCAAGCGCCCTTTTGCCTTGTATAAAAGGAAACAGGTTCGATTTTTCCCAAGGAGCAAGATAATGTCCGACGTGAATCCGAACGAACATGTTGCCGCCGGCGAGCCGGCGCATTCGCACACACCGGCGGCCGATCACGGCGCCGCGGTTAGCACCTTCTCCGACGCCGACTGGGAGCAATTTCAGGCGGAGGATTTCTCCGCGGGCCAGGCGGTCGTGATCCTGATGCTCGGCATCTTCCTGACGGGCGTATTCATTTACTCCGTGGTCGCTTACTGGGTCGTCGCATTTTCGAATTAACCCTCTTGTTTAGCGCTCGCCTGGTGCCGCGCGGGCGCCAAACGAACATGCGATCCGTCCTCCCCGCGCGAAAAAATCACTCATGTCCAACGACGTGCCGATTCTCTAAGGGACGCTGCACATGTTTGTCGCCTTCGATTGGGGCGACGAAATCAACCTGGATCAGGTGAGGCAAATGGTCGCCGCGTCCGCGCAGGAGCTCCCGCGGCGCCGTCGCACGCCGCAATCGTTCTTTTATCGTCATCCTCCGCTGCACGTTGAGCTGCCCGCCGCCGACCTGCAGCTCGCAGAGCTAGGTACCGTGCAGGCGTCGATCGGCGTGACAATCTTCGACTTCGGGGCCGTCAGCATTGCGTTTCAGGTCCCTTTTTCCGCAACGCCGGCTGCACTCTTGGCGTTGGCGGGCACGCTTGCCGACTCGACGACGCTGTTGCAGAAAGCGCGAGCCGTGATGGAGCCGCTGCATGCCCAGCTTCTGGCGGCGATCCAGGACCCGCTTTGGCAGGATGACCTGAGCGAAGAGTATTACGTCTTTCAGTTCGGGCCGGACGCATTGCCCCAGGCCGGAAACCACGCCTGGCTCGCCGGCATGGTGCACCTGGAAAGCTAGCCGCTGAGCGAGGAGGAAACGGAAGAAGCGCTGCGGTATCGGCTCAGCTACAGTCCGGAGGATTTGTTTGTACCCGACTGGGCTGCTGCCGTCCTGATTGACCGCGATTGCGGCGACACGTTGCAAGCGATCGGCTTTGCCAACATGCAACTTTTGGAGTTTCGTCATATCGACAATCGACTCGATGAGAGTCTGCAAGCTGCCGCACAAATGATCCAACCGTTGACGCGCACGACGATGCCGTACTGGCGCGTCCACGATCAGCCGTTGCGCGTGCTCGGTGAGCTCAAAGTGGAAGCCAACGGACTATTCGAACGCACCAACAACGTGCTGAAACTGGTCGGCGATCCTTACTTGGCGCGCGTTTATCGCCTCGTGGCACGGCGTTTTCACATGGAGACCTGGATCGAGAACATCCAGCGCAAACTCGAAGTGGCCGAGGGCGTGTAACAAGTGGTCTCGGATCAGGCAACGAGCTTTCGCACCGAGTTTCTCGAAGTGATCATCGTGCTGCTCATCCTGATCGAGATCATCCTGGCGTTCGTGCATCGGTGACATTTTGGCTTGTCGAATAGCGCTCGCACGGCGCCCTGCGAGCGCTAAACGCAGGCGCAGCCATTCATATCCGTTCCCCTCGCCGCACTACGATTTCCGAGCCGTCGGCCACAAACGCCGACACCGGATCGCGCAGGTACGGCAGGAACTCTTTGCCGTACACCGTCTCCACATCGCAATCGAAAGCCCACTTTGTCGCCTGGCAGACGCGCCATGGCGGATGCTCGACCTGATATTCCATGGTGCTGCCGTCGCGTTGCCTGGTGTAGCCCCAGTAGTGTTCAGTGATGAACTCTTCCTCCGATCCGTGCACGAGCGGCGCCGGCTCGCCTTCATAGCAAGCGGAAACGCGGTTCCACCGATCGCCGTGCCACCATTCGTATTCGGCAATGCCTGGCTCGACGCGGCGCCGCATTGACATCGTCACATAGTTCTCGTTGTAAAGCCAATTAGCGATCCACGTGACGAACCATTTCGGTGCGATCTCTCTGACAAAGACGACGCCGCGCCGCGGGCCATCCGGTGTTTTTCGCACGACGTAGAAGCGGAGATTGACTTCCTCGAAATCGCGATGAAAGAACGCCGGGATGCCGAGGACGCTCGTGTCGACGAATTGAAAGCCGACGATGCTGACGTAACATCGTCCTTGCCAGAGGTCGAGTTCGACGCCTCTGGGAACGAGCGGTTCCAGGATGTGCGCATCAATGGCGAAATTGAGCATGACGAGGTTTCGCCACGCGCCCGTAAGAAAGACACTGGCCATGAGGAGCAATCTATCGCGTAATGGGTCAGATCTCAACCGCCGGCTGGAGCGCTCGGCCACCGTCGTCGTAGAATGCTTCGTGCAAGAGAAAGATCTCGGCAACTTCGAGATCGAGGGATCTGAGTTGGCGGCGGAGTTGTTCGAAGGCGTGCGGGCCGAGGCGTCGGGCGACCAAGGCGCGCAGGTGCTCGGGGCATAGGTCGATCTCGACGGGCCGGCGCGAGTGCAAGGGAAACGTAACGTAACGTACAGTGCCGAGATGGTAGCAAACCGCGCAGCGCTGGCGATCGGTGCGGGCGATCAGCGGGTCGCCTTCGCCCATCGCCAGGGCTTCCATGCAGTTGGGACAGTACGTTTTGCCGGCGATCCGGTCCCACCAGCGCGTTTCATCGGTGCAGCGGCAGCAGGGAATCTTTGGAAAGATGCTGTCGGCAGATGCCAGGTGGATGCTATCCATCATGGTCGACCATGGACCGAAATTAGTTGGCGATCTCGTTCGAGACGGTGTCGCGATGAGGGCATGCCGTCCATGGTGAAAATCAGAGCGTCGCAGCACCACAGGTTACCTATCTTAGATCGGCGCGGATAGGCTCGATCAATGGTGCTGGGTATGAAAAGATCAAAGGAGAGCGCCTCGGTTCCAGCGAAATTCATAAAGTTTTGCCGACGCGCACAGGTTTCGCCAGCTTGCCCGACGCGTAAGATCACTACATCCGGATTGTTTACGTTTAGCGCTCGCGCGGCGACACAGAATGCTAAACGAACTCGACAGTGAGGTGTATCCATGCGACATGCGGTCATCGTGGCAGCGGTTCGAACGCCCATCGCCCGGGCTCATGCGGAAAAGGGCTGGTATCGCGACGTACGGGCCGACGATCTTTCGGCCGACATCATGCGGGCATTGCTCGACCGCGTGCCATTTCCGGCCAATCAGGTCGAGGACATACACTGGGGTTGCGTCAAGCAGGAACGCGAACAGGGATTCAATGTCGCCCGCATGGCCGCGCTGGCCGCGGGGTTCCCGGTTGAGACTCCCGCAACGACCTGCAATCGGCTGTGCGGGTCAAGCCTGCAAGCAATCCACCAGGCCGCACAAAGCATCATGGCCGGCGTCGATGATGTGCAAATCGCCGGCGGCGTTGAGCACATGCATCATATCCCGATGGAGTCCGGCTTTGATCTGAGCCCGCGCTATCAATTCATTCACAGCGTCGCGACCCAGCACATGGGACTGACAGCCGAGAACCTGGCCCGCAAGTACAGGATCGGGCGGAAGGAACAGGACGAATTCGCCTTGCGAAGCCATCAGAAAGCGGCGCAAGCGACCGATTCCGGCGCGTTCAAACAGGAGATTATCCCCACATGGGGTCGAGATGAAGCCGGTCGCAGAGTGTTGCTCGCGGAGGACCAGTGCATTCGCCGGGACACGAGCCTGGAATCGCTAGCGGCCCTGAAACCGGCGTTCGCGCCCGAGATCGGTACGGTAACTGCAGGGAACTCGAGCCCGCTCAATGCCGGCGCGGCGGCGCTCTTGATGATGTCTGAGGAGCGCGCTCGCGAGCTTGGGTTGCAACCGAAGGTAAAGGTTCGCGCGATGGCCGCCGCCGGCGTTGATCCGAGCGTCATGGGAATCGGTCCCGTTCCGGCAACGCTCAAAGCGCTCGAACGCGCCGGCCTGAAGCTGGCCGACATCGATCTGATCGAGATCAATGAAGCGTTCGCGGTGCAGACCTTGTCGGTGATCAAGCTGCTCGGCGCCAATCCGGAAAAGGTAAACGTGCGCGGCGGCGCCATCGCCATCGGCCATCCGCTCGGCGCCAGCGGCGCCCGCATCGCCACGACGCTGATCCACGCCATGCTCGATCGCAAGGCCAAGCTCGGCCTGGCGACCATGTGCATCGGGGCAGGGCAGGGCATCGCGACCATCTTTGAGGCCATTTGACCTATGCAAGACACCATCCTCATCGTCGATGACGAGAGCTCCGTTCGGCAGACGGTCCGCGAATGGCTGGATCAGGCCAACCTTGGCTGCGAAATCCTGGCTGCCTCCGACGCCGAATCCGCGCTGCGTATCGCCAACGACCGCTCCATCGATCTGGCAATTCTCGACTGGAACCTCGGCTCCGGCGATGACGGGCTGCAACTCTTGCAAGACCTGTCGGCGTTTCATCCGGATATCGTCGCCATCATGATCACCGGATTCGCCAATCTGGCCACGCCGCTCGACGCCATGCGCATGGGGGTGCGCGACTACCTCGACAAGAATCACGACTTCAACCGCGAATCGCTGACGAAATCGGTGCGCCGCCAACTCGATGTAATTCGACCGGCCAAGCGCATGAGGCAACTGCATCAAACGCTGGTTGCGTTTCGCAATGCGGTGGAGCAGGTGGTGCCGCTCGTGCAATCGACGTCAGCGCTTAACGAGCCGGTGCCGCTGCCCGATGCGGTCCGCAGCCTGGTTCGCTTCTTGATGCAGGTCACGCGGGCATCCCATGGCTTGCTTCTGGTTCGGCATTACGATGCGAACAAAGACCCCGCCGAGACCTGCCGCGTCTACGATGCCGATGGCAAGGAGATGGCCACCGAGACCGTGCCGTTCGCGCGTTCGGTTGCTGGAGGGGCGGCGAGCCTCGGTCAGCCGAGTCTGATGAACGACCTGCAAGCGGTGTCGATCGGCTCGGTCGAGCTGCAGCCATTCGAGAAGGCGCGCCGTAACGTTCTGGCGGTGCCGATGAGCGTCGCGAGCGGAACGCATGTGGTCATCGAACTATTCGACAAGCCGGGCGGGTTCAGTGCGGACGATCAACACGCCGCCCGTTCTGCTGCGGGTCTGGGCACGGAACTGATGCGGCAAGCGCTTGGCCAGCGTCAGACGCATCAGCTCTTGTTTGACGCCGTCGCGGCTGCCATGCAGGTTACCGAGAAGATGACGGCGGCCCCCGAGCAAGCGCCGCCGGCCGTGCTCGAACAACTTCGCGCCGGCCTGGCGAACACCGGCGACGATCCGGCGACGGCAGAGTTGAGCGTGCGCTTGGCCGAGGCGATTCGTCTGCTGGCGACCAAGCACGGTCCGCCGGCGCTGGAGCATTGCCTGGCGCTGGTTGAGCGCGTGGGTGAATTGCTGGATCAAGTCACCGACGTCGGCTAATATGCCCAATTACCGGAGGAATGACCATGCGATTCGCGATTGTCACCGAGAAAGGCCCAAGAAGCTGCGGAGCGTATATCCCAGATTTACCTGGCTGTGTCGCCGTGGCAGAATCCCTCGCGGAGGTGCCCAAGCTCATTACGGAGGCCGTGGTACTTCATCTCGAGGGCTTACGTGAAGACGGGCTGCCTATTCCGGAACCGTCCTCAAGCTGCGAATACGTGGACGTTGCGTGAGGACCATGCGTGCGTCGCCGAAAATGCGTCGGCGAGCCGCGTTCCGTAAGGAGCCAGTTGCCGCTTACGTGGCTCGGCTCGCTGAGTAAGACCAATTTCTATGGCTCACGTTGCCGCTACCGCTGATCCCTCGCGCGATGAACGGCTCGCGGTCGTGCTTGATGCGCTCACCAAGCAACAGGCGGCCGGGACGCCGATCGACTTGGACGCGGTGGGCCGCGAACATCCCGATCTCATCGACGAAATCAAGCAACTCCTCGCCGTCGGACAGATGATCGACTTCGTGCGGTCTAACCCGACGCCCACGGTTGCCCAGACGCCGACGTCGAACAGCTTCAAGCCGCCCGCCTTCCCCGTTCCATTTGGCGAATATGAACTTCTCGAAGAGATCGGCCGCGGCGGCATGGGCGTCGTCTACAAGGCCTGGGACAAGGCGCTCAATCGTCACGTCGCGCTGAAAATGATCCTGCGCGGCATGCACGCCAGCGCTGAGGATCTGGAGCGGTTTCGCAGCGAAGCCCAGGCGGCCGGCGCGCTGGCGCATCCCAATATCGTTCCCATCTTTCAAGTCGGCGAGCAGGACGGGCAAGCGTATTTTTGCATGAAGTACGTCGCCGGCAAGACGCTGGCGGCGCTGATGGCCGATCAGCCATTGCATCCGCGCGACGCCGCTCGCTACATGCTGGCGATCGCCCGGGCCGTGCAGCACGCTCACGACAACGGCATCCTGCATCGCGACCTCAAGCCGGCGAACATCCTCATCGACGAGAATGATCAACCGCTTATCACCGATTTCGGCTTGGCCAAGCGCGTCGAAGGCGGCCAAAGCCTCACCGGCACCGGTGCCATCCTCGGCACGCCCAGCTACATGGCTCCCGAACAAGCCGAGGGAACCAAGCACCCGACGGCGGCTTGCGACATCTACTCGCTCGGCGCAATCCTCTACGAACTGCTCACGGGCCGACCGCCGTTCCTCGCAGCGTCCGCTGTGGAAACGCTGCTCTTGGTGCGCTCCGAAGAGCCGGTCCGGCCCCGCGCCTTGAATCCGCAGATCGATGACGACCTCGAGTTCATTTGCCGCAAATGCCTGGAAAAACGGCCCGAACACCGCTACGCCAGCGCCGGCAAACTCGCCGACGATCTCGAAGCGTTCTTGAACGGCGAACCGGTGTCGGCACGGTCGAGCAATCTCGTCTACTTTGTCAGCCGTATGCTCGGCGAATCGCATCACGCGCCGGTGTTGGAAAATTGGGGCCTGCTGTGGATGTGGCACAGCCTGAAGGTCCTCGTTCTCTGCGGCGTCACCAGCGCCATGCACTATCTCGGCGTTGACGACTATTGGCCATACCTGACGCTCTGGACCGTCGCACTGGTGGCGTGGGGAGCGATTTTCTGGAACCTGCGGCGGCAAGGCGGACCGGTGACCTTCGTCGAACGACAAGTCGCGCATTCGTGGGCCGCCGGCGTCATCGCCTCGATCGGCATCTTCCTCGTGGAGATTCGACTCGGCCTTGATGTGTTGACGCTGACCCCGGTGCTATCGATCGCCGCGGGCATGGTGTTCCTCGTGAAAGCGGGAACGCTCTCGGGCTGGTTTTACATTGCGGCCGGCTTGTGCTTCCTCGGCGCAATCCCGATGGCCATCTACGGTCCGCCGATCAGTCCGCTCCTGTTCGGCGTCTTCTCGGCGATTGGCTTTTTCGTGCCGGGGTTGAAGTACTACCGGCAACGATTGCAGACGCTGGGAGAGTAAGGCATGTCGTGGTGGTTCGACAAGGCGTATGAATGCCCGGCGTGCGGTTGGCAAGGGATGTGTGCGCCGACGCCGCCGTTGGACGAGGCGCCATGCCCGGAGTGCGGCGAGTTGATGACGCCGCGGCCGTGGTGGGACACGTATGGTCGTGCGCTGCTGATCCTGGCGATTGTCGTCGTCGCCGTGTTGTTCGTCGCCTATTTCGGCGGTGGCCACGGATTCTGGTAGTTTGGAAAGCACGCAGCGCAAACAAGTGCCGTCGTGCCTCAACACTGGCTTGTACAGCGTGCTAAGACTAAGCTCTACCTAACCAAAAAGGAGGGGCCGATGAAGATCTTCACCGCGCTTTCCGCAGCTTTCGCCTTGTGTCTGCCGTTGGTATCGCAGCCGATGCAACGGGAGCGAGAAAATGGCGACGTGTCGCCGCCCATCATTGCCACGTTCTCGATCGCGGCCGTCGATCCGGAGACGGGGCAGTGCGGGGCGGCGGTGGCGAGCAAGTATCCCGCCGTGGGCAAAGTGGTCGCGCATGCCAGGCCGGGCGTCGGCGCGTTCTGCACGCAGCATTATGCCGTGCAAGCGTGGAGCACCAAGGCGCTAGATCTCTTGGCCGACAAGAAGATCCCCGAAGACGTGCTCGGCGAGTTGCTCAAGAGCGATAAGGCTCCGGGCCTCAGGCAACTTGCCGTCATCGACATTACGGGACGCAGCGCACAACATCATCCCGTGGATGCCCCGAAGCAGAGCCATTATTGGGGCGGCATGAGCGGCAAATTCTATGTCTGTCAGGGCAACACGCTGGCGGGCCGGGATGTCATCGTCGCCATGGGCAAGGCGTATGAGGAGACGAAGGGCAGTCTCGCCGATCGCTTGATGGCGGCCCTGGTCGCCGGTGATTGCGCCGGGGGCGATCATCGTGGCCGACTCGCCGCCGGCATCCGCGTTTGCAAAAAAGACGGCGAGGGCTATTGGCTCGACCTGCACGTCGACAAAAGCAGCGACGCCGTCATCGAGTTGCACAAACGCTACGTCGAGAGCAACCACGACGCCCGCGGCGAATGGGGCAAGAAGCCCTACGTGCACCCGTGCCCAAAGAAAAATTAGGCATTCGCTTGCAGTGCGGCGATCCAACACCGCAGCACGTTTTTCGACTGTCGCTCCGCGAAAGGGCGTTCTTTCGCGGAGCGAAAGGCTACAATTCGGCGAATGGCTTGGCACTCTGAATTAGCTTGCTTACGTCAGGCTCTTCGCGGCACAATGGGACGTTCCCCACTTCTCTGTATCAAGGGAATCTGTATGTTAAGTCTTTTGCCGGACTGACGGCACTACCATACGGTCCCCGTCCATGAGCGATGCATTGACGATCGGGTTTCTCGGCGCCGGCAAGATGGCGACGGCGCTGGCGCAAGGTTGGATTCAGGCCGGATTGACGACCGCCCAGCACGTGTGTGCCAGCGACCCGGTCGCGGCGGCGCGCGAGCAATTCACCAAAACCACCGGGGCCGCGGCGCTGACGGACAACTCGCAAGTCGTTCGGCAATGTCAGACGATCGTGCTTGCGGTCAAGCCGCAGAGTATGGCCGACTTACTCAGCGAAATCAAGCCGAGCGTCTCTGCCAAGCATCTCATCATCTCCATCGCGGCCGGCATCACGATCAAGCAAATCGCCGGCGTCCTCGGCGACGACAAGCGGATCATTCGCGTCATGCCGAACACGCCGTGCCTCGTCGGCGCCAGCGCGTCGGCGTTCGCGGCGTCGAGCGCGGCAACGGCGGCGGATGTGCAACTGACCGAGCGATTGCTGTCGAGCGTTGGCCGAGCGGTGCAGGTGCAAGAGAAGTTGCTCGATGCTGTGACGGGCCTATCGGGGAGCGGCCCGGCGTTTGTAGCCATCATGATCGAGGCGCTCGCCGACGGTGGCGTCCGCATGGGGTTGCCTCGCGACCTCGCCATGATGCTCGCAATGCAGACAGTGCTCGGCTCGGCGAAGTTGCTGCTCGAACTGGGGCTGCATCCGGGCGAACTCAAGGACATGGTCGCCAGCCCCGCCGGCACGACCATCGCGGGCATCCAGGCCCTGGAGCGCGGCGGCATGCGAACTGCCCTCATCGATGCCGTTGAGGCCGCGACACTGCGTGCGGTAGAATTAGGGAAGCAGTAACGATCATGGCCGATCACTCGGGCAGGACGGTTGACGAGATCCTCCAGGGCAGGAAGGCCGCTCGAAGGAGTACGACAAATGAACGGTGATGGTTATCGCGCCTTTCTCGACGTGCTTCGTCGCCTCGACCGTGCACGAATCGCCTATCGATTTCGTCTATCGCGGGATGAAGCCGTAATGAGCGAAGTCAATATGCCCGGCGAGCGCTGAGAGATTGAACTCGTGGACTCCGGCGATGAGGTCCAGTGGGAGGTCGAGCGATTTCGTAGCGATGAAAGGATCGACGACGAAGCCGCGATCGATGAATTACTGATCAACTTTAGCGATCCGGTTGAGGAGCCCGCAGCGACGCATGACACCAATGTTTGACACTGAAAACATCCTGATCTTCGACTTCGGCTCCCAATATGCCCAGCTCATCGCCCGGCGGGTGCGCGAGCAGAACGTGTTCTGCCAGCTTGTGCGGGCCAGCACCACGGCCGAGCGGGTGCGCGAGCTAAAGCCGCGCGGCATCATCCTGTCGGGTGGCCCGGCGAGCGTGTATGAAAAGGGCGCGCCGACGTGCGATCCGAAGATTTTTGACCTGGGCATTCCGGTGCTGGGCATCTGCTACGGGATGCAGCTTGCTTGCCAATTGACGGGAAGCAAGGTCGTGCCTGGCGAACACCGCGAGTTTGGCCGCGCCATCTGCAAGGTGCGGGATTTCGACGGGTTGCTTGCGGGCGTTCCCGAAGAGATGATCGTGTGGATGAGCCACGGCGATCAAGTGCAGAACTGCGCGTCGGGGTCGGCCGGCTTCGTGCCGCTGGCCGCGACCGATACCTGCCCTGTCGCCGCAGTCAAGCATCGAACGCGGCCGCTCTATGGGCTGCAATTCCATCCGGAAGTTTCGCACACGCCGTTCGGCATGCAGATTCTGCACAATTTCTTGTACAAGATCTGTGGCTGCACGGGCCAATGGAAGCTCGAATCGTTCATCGAGCAGACCGTAGCCGAGATTCGCCAGCGCGTCGGCAAGCACCGCGTCATCTGCGGGCTATCGGGCGGCGTCGATTCATCGGTCTGCGCAGCACTCTTGGTGAAGGCGATCGGCAGCCAGGTCGCATGCATCTTCGTCGACAATGGCCTGTTGCGAAAGAACGAAGCCGTCGTCGTCGAACGCACCTTCCGCGATCACTTCAAGGCGGACCTGCATGTCATTTCCGCTCAAGATCGGTTCTTGACCGCCCTCGCCGGTGTAAGCGATCCGCAAAAGAAGCGAACCATCATCGGCCACGTCTTCGTCGATGTCTTCAAGGACGAATCGCGCAAAATCCACGACGCGAAGTTTCTGGCTCAAGGTACGCTGTACCCTGACGTCATCGAAAGCGGCGCCGCGGCGGATGGACCGGCGGCGACGATCAAGACGCACCATAATGTCGGCGGATTGCCTGCGGAACTCGGCTTCGAACTCATCGAGCCGCTGCGCGATTTGTTCAAGGACGAGGTGCGCCGCCTCGGTCTTGAACTCGGATTGCCGGAGAACATCGTCTGGCGGCATCCGTTCCCTGGGCCTGGGCTTGCGGTTCGCTGTCTCGGGCCGGTCAGCTTCGAACGCCTGGAAATCTTGCGAGCAGCCGATGCCATTGTGCTTGAAGAACTCAAGCAATCGGGTTGGTACAAGAAGACATCGCAGGCCTTCGCGGTGTTGTTGCCTGTGCAATCGGTCGGCGTGATGGGCGATGGGCGAACCTACGAGAACGCCGTCGCGATCCGAGCCGTCCAGACCGACGACTTCATGACCGCCGATTGGTCGCATCTACCCTACGAGTTGCTCGCCAAGATTTCGACGCGCGTCATCAATGAAGTGAAGGGCGTCAATCGCGTCGTCTATGACATCAGCAGCAAGCCGCCGGCGACGATCGAGTGGGAATGACGTTCCATGTCTGGGGCTCGGGCCACGATTGATTCCACACGCCGCATCATCCTCCTTTCAAATGCAAATCGTACCAGTCCGCTACGAGATTCAAGTCGTCGAGGATCGAAAACCAGCCGTGCCCAGCCCCTTTCCGTACTTCCAGTTTCGACGCCACTCCAGCTTCTTTCAGCTTTGCGTAGTACATTTCCGATTGTTGGAACGGCACCAATTCGTCTTTGTCGCCGTGGAATATCAAGGTCGGCGCCGTCTTGACCGTCACGTGATAGATTGGCGAAATGTCCTTGTAAATGGCGTGCAGTTTGTCCTTGTCGGTGATCGGCCGGCGCAACCCTTCTTTCTCGTCAAATTCGTAGAAATCATGAGCGGCTCGAAACGCGATCCCGTGATCCTTGATTTCGAGGAAGTTCTTGTCCTTCGTGCCGTAGTTCAGGTAATCCGTCGGCGGAAAGAACACGGCCACCGCTTGCACGTTGCTGGCGGCCCGGTCGACTGGGTCGTCGGCGTCTGCCTTAGGCGCCTGCGGCGCCGTGCCGACGAGTAGCGCGAGCAAGCCGCCAGAGGAAACGCCGCCGATCCCGATGCGGTCCGGTTCGATCCCGTACTTTTTCGCATGGAAACGGACAAAGCGAACGGCTCGATTGATATCGGCACGGATTTCGGGCACCGTGTAGCGCGGCTGACTGCCATGCACTACGTAGAAACAGGTGTAGCCGCGCTTCACGAAGGAATCGGCGAACACCCGATGAACCGCACCGACCGACGAGTTGAACCCGCCGCTGGCAACCAGCACCACAGCGGCGCCGTTCGGCTTTCCGATTGGAAAAAAGACATCCAACGTGAGTGACAGGCCGTCTTTGCGCCCGTAAACGACATCGCTCACGCGTTTCGGCTTCTTCTCGTCTGCGCTCCCACCGGCCTGCGGGTTGCACTTCGAGCAGGGCTCGTATTTCCATCGTAAGGCGTCGGCCAGCGCAATGTCCAACGCATCGCCTTTCAAATATTGGCAGTCCTTACGGTGAAACTTGTCGCCCCTTTTTGTGACATACACAATGGACTTTCCGCCTGTGGGCTGGGACTGAGGCGAAAACGCCAACAGGCCCGCTGTGACAAAAAAGCCAACGACTCCAGCAACGCGAAGGTACTCTCTCATGGCGGTGCTCCCGACTCACTCCTTGACACGTTGGCCACGCGGCCCAACAATCACGAACGCCGGTGATTAGAGCCGACAGCACGATCGCTGTCAAGAATTTTCCATCTACGGCCTCGAAGTTTTAGGTATGTCATGGCGCCGTCGAAATGCCGTTGCCATCTCCAGCGGACTGGCTAACCGATGCTCACGACGCCCGGCTCGCCTTCGATTCCTTCAATCGCAATTGGCCGATCCAGGAAATGCCCTATCACATCCGCGTTGGTCAACAGGTGCGACGAGATTCTCGACACCGCAAATCGCGACGAACCTTGCGCGAAGGCGAGTGGCAGGATCAACTGATCGGCGCTGTGCTCGTCGACGCCGATCAGTTCGGCCGCCAAGTACGTCTCGACCTGATCGACAGCTTCGTGTGCGACCGCTTCAGCGGGCTTGCCTTTTTCGCCGAGGCTGAACAGAAACGTCGGCACGGGAATGGTGTTCAATTCGATGCCGAGCATGCATCCCGGGCCGCCGGTCCATGTTATTTGGGACGATTCGATCCCAAGACCGATGTGTACGAGCCGCGTTGTGGCCGTACGGATCATGCGATCCGCCACATGTGCGGGCAATCCGGCGCTGCCGCAGACGATCGTTGCGTGGCGTGGCATTTCCGGTGTGAGCCCCAAGAACGGGCGAAGAGGAGCGACCCCGCCGGTGATCGCCGCGTGAATTGAGCCACCGCCGCGAGGATAGAAGCCGGCGCGTTCCATCGACAAGTCCATGCGAATGCCAAGGACGGTCAAGTACTTGACCCATGTCCGCGCCAAGAAGTCGAAGCACGGGCTGGCTTTGACATGCGTGCCGCCTTCAATGTGGATGGCACTATTGCCTGGATTGAGCGCAAGCGGCAGATAGATGGCGTGCAGAACCAGGCTGGTCGCGCCGGCCGTGCCGATCTTGAAGTCGTAATCGCCGTTCATCACGTCGCTCGGCTCAAACACAAGGTCGCAGCTGCCGAGACTGGCGCCGCGCAGTTTCGCTCTGCCGATCTTGGCCGCCGCGTTGACGCACATGAGGTGTTGTGCTTGGAGCCCAGGCCTGGCTCGTCCGGCGCGAACATGCCGCAGGTGGAACCGCTTTCCTGTAATCAGCGACAAGGCGAGGGCGGTGCGGAGAACCTGTCCGCCGCCTTCGCCGTGGGACCCATCGATTTCGATCATCTTGCTCATTCTAAAAAAGAGGCGCGATCCGTGGGTCATGTTCACCTTAAATCGATCCATGCCCCGGACGCGAGTTCTTGTTGGTTACAGGCGCGTTCATGAAATCCTGATGGGAGGCCGACGCATCTGCGGATAAACCTGGAAGATGCCATTGCGTGAAACCTGGATCGATGTCATAATCCCACCTTCATTTTCATTGACGGAGAGGTTTCCGGATTATTCATGGATGAAAGTCGAATCAGCCCGATCGTTGGCTCGCCGACGATGCGGGCTGTGCTTCTAGCTGTGGCGTACTTTCTTAGTGCCGAGTTGGGCCATTGGCTGTCGCTGAAATCGCGCGACCAAGTTTTTGCAACGTTCTGGCCGCCCGCGGGATTGCTGCTTGCGGTGTTGGTGTTGAATCGAATCGCGGATTGGCCGACCTTCCTATTCACAGCGTGCTTGGCCAATCTCGCGTCGGATGTGGTGTTCCATGAGAAACCGGTCCCTGTGAGCGCTGGCTACTGCGTGGCGAATCTAACGGAAGCGTGTATCGGCGCCTGGCTCCTTCGTCGATTCGGCAACTCACCCTTGGCTTTGACGCGAGTTAACGATGTCTTGGCTTTGGCTGGCATGAGTGCGTTATTTAGCTGCGCAGTCGGAGCGACGATAGGCGCCGCAGTGACGGTGGCGGCATTTGACGGCGTGTCGTTCTGGCCGGCGTGGTGGATGTGGTGGGTTTCCGATGCCGTGGGAATCCTCGTGGCCGCCCCGGTCGTCCTGACGTGGGTCAATGAATATGAGGCACTCTTTGCCGACTTTGCACTGGAGCGTGTGGTGGAAGGGGTCGCGCTGTCTACCGGCATTTGCGCGATGGCCCAAGCTATCTTCGGCGGTTTGCTCCCGACATCGCTCTCGGTGCCGATTTTTATCCTCCCGTTTTTTGTCTGGTCCGGCCTGCGGTTCAGTCCCGCCGTTTGTGCGACGGTGATCCTCGCCGTCGGTTTGATCGGAGTCGCAAATACCGCTCATGGACGCGGACCGTACATCCTTTTGACCGACGACGCTCGGCTTCAGGTGCTGCGATCGCAGGCCACCTTGTCCGTGATCAGCTTGTGTGTCCTCGCTCTCGCGGCGACGGTTGCCGAACGCAGAGAGGTCGAGCGGCAAAAGACGCAACTGATCGGCGAATTGGAGCAGGCAGTCAACGAGATCAAAACTCTGCGCGGACTTATTCCGCTCTGCGCCTGGTGCCGAAAAATACGCAACGACCAAGGCCTCTGGCAACGGATCGAGGATTATCTGCGGGCCCACACCGACGCTCGCGTGTCTCATGGAATCTGTCCGGAATGCCTGGAGAAGCAACTCGCCACCATCCCGGACACGCGCGTGTAGCGGGGATTTCTCACCACGGATGGGACGGCGTCGGTCCGCCGCACGGCAATGCGTGCAAATACGAAAAGTTCCCTGGACACGGCGGCGCGGATCAGTTAGAGTAATTTCATCAGTAAACGTCGGTTCATGCCTGCGAGTGATAGGTGCTTTCACTTATCGGTTGACATGAGCGGACTCTGTGGCCACTCACTAATGTCGTTTACTTGGCCGCACGCTCCGCTCGATACCCGGCAACCTTGCTCGTCGGCCAAGCCGCCGCCTCTGGTGAGGCGGGGCTTAACACTTTGGAGGCTCTTTTGACCACTGCCACTCTGGTGGAACCCCGCACCGGGTTTCACGCCCTTGGGCTTTCGCCCGCCATTCTCTCCGCGATCGAAAACGCCGGCTACAAAAAACCCACCGCGATCCAAAAGGCGTTTATCCCTCGCGTGCTCTCCGGTTCCGACATCATGGGACAGGCGCAGACCGGAACGGGAAAAACCGCCGCCTATCTGCTCCCCTATTTCGAACGCTGGAAGCAAACCGATCAACACGAACCCGCCGCCCTGGTCCTCGTTCCCACCCGCGAACTCGCCATCCAAGTCTGCGACGAAGCCCGCAAGCTTTCTCCCGACCCCAATGTCCGTGTCCTCCCGGTCTACGGCGGACGACCCATGGAAGGCCAGGTTCGCGGCCTACGCAAGGGCGTCGACATCGTCGTCGGCACGCCCGGCCGCATTCTCGATCATATCGGCCGGCAAACGCTGCTCTTGGGCCACGTGCGCTATCTCGTCCTCGATGAAGCCGACCGCATGTTCGACCTCGGCTTCCGCGACGACATCCGCCGCATCCTGCGCCACTGTCCGCACGATCGGCAGACGCTGCTTCTGTCCGCCACGATGCCCCCCGACATTCTTGAACTCGCCAAGCGCTACATGCGCAAGCCGATCGTTCACCTGCAGATCGCTCCCAAGCAGGTGACTATCGAAAAGGTTCGCCAGTCGTACTTCACCGTCGACAAGCACAACAAGTTCGAGTTGCTGCTTCAGTTGATCGATCGCGAGAAACCGAGGCAGTGCATCATCTTCTGCGAACGCAAGATCGGCGCTCATCGCATCTACGAACGCCTCTGCGGCGAACGCAAGCGCGTCGCCGCCATGCACGGCGACCTCGAGCAATCGCAGCGTGAACGCATCATGAGGGCGTTCAAGGAAGGCAAGATCACCTACCTCGTCGCCACCGATGTTGTCGGTCGCGGTATCGACGTCATGGGCATCTCGCACATCATCAACTTCGACTTGCCGATGGATCCGGAGAACTACGTCCACCGCATCGGCCGCACCGGCCGCATGGGCAAGGACGGCGTGGCGATTTCCTTCGTCTTGCCGGAGGAAGGCAAAGAGCTGTCGCGCATCGAGGACTTCATCAACAAGATTATTCCCGAAGACCGCCTCGACGGATTCACGGCCTACGAAAAGCCGATCAAAAATCCCGATGAGCCAAGGGAAATGAAGCCGATCTTTGGCCGCAAGGTGAAGCGTTATAGCGCAAGGCTGTAGATTCGCGGCCGAGTCTTGCCCAACCTACTCACCTCGTCGCCTGCGGGCGGCGAGGTTTTTTTGTGTCAACCGGCCGGTCTTCGTTTAGCCGGGATTTCTCACCGCAGAGTACGTCGAGAACGCAGAGAAGCAGGTAAAGATTTGGAGACTTTAGCATTGTTACATGGATCACGGGAGTTACGACTCAATCAAAAACCACGGCTAGCACGGATGGCACGGATAGAGAGGACACCGAATAGCACTCAATCCGTGCCATCCGTAATATCCGTGGTCAAATTCACCTTTGACCTTCATCGGTCCATGTAACGATGCCATAGTCTCAGAATTTGCGGTCTTTTGAAGACCAAACGATAAGCGACGAGTGTTCAATGCGTGTTGGACGGGAATGTCTGATTACATTCCCTGCATCCTCTTTGCGCTCTCTGCGCCCTCTGCGGTGAGAAATGCAGGCTAGCGTTCGCGTCGCGCCTGGCTCCCGACCTCTATCTTGATCCCCCTTTCCTTAGAATGATGGAGCCGGACGCCTCAAGGCCCGGCTCCTTTGGAAAAGCAAAAAGGCAGAATTCATATGGGAAGAATCTTCGAGAAACGCAAGCACTCTATCTTCAAGACCGCTGCTCAGAACTCAAAGCTCTATTCCAAGTACAGCAAGCAACTGTACGTGGCGGCCAAGAACGGCGTCCCCGACCCGGAAGCCAATCCGGTGCTGCGCAGCCTCGTCGAGAAAGCCAAGCGCGACAATGTGCCGAGCCATGTGATTGACAAGGCGATTCAGAAAGCCGCCGGCACGGGCGGCGAGGACTTTCAACCGGTGCGCTATGAAGGATTTGGTCCGGGCGGCGCCTTGGTCATCGTCGATTGCTTGACCGACAACAATACGCGCACCATCTCCGAGATTCGAAGTTGTTTCAGCAAGGCTGGGGCCAAATTGGCCGGCAACGGGTCCGTCGTGATGTCGTTTGATCACCTGGCGGTCCTGTCGTTCAAGGGTGACAATGAGGAGAAAGTGCTAGAGGCCATGTTCGCTGTGGATGTTGCCGTCGAAGACGTCGAAAGCAAAGAGGGCGCCATCACGGTCTTCGTCCCTCCCGCCGAGTTCTACAAAGCCAAGACAGCCTTGCTCGAAGCATTCCCAGGCCTAGAGTTGGAAGTCCAGGAGATCACCTTCCTTCCGCAGGCTACCAAGACGCTCAGCGCGGAAGAATTGGCCTCATTCGAGAAATTCCTGGCCATGCTCAACGATTGCGATGACGTGCAGGAAATTTATCACAATGTTGCAGTGCCGTGAGCGTGGGGGTGAGACACCGACGATCACGCAGATGGCCAGCCCGAACTCTCGCCCCAGCATCGCAGGCGCTAACAAGATGCGGAGTGCAATGCCAACGGTCGGTGCGTCGCCTGCATGCAGTCTGGAGTCGATCCATGCCTCGCAGCGTCACGTTGACGATTATCATCTTGTGCATTGTCGCGCCGAGCATCATGGCCCAGGACGTGCGGATCGGGGCGGCTGATCTGGCGCCGGCGGCTGCGCGGAGCGATGAGCCGATGCCCGGGCGATGGTGGCTTGTGCGCGACAAGAAAGGTGACGTGCTGTACAGCGGCAGAGTCGCCGACACCAAGCCCAAACCTGGCGAATGGCAGGTCATCCCGGCCGAACGCTTTATCCCGCAGAAGGTTTCGACGCTCGTCGTTGATCCCAAGGTTACCGGCTGGCATCGCATTTACGTCGGGCTCGTGCATGACGCGCTCGAGCCCAATGGCAAGCTGTTCGCGCGATTAAGCAAAGATCCGTATCCGGAATATCTCGTAACCAACGAGCACACCAAAACGCGAACGGCCGAGGTCTACTGGCGCGCCGCCGATCTGACGCGCGAATCGCTTCACTTCGATGCGACGCCGGCGCCGATGCAGCATCCGGGGCGTTATTGCTTCGCCGGCATCACGCACGTGCGCCTGGCGCCGATGTCGAAGCAAGAAGTCGCCGACGCCAAGAAGGAACTCGACCTGCCGCCCAAGAACCAACGGCTCTTCGGTATGCTCGACTACACCGACGAAGTGTTCTGGTGGGGCACGGTCGAGAAGGAAGACGACATCAAGGCCATCGTCTATCGCCATCGCGAGTCGGGATTCGGACGCATCTATTGGCGCTGCTACGGCAGTTGTTCCGATCACACGCTCGACGTCCCGGAGGCGGCGCCGCGCTGGACGCAGAAGGACGAAGAACGTTGGTGCAAGACGCAGAAATGCCCGGTCGGCTGGATGCCTTACAACAATCTCCCCAAGAAGTTCGACCCGCTCAAAGTCGCGGTCGAGTATGGGGCCAAGAACGACATCGAGGTGCACGCCTGGGTGCGCTTCACCAATCACAATCGCGAGCCGTACTCGAACTTCTGGTGGGACAATCGGGCCAAGTTTGCCGCGCAGATGGTGGCGACCAAGAAGGATCCGAAGACGGGCAAGATCGAGCCGATCGTGCCGTACAAATACAACTCGTACCCACGCGTGCTGAGCCTGGCGTATCCCGAAGTGCGGGCGTATTACGTAAAGTTCTTCAAGGCCATCGCCGACACCGGCACGAAGGGAATTTTGATCGACTTGCTGCGTCATCCGCCGATCGCCGGGTTTGAGCCGATCGTTTCGGAAGCGTTCAAGAAGAAGTATGGCATGGACATGGAGACGCGCGACCTCTACCACGATCCGCTGGTTCAGGAGCATCTGTCCCAGTATTTTCGCCTGTTCCTGGTCGATCTCCGCAAAGCCGTCGGCAAGAATATTGAGATATCGGTGCGTTCGTCGGGGCCGGAGAAATACGCGCTGCGCGGCAAAGAATGGATCGAGGCGGGGCTGATCAACTCGATCATCGATGGGAACTGGTACTCGGGCAACGGTCCACGGCCGACCATCGCCGCCACCGTCGCAGCCTGCGGCAAGCAGGGCAACGCCTACGCCATCGTCGAACCGTCCGACGTCGATCCGGCCAAGGGTTGGGCGCGCCGTCCGGGCACGCTCTCGCCCGAAGCCATCGCCGCGTTTAGCAAACATTACAGTGGCAAGAACGTGACCGGCATCGGCGTTTACGAGTCGACCGTCTTCACCTACTCGCCTGAACTGCGCCGCGCCATCCGCGCCGCTGGCTGGAGCTTTCAGAGCCCGCAGCGTTAGCCAGGGTTTCGGCCGAATCCTCGCTAACGCTGCGGGCTCGGATGAAGGGAAAAAATGCTGCGTGGTCTTGTGATAATTTGCATACTGATGTTCCACGTGGAACATTGCCGGGCTCAGGGCCTTTCGCTGAAGCCTGACGATCCGCGCTCGGCAGTGCATCCGCGCAAGTTCGGCCTGCCTGGCGGCATCGGCGTGACGCGCGGCTGGTACGTCTGGCGCTCCTTCGATCCCACGACCTGGCATGCCGAAGTCAGCCACGAACAGACCGGCCAAAAGTACAGTGTGCGCGTCCTCCCCTGGCTGACGACTTATCGCCATCTCGCTTACGGCGCGCATCCCGATGAGCTCTTGCCGGGCGAGCGCGTCAATCTGTTCTTCAACCCCGATGATAAACAGCAACGCGCCTACCTCGTGCACTTCCAGGACGAGATGTGCCAAATGAAAGGGCACAACCACGCCTGGCAGATCATCTCCCCTTTCCCTCCGGGAGAGGAGCCGGGGGTGAGGGGAGCCAGCTTCACCGCTCGGGTGATGGCCGGCGACAAGCCACTCGACGAGAAGGTAGTCGAGTTTCGCCTCGATCCAAAATGCAGCCGCTGGCGCGATGGCAAGAAAGGAGCAGACTTTTCGGTAAAGGCCGGCGAGCGTGTCTATCTAACATGGTGCTACGACGGCGAGCGCCGAGTGGTGAAATTGCTCGCCGACGCCGCTAGCCTCGACGCTATCCAAACGGAGGCGAAAAAGCGGATCAGTGAGCGCGTGAAGAAGGAAGGAATTACCGGCTTTGTCGAAGAGGTGACCAAAGAAAAGACGCGCGTGCTCGTTTTCGCAACCTGGTGGCAGCAAGCGGGCACGCTCAAACCGGGCGACATTCTGCGGTTGCAAAACGGCAAATCCGAACCCATCAGCGTCAAGCTGGTCGCACGCAAAAATCTCGGCGCTTTCGGCAGCGGCTGTACCGAGTTGATTGTCGTTGGCCTCGACGCGAAGCAAATCGAAATCATACGCACCTGGGTCGGCAGCAAGATCGTGCGCGTGTTCTCCAGCTAGCGATCCACCCTCAGAACCCGACGCGTAAGCGAGGGTTTCCGCCCTATCCCTCGCTTACACATCGGGCGCTGACGAACCGGCACAGGCCTCCGAAACGTGCTTTTCGTATGTCCCTCTACGTGTTAAGATGTTTGTGACCTTCCTTAGGGCCATGGACGGCATCGGCTATCCGTCTTGGAATACTCTGTCATGAAGAAACTCGTTGCCGCGCTGATAATTATCGCCGCGCCTTCGTCATTGCTCGCCCAGGCGCATGACGTCTTCCCGTCGCAGTTTGAACTCAACGGACTGCACGAAGGTCGGCAACTGCTGGTCACTGGACAAGCCCAGATCGATCTGACGCGCCGCGCCGTCTACAGCGTGACACCTGCCAACATTGTCCGCGTTTCGACGCAGGGTTACGTCCGCCCGGTCGGCAAGGGAATGGCGACCATCCGCGTCGAGGCCAATGGACAATCGCGAGACGTCAATGTCACCGTCACTGATTCCGACGAAGCCAAGCCGCTGAACTTCGTCAACGACATCGAGCCAATCCTGTCCCGGCATGGCTGCAACGCCGGCGGATGTCATGGCCGGGCCAGCGGGCAGAATGGCTTCCGCCTGTCGCTGTTCGGCTTCGACCCGGCTTTCGATTACAACGCCATCGTCAAGGAGGCGCGTGGCCGCCGCGTCTTCCCCGCTTCGCCTGACAACAGCCTGATTCTGACAAAAGCGTCCGGCTTGGTCGCACACGGCGGCGGGCGACGCTTGCCGGAGGACACCGAGGACTACCGCACGCTGCGCCGCTGGATTCTGCAAGGCGCACCGCTCGGTGACGACAAGGCAGGCACGCTTAAGAAGATCAGCATGGTTCCCGATCAACGCGTCATGCAGCGCAAGCAAGAACAACAGGTTGCCGTGCTGGCACACTACACGGACGGCACGACTCGCGATGTCACCAAGCAAGCCCAGTTTCAGTCGAACGAGATCGGCGTCGCCGCAGTCGATCCGGACGGCATCGTTCGGACCTTCGAGATGTCGGGCGATGCAACCGTCATGGCCCGCTATCAAGGCCAGGTCGCTGTCTTTCGCGCCCTCGTTCCGCTCGGCAAGCCCATCGCCAAGTATCCCGATTTCCCAGCGAACAACTACATCGATACGCTGTCGCTGGCTCGCTGGAAGAAGCTCGGCATCGTGCCGTCAGATCTATGTTCCGATAGCGAGTTCATTCGGCGCGTGACGGTCGATTTGTGCGGACGGTTGCCGACGGTCGAGGAAACGCGAATATTCCTTGCGGATACTACGGGCGCCAAACGGGGAAAACTCATCGATCGGCTTCTCGATAGCCGGGACTATGCCGCCTATTTTGCGATGCGCTGGGGCAACGTGTTGCGCAACGCCAGCCTGGCGGGATCGGAACAAGCGGCCTATGCATTCCATGAGTGGATTCGCGATCATATCGCCCGCAATCGGCCCTACGACGAATTCGTGCGCGGCATCGTGGCGGCGGCGGGCGAATGGCAGGACGCGCCGGCCGTCAACTGGTACTGGCAGATGCGCGACGACCAACTGCATCAACCGGTCGCCGACACGGCGCAAGTCTTCCTCGGCCTGCGTCTGCAATGCGCCAAGTGCCACCATCATCCTTATGAACGCTGGAGCCAGAACGACTACTACGGCCTTGCCGGCTTTTTCTCGCGCCTGGGCCGGAAGGGCCTGGGCGAGCCGCCGCCCTATTATGCCTCGCGCACCCGCACCACCGGCGAGATCAACCCCGCCACGCTCAAGCCGATCGAGCCAAAGCTGCTCGACGGCCCCATGCTCAAGGTGGCGCCGGAGGACGACCCACGTCACAAGCTGGTCGACTGGATGGCCGAGCCAAGCAACCCGTTCTTCGCCAAGGCGCTGGTCAACCGCATGTGGGGCCATCTGATGGGTCGCGGCCTGGTCGATCCGGTCGACGATATGCGCGAGACCAACCCGCCGTCGAATCCTGAGTTGCTCGACGCGCTGGCCCAGGACTTCATCAAGTCGAAGCTCGACGTCAAGCACGTGCTACGGACGATCTGCAACTCGCGCACCTATCAGTTAAGCTCCGAACCGAACGAGTACAACCAGCACGACAAGCAAAACCACGCCCGCTACTACGCGCGGCGAATGATCGCGGAAGTGCTGCACGACGCGATCGATCAAGTGACCGACACGCGGACGCGGTTCGACAAGATGTCGAAGAACGCCCGCGCCGTCGATTTGCCGCACGAGGGATTCGGTTCGTACTTCTTGGACGTATTCGATCGTCCGCCGCGCTCGAGCGCTTGCGAATGCGCCCGCAGCGCCAGCGCGAACTTGCCGCAGGTGCTGCACATGTCGATGTCGCCGGCGATCGAAGCGAAGATATCCAGCGGCCAAGGCCGCGTCGCCAAGCTGATTGGGCTCAAGGCGGCAGTGGCCGATGCGGTGACCGATCTGTATTTGGCCGCCTACTCGCGTCTGCCGACCAGGGCTGAGCTGGACCGCACGGTGCGTTACGTGCAGGATCAAAAGGACACTCGCCGCGGCCTCGAAGACCTCTGCTGGGCCCTCATGAACAGCCGGGCGTTCATGTACAATCATTGAACGGCGGGAGCGGGACAAGGTCTACTCGGCCTTCTTGAAAAGGTCAAGGAAGCGGTCTTCGTAGTCTTTGAAGACGTTGAGCCGATCGAGTTCTTGCTTGAGCTCGAAGGTCTTGGATCGATCCTGTTTCGACTTCTCGAACAGCTCTTCGATGCGCTTTTCGTCGGCGGCGGAGAGTCCCTCCTCCTGAACGGCTTCCGCGCGATAGCCTTCGTCCTCTTCGCTGGCGAACTGCGGGCCGAACTTCTCTTCGACCTGAGCGAGCAGGTCGCCGAGCTGTTGATCCATGGCCGCAACTTGGTCGGCCAGCTCTGTGAAGTCAATTTGGGTGTTGGTGATAGTGGCGAAG
>VGZI01000075.1 GCA_016872605.1 Planctomycetota bacterium
CGAAAAGACAGCACGCAACTTCTTGGCCTTCGTCCAAGTCGCGGCGATCACGGTGCTGTTGCTGTAACCTAACCACCCGATTTCTCCCAGCTATTGTCCACACGCCCTAGGGCTTTGGCTTCCATGGATTGATGGATGCAGGGTGCGTGAAACGCACCGGTCCGCTCATCGGTGCGTTGCACGCACCCTAAGTCTATCCATCAACGGATCGTAGACGGTGCACTAGAGAATTCCGCGCTGGAAGACTATGACGAACCTAATCTGCCCGTTCTGATCATGCCCGCAGACGGAGTCCGTATCATTCTTGGCACCCACGATTCCAATGATCACCGGAAGCCGGATATCAATATCGAGCGCCGACACAACGGTTGGATGATTTTTCTGCGCCCAATCGGTGAAGGCGATCATAGTGGCTATGTCGTCTTTCTTGACGATGGGCGAAGTTATGTCGCTGAAGAAAACGGCTTCCATGGATGCCCAATCACTATGGTCGATTACGAAGAGGCCGTGGCTGAGCTCGACGATATCAAGGCGACCGGGCCGTCTTGTGTGCCGAGTGCAATCATCGAATGCGAGCGCAAGGAAAGCTGACGTTCCGCCCCTCATCGTTCGTCGTCTCATCCACGCCATCGGCTTCCGCTACCGCCTTCACGACGCGGCATTGCCGGGGTGTCCCGATTTGGTGTTTCGGCGGCTTCGAAAAATCATCATCGTCAACGGTTACTTTTGGCACATGCACACGTGCGGTCGCTGTCGCGTTCCATCGTCGCGGCGAGGCTATTGGCTTGCGAAGCTTAAACGTAACGCAGCCCGCGATCGGCGGGTTCTCCGCACGCTGCGCCGAGCGGGCTGGCAGGTGCTCGTCATCTGGGAGTGCCAGACCAACTCTACGCGAATCGGTCATCTCAAAACCAAGATCTTGGCATTCCTGTCTGGTAACTGACAGCCTCGGCCGCCGCTTCAGAACACGCGAGACGCCTGTCCCACCGTTTACGGACCGAAACCACTCCTGATTGCAATGTCAGTTGCAAAAAATCGCACAGGCTCTGCCGTGGAGATGGCCATTGTGGGGGGCGCGTTGCGTAACGCGTGGGTCGGGTTGGAGTTGCGCGGGGGGCCAAGTGGCCATTTGCTGTTGGCTATCTGGCCATCGCAAGATGTCGGCCTGATGAGCTCGCAAATGAGTGAGTGGGTGGAAAAAGGGCCGAAAACACGGGGAATTTTGCGAATTCCACCTCCTCATCAGCGGTGAGAAGCTGGAACCGTTGACGAGGTGGTTGCCGGCCTATCCCATGCCTTGGTGCTGCATGGAGAATCTGGTATAAAGAAATTACCCGACGCGGATGGCATTCTTCGGTCCGAGGTCTTCCCTGGGCTTTGGCTCGATCCGGCAGCGTTCTTGAAACGCGACGGCAGGCGTTTACTCGCCGTATTGCGGCAAGGCCTCGCCTCGCCCGAGCACGCCGCCTTCGTCGCGAAGCTGGCGGCGAAGAAATCGTAATCTTCAGAGCCTGAAGCGTAAGCGAAGTCACTCCTCGTTCTTCGTTTGCGCTTCAGGCTCTGATGCTACCCTTCCATGGCCCACAAGAGCAACGCTTTCTGGGCATGCATGCGGTTGCCGGCTTGCGGAAAGGCGACCGATTGCGGGCCATCGAGCACCTCATCGGTGATCTCTTCGCCACGATGGGCCGGCAAGCAGTGCATCACCTTGGCGCCTTTCGGCGCCGCTCGCAGCAGTTTCGCGTTGACTTGATACGCCGCAAAATGCTTGCCGCGCTCCTTGGCTTCGCCTTCCTGTCCCATGCTGGCCCAGACATCGGTGTAGATCACGTCGGCCCTGGCCACGGCTTTGATCGGATCGTCGATTTCGTCGAGCAGGCCACGAACGGTAGTCTGATACATCTCAAGGAACGGCCTATCGAAGCGATATCGTTTGGGCGCCGAGAGGATGAAGCGAGCGCCGACTTTGCCGGCTGCTATAGCCAGGGAACGGGCTACGTTGTTGCCGTCGCCGATGAAAGCGATAGTCTTGCCTTTCAGATCGCCGCAGCATTCGCGCACGGTCAAGAGATCGCCGAGCGCCTGGCAGGGATGATAGTAATCGGATAGTCCATTGATGACCGGCTTGGTCGACCAGCGTGCGAACTCGATGACATTCTCGTGTTCAAAAGTTCGCAGCACAATGGCGTCGACGAACTCGCACATCGTTCGAACGATATCGGGCAAGCTTTCGCGCACTCCTAAGCCGGCTTCGGCGCCGTTGAGAAAAACCGATTGCCCCCCCAGTTGTGCCATGCCGGCCTGAAAGCTGACGCGCGTTCGCAGCGATGGCTTCTCGAAGATCATGCCCAGGACCTTACCTTGGAGGCGCGGCTCATGCTTGCCCTTGAGTTGCGCCTTCTTCAGGCGAGCGGCATCCTTCACGAGGTCCGAGATCTGGTCGCCGGTCCAGTCCAGCAGATCAGTAAGGTGATGCATCAACGTTCTCCACAGAAGCCAAGAAGTGAGGTGCGCTGAACCCCCGGAAACCCAAGGGTTCGGACTACATCATCCTTGGGCTTGCTTGAGTAATGCGGCTTCGATGATGTCGCAGCCCGCGTGCAGGTCGTTGTCGGGCAAGTTCAGGGCCGGCAGAAGCCGAAGCACCGTGCCATGCGTGCAGTTGATGAGCAATTGCCGTTTCAAGCATTCGTCGACGATCGGCGTTCCGTCGATCGAGAGTTCGATGCCGACCATCGTGCCTTTGACGCGGATGTGCTGGATGAGCGGGCAGCGCTGGCGCAGCGATTCGAATCGAGCGCGGAATGCGTCGGCGATCTTTGCGGCGCGGTGAAGGAGGTCTTCCTTCTCGATTGTTTCGATAGTGGCGAGAGCGGCAATGCAAGCAATGGGGTTGCCGCCGAATGTCGCCGCGTGAGTGCCGGGGACGAGCTTCTCTGCAAATTGGCATTTGGCGAGTAGGCCACCGCAGGCGACTCCGCCGGCCAGTGCTTTGGCCAACGTGATGGCATCCGGTTTGACGCCGAAATCCTGGAAGGCGAACCACGTTCCGGTTCGGCCCATGCCGGTCTGCACCTCATCGAAGATCAGCATCAACCCATGCTTGTCACATAACTCACGCAATCCCTGCAAGTAGCCGGCGGGGGGGATGTTGATGCCCCCTTCGCCCTGAATAGGCTCGACCAGGATCGCGCTCGTTTCTGGCCCGACCAACTTCGCCGCAGCGTCGAGATCGCCGAACGGAGCATAATCGAATCCCGCCAGCATCGGCTCGACGCCTTTGTGATATTTCGGCTGGGCAGTCGCAGTCAACGCTCCATAAGTCCGGCCATGGAAGCTGTTGAGCATCGTAATGATCTTGTAACGGCCGCTGGGCTTGCCGTTGAGGCGGGCAAGCTTGATGGCCGCTTCATTGGCTTCGGCGCCGCTGTTGCAGAAAAAACACTGCGCGTCGAGTCCGCTGCGATCGACGAGCGCCTTGGCCAACAGCCCTTGTGGCTCCATGTACCAGGTATTGGGCACATGGATGAGCCTCCCGACCTGTTCGCGCACCGCGGCGACGACGCGAGGCGGACAGTGGCCCAGCAAGTTGCAGCCCCAGCCAGGAAAGAAATCGAGATAGCGATTCCCCTCCGCATCCCAGACGTACGACCCTTCGCCGCGCACGAGCGACACGGGAAAACGCCGATAGTTGCCGATGACGTATCGCGAGAACAAGTCGATGGTTTCGGAGCTGGTCATAGTGAACTTTCCGCCGCTTGCGGCTTCGCGCTCTGCTGCCGCCATGGGAACGCATAGCGCCACGCGAGCGCAAAGCCGCAAACGGCTAAAGGACAATCTCCGTGCCGATGCCGCGGTCGGTGTAGATTTCGAGCAAGAGCGAATGCCTGACTCGGCCATCGACGATGTGCGTCTTCTTGACGCCGGCGCGCAAACTGTCGAAGCATGCTTCAACCTTGGGGATCATCCCTTCGTCGATGACTTTTTGCTGAATCAGTTCTTGACATCGCGCCATGTTCAGGCTGGCGATTAGCGAATCGGGATTGTTGCGGTCGGCGAGAATGCCCGGCGTATCGGTGAGCAGCACCAGCTTCTCGGCCTGCAGCATCCCCGCGACGGCGGCGGCGGCGGTGTCGGCGTTCACGTTCAGCCAACCGCCATCGGCATCAATCGCCAAGGACGGAATGAGCGGCACGATTCCCGCTTCGCAAAAATCGCGCAGCAAGTCGCCGTCGATTCGCGTCACTTTGCCGACTCGGCCCAGATCGATCGGCGCACCATCTGGTCCGGGCAACATCAGCTTTTCGCCGAACAGGCACTGCAGCGACCCCAGGTGCGAGCCAATTGCTCGTCCGCCGAGTTGCCGGACTTGGGCTTCGAGATCGGCGTTGATTTCCTTGAGTAGAACACGAACGACGATCGCCAACGTTTCGTCATCGGTGTAGCGTCGACCGAGGACTTTGCGCGGCTTCAGGCCTGACTCCGCCATCGCCCGGTCGATCGGTTTGCCCCCGCCGTGCACAATGATGGGCCACAAGCCGACGGTGGCCATGAACACGACGTCCTGAAGGGTGGCCTTGAGCGCGTCGGGTTCTTCCATCGCGCTGCCGCCGAGCTTGATGACGATCAGTCGATTGCGAAACTGCCGAATGTAACTGAGCGCTTCGAGAAGCGTCTCGGCATTGCGAATGGCCTGGTCCATACGAGTGGCGACCACCTCCGGGCGATGGCGCGCGGCTGCGCAGCAAAAGATTGAATGTAGGGATCACGCGAAAAACTGTCAATGGGTCATGCACGAAACAAAGGCCAAAAAGGGTGATCTGTGAACGAAAGCTCGCCAACCTCGTCTTTTCTTTGGCGGGCTCGATCCATTCCAGGTGCGTCACAAAGGAGGGCAATTCGTGTTGTTCTTAAAACCAGTGCTTGCTGGCCTAACTCTGTTTCTCATCGCCGCGCAAGCTCATGCCGAGTATCGAACCGTGCTCATCCAGATCAAGCACGGCAAGGACAGAAGGCTTTCGGTGAGCATTTACTCCGATGAGAAGAAAGAGCAAAGGTCGGCCATCTCCGTCGATGAGGCAGTCAAGTTGCTCAAAGCGATGCAAGGATGGGGCAGCTCCGTCGGCGTCTATGTTACGTCCGATGGTAGGATTCCGAGCCCCGAACTGAAGAAACTACTCGTCGCGATCACCGACAACGCTTGGTTGGATCTTGTGTATTATGGCAATGAAGTTCCCAGGGTCGTCGGGGATCACTTCCTCAAGGCGGCACCCGCGAAGTAAGACGCACGCTCCGGCCCAGTTCCGGAAAGCGTGCGTGCGAATCGCCTAATGAATCATGCGGCGCCGAGGACAAAAACTCGATATCCACGACGCATGCTGATCGTGGAGTCAACTACTCCTTGATCGCCGCCGAGAGGCTCAAGACGTTCCGGTCGTCTCGCGCCACGGACCCAAACTCGGTCAGCACTCGACCGGGAACGAGTGGCGAACCGGTCGACGTCTTCTTTGGTTCCTTGCCCGCTTCGTAGCCGCGTTCTTTGCCTTTCTCCGTTTTGCGGATGGTGATCCAGCCGTCGATCTTGTTGTTGCCTTCATTGGAGTTCACGAACCAGCCGAAGCCGTTCTGGTCGCTCAGGTCGTTGAGCAGTTTTTCAACCGAGAGATTCTTGGCCTTCTTGAACGAAATCTTGGTGTTGTTGGAGATACCCGACGTATTGTCGATCTTGAAGCGAAGCGGTTTTTCGAGCTTGTCGTTGATCTCGTCGAAGAGTGCCTTGGTGCCAATCTCTTTGGCTTCGAATTCATCGATGACCTGCTTGAGCTTGGCGCGCGTCGTCTGGGCTGCCTTGGATTCCTGCTGCGAAAGCGCCGGCTGCGCAGCGATGACTAGCGCGACTAGGACGAAAGCGAACTGCAAACGATTCATGCCCCACCTCCAAGAAAAGGATCAGCTTCTCAGTGAACTTGACCACAAATCGCACGGACGGCACGGATAGGAGAAAAACCACAACTCCAATCCAGTGCTGAAGGGGGCCAAAAACGTCCCATCCGCGTCATCCGTGCTCTCCGTAGTCAAGAATTCCGATTAACTTCATGCTATCACTCGTGTTCGCAAAAGGAAGCGAAATTGGTGCGGAAAATGCGCCGGAAAGGGTGGTGGATCAGTGCGATTTTTCGTAAAATGGCGGCATGGCGAAAGTTGATTTCGCCTGAGAATTTCCAAGGTTTTAGAAGGACGGACCCCCTTGCCGGACGAACTGCCTCCCCCTAGCGACACGCCTCCCGCCGGCCCCACCGACGGCACGCCTCCGCCCCTGAAAATCGAAGACGAACTGAAGGAAAGCTACCTCAGTTACGCGATGAGCGTCATCATCAGCCGGGCGCTTCCCGACGCCCGCGATGGCCTCAAGCCGTCGCAGCGGCGCATCCTCCTGGCGATGAACGACCTCGGCCTCAACCCCGGCGCGTCCACCACCAAATGCGCCGCCATCGTCGGCGAGACGATGAAACGCTACCACCCCCACGGCGACGCCGCCATCTATCCGACGCTCGTACGTCTCGGCCAATGGTGGAATCTGCGTCACCCGCTCATTCAGCCGCAGGGCAACTTCGGTTCCATCCGCGGTCTGCCGCCGGCGCATATGCGCTATACGGAAGCCAAGCTCAATCCGATTGCCGCCGAGATGCTCGAGGACCTCGAACGCGACACCGTCGACTTCATCGACAACTACGACGGCAAGTACCGCGAACCGCTCGTTCTGCCCGCCAAAGTCCCGAACCTCATCGTCAACGGCGCCGACGGCATCGCGGTCGGCATGGCCACCGAGATTCCACCGCACAACCTCACCGAAGTTTGCGATGCCGTCATCAAGATCATCGACGAACCCGATGTCACCATCGAGCAGCTGATCGACATCATCCCCGGGCCCGATTTCCCTACCGGCGGCGTCATCTGCGGCAGAGCGGGCATCCTCGAAGGCTATCGCACGGGCCGAGGCAAGGTCATCCTCCGAGCTCGCGCGTCCATCAGCGAAGACGGCGGCAAGACGCAAATCATCATTCACGAAGTCCCCTACCAGCAGACCCGCGAACGCCTCGAGATCGGCATCGCGGCCCTCGTCAAGGACGAACGCATCAAGGGCATCTCCGCCATCCGCGACGAATCCAGCGAACGCACCGGCGAACCGGTCCGCATCGTCGTCGATGTCAAACGCGACGCTGATCCGGAACTCGTGCTCAATCAACTCTACCAACTGTCGCCGTTACAGAAGACCGTGAGCATCATCCTTCTGGCGCTCGTCGACGGTCGGCCGCGCACTCTGAACATCAAGCAGATTCTCGAAGAGTTCATCCGCCATCGCGTGCAGGTGATCCGCCGTCGCACCGAGTATCTCCTGCGCGAGGCCAAGCGGCGCAGCCATGTGCTGGAAGGGCAGCTCATCGCCATCTCGTCACTGGACGAAGTGATCCGCATTTGCCGTAGCTCCGCGAGCCGTGCGGTGGCCAAGCAGAATTTGCAGAACCTGGAAGTGTCGGCCGCCCTCATGGAGCGAGCGCTGGGCGCCGAGCATTTCGCCTCGTTGCAGAAAGAGATCGGCCAGCAGCCGAGCTATCGCATGAGCGAAGATCAGGCCGAGGCGGTCGTTCGTCTCCAACTCGGCCAGCTCGCCGCCCTCGAACGCGATGAAATCTTCAAGGAATACAACGAGCTGCGCGGCCTCATTCGCGGCTACGAGGAACTGCTCAGTAGCGAGAAGAACATCCTCGCCGTCATCCGCAAGGACACCGAGTATATTCGAGACAAGTTTGGCGACGATCGCAAGACGCAGATCATCGACACGCCGCCAGACAAGCTGACGCTCGAAGACCTGATCGCCGAGGAGACGAACGCCGTCACCATCAGCCACAACGGCTACATCAAGCGATTGCCGCTCAACACGTATCGCACGCAACATCGCGGCGGCAAAGGCGTCTCCGGCGGCGACACGCGCGACGACGACTTCATCGAGCACTTCTATGTCGCCTCGACGCATGCCTACTTGTTGTGCTTTACGGATCGCGGGCAGCTCTATTGGCTCAAAGTCTACGACATCCCCCAGATGAGCCGAACCAGCGCCGGCCGATCGATCGCCAATGTGCTGTCGCTCAAGGAAGGCGAGAAGATTTCGAGCGTCATTCCCGTGCGGCACTTCGATCCCGAAAGCCACCTGATGATGGCGACCAAGAACGGCCTAGTGAAGAAAACCTCACTCGAACAGTACAGCCGGCCCAAGAGCGGCGGCATCATCGGCATCGCGCTCGAAGACGGCGACTCCCTCGTATCCGTCGTCTCCACCAAACCGGGCGACGAAGTCGTCCTCGCCACGCGCCACGGCATGGCCATTCGCTTCTCCGAGACCGACGCTCGCGCCATGGGCCGCAACACCTATGGCGTAAAGGGCATCAACCTCGGTGAAGGTGATTCCGTCGTCGGCATGGTCGTCACCGATCCCGACGGCGCCCTGCTCACCGTCTGCGAGAACGGCTACGGCAAACGCACCCCCTTCGGCGCCAACCTCGCCGAAGAAGCCGAAGACGAGCCGGAAGCGTCAGCGATGGAACCGTCGGAGTCGGAAGCATCTGCGCCCGGCGCCGAAACCGAAGAACGCTCCGCCATGCGCTATCGCAAACAAAAGCGCGGCGGCAAAGGGCTTCGCGACATCCGCGCCAGCGAACGCAACGGTCCCGTCGTCGGCGTCATCAGCGTTCGCGAAAACGACGACATCATGCTCATCACCACCCAGGGCATGGTCAATCGCACTCACGTCACCGAAATCCGTGTGATCGGCCGAAATACCCAGGGAGTCCGCATCATGAACCTCAACGAAGGCGACAAGATTGCGTCGATCGCCAAAGTGGCGCAAGAGGACATCGGCGGAAATGGCGAGACGGCTGAAAAAGTCCAGGGGTGAGGATACTCCCTAACCCCTGGGCTTTGGAGTACCTCATCCCAGAACTTCTGATGTTACTTCGGCGTCGTCATGCGGCCCATGAACAGCACCGCGCCTGATTCAACCTCGCGGATCAGGAACACGAACGGCCGGTCGGCGAAGAAGTTTGGCGTGAACGGGTGTGCCGTCGGGATCGAGCCGGGCACGGCGACGATCACTGCCGTCGCCGCGGCGGCTTCGGTGCCTTCCTCGTTTACGTCGACGAACGCCTTGTGGATGACGCGCGAAATATGGAGACGATCGTTCGGGTTGAGCGATTTCGACATTCCGGTAAGATCGGCGATGCGTGGCTCGAACGCCCTTTTCATGCCGAGCGCCTTCAGGAGCGGGCCGAGTTCGTAATCGGGCGTCATCTTGAACTTGGGTAGCTTGACGTTGACGTCGCGCGATTCGAGCTTGCTGAGCCATTTCGCCAGCGCGTCGCCCGTGAGCTTCTTTTCGAGAGCCGGCAGCCCGTCGGCACGCATCGGCAGAAGCACCGTCATCGCCAATCGATTGTCCTTGTAGGGAATCTCGGCAACGAGGAAGCCTTCGTTGGGGTAGGTGGCGATTTTCTGGTCGAACCGAATCATCCGCGGCGTCTCGAAGAACGTCCCGTCGTTGTAGAAGGCGGCGTAACGGGCACGCTGGACATTTTGCATGAGAGGCGCCTTCGTGCGCGTTCCGTCCGTGAGCGTAAAGACATCGTCCTTGGTCTGCTCCTTCTTGAAAGGGTCGCTCCATTGGCCCTTGAAGTAGATGGCGTTGACCAGGATCATGCGAATGAGCTGGGCTTGCTGCTCGGGGATGTTCGGAATCAGATCCTTGATGCGATCCTTGGTTTGACCTTCGACCCATCGGTTGATCTTCGCACGCTCAGCGGGGAACTGGTTGATGAAGTCGGCGTCGCGAACCAGGCCGGGACCGTAGTACTTGGAAACCGCGTCGGCGTAGGTGGGATCGAACGGATAGGTCTTCTCGCCCCAGATTGCATTGGCAATGTTGAGCTCATACAGATCGAGCGATTGCTCCAAGATGTTGATGTTGGTCGCTAGCTTCTGGGCCTTGTCGAAAAGGTTGAACTCCTGGTTCTTTTCAATTCGCTTGTTGAGCGCATCGAGTTCCTTGCGCAGCTCGGCGATTTTCTTGCGCGTGGCGAGTTCCTTGGCTTCGTCACGCGGCGGCGTGCAGCGGCGCTGCATCTCGGCAACACCCTGGTGGTAAAGGTCCATCCGCCACGGCCTTTCGCCGCCGACGTCGAGCGACTTGGGCAGCCGTAGCGTCTGGCCCATTTCGATGGCCGTCTCGTTGCGAGCGCCTTCCATCGTCATGGCCAGGGCGCTGCTGATCGACCACGGCGAGAAGAATACGTTCTTGCCCGCGTCCTTGTCGCCGATCTGGCGATAGATGTCGCACGCGAAATCGTTATTCGCCTGCGTCGTTGTCTTGACGGCGTTGGAGACCGTAGTTTGTGCCGCGGCGGCGGCGACAATCGCAAATACCAACACGCACGATACCACGTAGCGATTCATGTGTGACTCCTTTTGTCGGCGACGAGGATTGTGAGTAGAGTCCATTGATAATGACGATTTATCCCACTGGATCGTTTCGATCGGGGCAATTCATGCCCAATCCAGGCGTTCTTCTGGGTAGTTGATTCGCCAGACTGTCAAACCCATTGCGTGACCCGAATGACGAGTCCCATTCGTTTTCTTTTTGAGTTCAATCCAGGATGTCGAAGAACACGGCGAACGTAGTGCACCGTCTACGATCCGTTGATGGATAGACGTAGGGTGCGTGCAACGCACCGATGAGCGGACCGGTGCGTTTCACGCACCCTGCATCCATCAATCCATGGAAGCCAAAGCAGTAGTCAGCCACCACGTCATCATCCATTTCCAGATAAACGATGCAGTACTCTTGATGACAAAGGCGGCGATCGCAGAAATCTTGATAGAGAGTGAAGAATGTCGGCCGATTCAATTGGAGTAGGCAGGGAATGATGCCGTCGTCCTTCAATCCACTCCGGCCGATGTCCCGGCCAATTTTCTGCACGCGAACACGTTTCGCCAACAGCCAGCGACGCTGATCATCGGGAGAGTCTTCGTTCAGAACGTTCATGAGGCCAAGGACTCCTCGGAGTACTCATTAACGTGGTCTTTAAATATTCGCTCGGCAAGGGCGACTGCTTTCGCAATGGCTTCCTTGCTGACATCGCCGTCCCATGCCGCGACAATCGAGTCCCATGACATGCCTTTTTGGCCATGGTTTGCTTTTGCATTGCTTGGACCTCTCTTGAGGCGGATTCGTTTTCTTTTAGCGTGCCCGACATGCACATGCGGCGTAGCGGGCCACCCTGTTCTACCCTCACTTCGCTACCGGCCGCAACTCGACGTTGCGGAAGAAAATCTCAAACCCTTCGGTCTGCAGCAGGATCTTGCCCGACGACGGATAGACGTCAAACGCCTTGTTCACGGTTGTACCGTTGACGCGGATTTCGATGGTTTTCTCTTTGCAGATGCATTCGACCTTGGTCCATTCGCCGAGGGGGCTTTCGACGTCGTCCTTGCCGCGTGTGTCGAGGAACTCTTTGAAACCGGCCTCGTGCTTGTTCCACCAGAGTTGGCCCTTGGTGAACTCGCGGACTTCGCCGCCGGCTTTCCAGCGCGGACGCTTGTCGGCGCCCGAGACGGTTTCGGCCTTGAGGCTGACGGGGATGACCTTGCCGTCCTTGTCTTTGCCGCGAATGACGATGAGATCGCCAACGCAGCCCTGCGCGAGTTGGCATTCGATGGAGGACATCCAAGTTCCGCCTGCGCCGCCGTCAGGCCCCGTGGCGTGCAGAAGTACGCCGGAGTTGCGCACGTACTTGCCGCCGTCGGTTTTCTTGCCCCACTTGTACTCGACGGTGAGATGGTAATCGATGAATACCTTGTTCGTGGCGAGATAGCCGAAGCCGTCGCCGGAGAGGTGAAGCATGCCGTCCTTGACGGTGAAGACCTTGCGCGGGTCATCGCGTTTGGTGTCCTTGAGCCAGGTCGTGAAGCCCGTGAGGTCTTTGCCGTTGAAGAGCTTCATGGGCACGGTCGGCTGCGTCGGCAAGTCTTGAGCACGGCCGCGGCCGACGGGTATTGTGACCGCGATGAGCGCGATTGCGAGAGTGGAGCGCATAGAGGATTCTCGTAGGGTTTCGGGTAATGTAACGAAATCACGCGCGGCTAGTAGGGACAAGCTGCTAGCTTGTCCCTGGAGGCTTGCAAGAAATCGCGATCACCCCGCGGGGTCGGGGACAAGCTGGCAGCTTGTCCCTACAGGGTGGCGATCAACTCGCGCAGGAATACAACTACCGCCACGGTCGATTGTCCATTCGGAGCCTCCCATGAACGCCACCTTTCGTCTCGTGATCGCCGCACTTGTTGCCATCGTGGTCGCGACCTATTCGCACGGTCAAGAAAAGGTCGTCAACCGCTTCAACAAGACCGAAGCGATGATCGCCATGCGCGACGGCGTCAAGCTTTACACGACGATCTATGTGCCGAAGGAGGTCAAGGAGAAGCTGCCGTTCATCTTTTTGCGAACGCCGTACGGGATTGAATCGCGTGGGCCGGGGTCGCTGCAAAGTTATCTCAAGGACCTGGCCGACGAGGGATACATCTTCGTCTTTCAGGATATTCGCGGCCGGCACAAATCGGACGGCACGTTCGTCATGTCGCGATCCCCGCGCGATCCGAAGGATGCCAAGGCGATTGACGAGAATACCGACACCAACGACACCATCGATTGGCTGCTCAAGAATGTGGAAAGCAACAACGGCAAGGTCGGCATGCTCGGAATCAGCTATCCAGGCTGGCTGACGCAGATGGCCGCCCTCGATCCACACCCGGCCCTCAAGGCCGTCTCGCCGCAGGCGTCGCCCGCCGACCAGTTTCTCGGCGACGACTTTCATCACAACGGCGCCTTTCGCCTCAGCTATGGCTTTGAGTACGTCGCCATGATGGAGACCGACAAGCTCAACACGATGTTCAAATTTGATCGCTTCGACACCTACGAATGGTATCTCAAACTCGGCGCGCTCTCGAACGTCAATCCGAAGTACTTCAAGGGCAAGATGCCGACCTGGAACGACTTCGTGAAACATTCGAACTACGACGACTTTTGGCAGAAGCAGGCGTTCGCCCCGTACCTGACGAAGGTCACGGTGCCGAGCCTGCACGTCGCCGGCTGGTTCGATCAGGAGGACTTTTATGGCCCGCTCAAGATTTACGAACTGCTGGAGAAGCACGACAAGAACAATCAGAACTTTCTCGTCGTCGGCCCGTGGAATCATGGCGGCTGGGCGAACGGGCCGGGCAACAGTCTCGGCCGCATCAAATTCGAAAGTGATACAGGAAGATACTTCCGTGAAAAGGTTCAGGCGGCGTGGTTTAACTTTCATCTCAAGGGCAAGGGCGATCTAAGGCAACCCGAAGCTCTGCTGTTTCAGACCGGCACAAACAAATGGGTTGCCCATGAGAATTGGCCTCCAAAAAATGTGGCGACCAAGAAGCTGTACTTTCACTCCGGTGGCCGAATGAACGAGGAGACGCCGCCGGCGCCACGTCCGCCTACTCGCAGCCAGCCGTGGAAGCGCGAAGGATTTGATTCGTACACCTCCGATCCCGCCAATCCAGTCCCGTATCGTCCGCGACCGGTGACGCCGACGTATCCGGGCAAGGAGTGGCAAATCTGGATGGTGGAGGATCAGCGGTTCGCACAAGGTCGTCCCGACGTGTTGACCTACGAGACCGAGCCGCTCACCGAGGACGTCGTCGTCGCCGGGTCGCTCACCGCGAAACTCTTCGCGTCAACCACGGGCAGCGACAGCGACTTCATCGTGCGGCTCATCGATGTCTATCCCGAGTCGTATCCCGCCGATCCGTCGATGGGCGGCTTCCAACTGCTCATCAGCGGCGAACCGGTGCGCGCGCGATTCCGCAAGAGCTTCGAGAAGCCCGAGCCGGTGAAGCCGAATGAAGTCAACGAGTACACGATCAACTTGCACTGGAGCCATCATTGTTTCCGCAAAGGGCACAAGATCATGGTGCAGGTGCAAAGCACATGGTTCCCTTTGATCGACCGTAATCCGCAGAGGTTTGTGCCGAACATTTTTGAAGCGAAAGACCGCGACTTCGAGGCCGCGACGCAGCGCATCTATCGCACGGCGAATTGGCATTCGCACATTCGCATGCAGGTGCTGAAGGGGTCGTAGAAACGACGCCCTATGCGTAAACGCGATAGTCGAGGTCGGGGAATAGGTTGTGCCGGCGTTCGACTTCGCTCAGCCAGGTTTCGTCGATCGCGTCGGTCTTGATCTGCTCGTAGAGGTGATGGAAGTTGAGTACATGGACCTTGGTCCGCTCACAGGCGTATTCGACGACTGTGCCGGTCTTCATGATAAACGCCCAGTCGCTGGATTGGACCAGCATCAACTCGCGGGCCGCCTGGTTGAGCGCTCGGCGACGCAGCGGGTTCCCGCCGTCACTGTGCTGCTTGGCGAGTTCGACCATGCGATCGGCGCACTCGTGTAAGTGCTGATAGATCCAGTCGTTCGAACCTTCAAGCCAGACTTCGCAATATCCCTTGTAACCCCAGCTCGAGAAGCTCGGCTGCGAAATCTGAATCTTCGGGTACTGGTCCAGATACTCCGGCAGCGTGATCATCTTCACGGATTGCTGGTCCCAGTGCATCTTGCGGAAAAGGAAATTCAGCCAATCGGGCCCTTCGAACCACCAATGGCCATACAGTTCCGCGTCATACGGGGCGAGGATGACGGGCGGGCGGTCCATGTAGCCGGAGAGCCATTCGACTTGCTTCTCGCGGTTGAACATGAAATTGCCCGCGTGCGCCGCCGCTTTCTCCAACGCCTCGTGCGGGTTGTAGGCCGCCTTGTGATCGCCGCGGCCTGTGATCTTGTAATACTTGATGCCGGTGTTGGAGCGGATGCCGGTCTGGTGCAAGTGCGGCTTGAGGTAGTCGTAATCAAGGTCGAAGCCGATGTCGCGATAGAACTCGCGATAGACGTAATCACCCGGATAGCCCTCGATGGCGCTCCATACCTGCTTCGAGGACTCATGATCGCGCCCCATGCAGGCGACGCCGCTTTGGGGGCACACGATCGGCGCGTACACGCCGTACTTCGGCCGCGGCTCGGCGAAGAGAACGCCGTGCGTATCGACGAAGAAGTAACGCAGGCCCGACTCTTTGAGGATATCATCGACGCCGGGGGCATAGCCGCATTCCGCCAGCCAGATGCCTTGCGGGCGCTTGCCGAAATGCCGTTCGAATTCGCGACAACCAACCTCGACCTGAGCGCGGACGGCGTTCATGTTGCTGGTCATGAGCGGCAGGAAGCCGTGCGTCGCGCAACAGGTGATGAGTTCAAGCTTGCCGGTCTCGAAGAATCGGCGAAAACCGTGGTTGAGGTTGTTGCCATACTGCTTGACAAAGACATCGCGAGCCCGAACGAAGCGGTTGTGGTACATGTGGGCGAGGTGGTTGAACTCCGGCTGCCATTTGGTGCGGTCGATTTCCTTGCCGGAGAGAGCGATGAGATTGTCGAGATGCCGTACGTAACGATACTGCAGGAGTGGATCGGCGAACATGGCGGCGAGTGTCGGCGTGACCGACATGGTGAGCCGCCAATCGCAGCGATCGCGCTCGAGCCCTTCGAGCATTTCGAGAATCGGAATGTAGGTTTCAGTGATCGCTTCGTAGAACCAGTCTTCTTCGAGGAAGTCGTCGTACTCGGGATGGCGGACGTAGGGCAGATGTGCGTGCAACACCAGACAGAGATAACCAAGCGGCATTCAAAAGCCCTGGGGTGAGGTACTCCGAACCCTGGGGTTCGGAGTACCTCACCCCAGGGCTTCAAAAGAGCTTATCTTCGGTTTTTGTTACGACAATTGGGTTGCTAATCAAGCTTGCCGTAACGGGCGATCTGCGGATCCACCTTCGACGCCCATGAAGGCCGATCGGAATATTCTTCTCCGTTGAGTGTAATCCGTAGAACGTTCCCAACCGCCCGGTACGTGTAGCCATCGCGCCGTTCAACCACGCCTCCAATTGCAACATGCAAAAGCTCATACGGATGCGCAATGGACTCATTCGCGGCAAAGGCAAGACGTCATCCGACGCGTTCTGGTTTGTCTCGCCATACGCCGCGAAACATCACTCGCCCAACCGCCAACCCAGACAGCAGCACCGAGTCATGTGGATCGCTCATATCCCCCGCCGGCAACGGCAACACCGCAAGATCTGCCGACTTGCCCGGCGTCAGGCTCCCCGTCACGCCGCCGAAGCCAAGCGATTCAGCCCCGTTCAACGTCAGCATACGCAATAGCGCTGCCGGTTCCACTTCGGGATAATACTGCCTCAAGAACCGTACCTCAGCCAGAATGTCGAGATCGGGATTGGACGCCAGGCTGTCCGTTCCGAGCGCGACGCGCACGTTCAGCTTCGGAAATGGATGCCGCGAATGTCCGAATGCCGCATGCGTGCGCGGACAGACGACGACCGTCTGCGTTGGCAGAAACGGCGTCGCGGGATCGAGGTAATTGCAGTGAACGAAGATGCCGCTCGGCAACGTGCGCACCACCTCGAGCGGATCGCTCACCAACCCTCCGGGATCGTAGACATTCATCTCGCGCAGAAAGTCGACGAACGGCCCGCGACGATCGCGCAGCAATTCAACTTCGTCCAGCGTTTCGGCTAGGTGCGTCGCGATGCGCAAACTCGAGTGCTGGGTGCCGAGTACTGAGTACTGAGTACTACGTACCGTGTATGGTGCATGCGGGCTTACTCCGGCGATGCACCGGTCTGAAAAAGAACGATGGGCGAGCCACGTCCGCGCCTGGTCCATGGCCAACCGCGCGCGATCCTCCGACAGACCGAGTGTTTCGTGGAACACAACCGATCGACAGCCAGCGTTCGTCAGCAACTCCCAGCTCACGCCACCAGACGCGATATCGCCGATCAACGTCGTACCGAATCGCAAGCACTCAGCGATTGCGGCAGCGATGTCCGTTTGTACTTGCTCCGGCGTGCGCGAGCGGCGAAAGGCGATCACGCAGCGCAGCCACTGCGTGAAATCGGGGACTGACGAGCCGGAAGCGTGAGCGACGGGGGCGACCAATCCGCGCGCTCCCGATAGATCGAGATGCGTGTGAGTGTTGACAAAGCCGGGCAGAATCGCGACGTTGCCCAGATCGACATCGGGCGTGCGTGTCCCGCGCTGCGCTACGGCGGAGATCCTATCGCCAAGAATCGTGATCGTCCCGTGTTCAATCGGCGGTTGATCGACCGGGAAAATCCAGCGAGCGGAGTAGGTCTGTAAGGTGGTCATTGTTTGGCGCTTGCGGCGCAGCGGTCTCGATGGCGCCGCGCGGGCGCTAAACGATGACCGGCGATTCGTACAGCTTCACATGAACGCCACGCCGTGCGAGCCCGAGTTCGCTGGCGAGCATGTAGTAGTGATGCAACCCCGCCAACTCGCGCGGGCCGAGGTCAAAGCGGATGATGTTCGCCAGATAACGACGACAAAAGCCGGCGTCGAGCTTCAGGTGCGGCGCTTCGCGAGCCGCGATCGGGCCGACGTTCTCCATGCCAAGCCGTTTCGCCTCGTAGAGTGCTTCGAGCACCGGACCCAAGTCGACGCCAGGACGAACCGCCCACGCCGCATATACGAACGGCAGCCCCGTCCAGTCGTGCCACTCCTGGCCCAGGTCGAACGCATAGCGAAACCCGGGCAGGCAGGCGTGCATCGCCCGATCACCGATGAGCAACACCGCATCGGCGTCGATCTCCTCGGCCGAGCGATCCAACAGCAACGGGCACACCTGGGCTTCGACGCCGTGTTTCTTGCGCAACAGAATCTGCGTCAGCGCGGCACTTGTGCGCGAGCCTTCGTCCAGCGCCACCGTGCGGATGCCTGACCACGGCGTTCGGCTAAACAGAGTCACGCTCAACACGGGACCGCAACTGGCGATCGCGATGTTTGGCACCAGGCTGTACGAACCGGCGCGGAAGTATTCGATGACAGGGATCAGCGCTACGTCCAGATCGCCGCTGGCCATGTGATCGGCGAGCCGGCTGGGGTAGTCGAGAATCAGTTGCGCCGGCGCCGCCAGTGATTCCAGCTCGTACACGAGCGGTTTCGTGTTCAGATAACTGACGGCGCCGATGCGAATCACGGGCATGGAGCAATCACCTCGTGGTCACTGTCGCTTGATTCCTGCACGCCTGAAAGATAACGGGAACGGCGCGTCAGGCCTTTCTCCCTTTGTACTGCGCCGAAGTTGATCGGCACGGGATGGGAGTGCGAGTCACGGTGAACCAACCGTAATCATGGACAGTTCATAACTGAAGCCGACATCTGAGAGAAGCAGATCAGCTACTCAGCGACTTGATCGACGTGGTGCGAAAGAAGATGCCGGAGCCGCCGGGTTGTTTGGCGTCGGTGTCGTAGAAGATGGTGCCGAGCGTCTTGGCGTCGATCTCGACGGTTTTGGGGCAAGCGCGGCCGCCGATGGGCCGGCCGGGGTTGTAGAACTCGACAGGGTGATCCATGTCCCACGTCTTGCCGTCGTCGCGGGAGACGATGAAGTTGATCTTTTCGCCGCCGACGCCGGGGCCGACAATTTGCGAAGCTATGATCCAGCCGTTTTTCAATGCGACCAGCTGATGCCGCCATCCTTGCGAAGCGACATCGGGGAACGGCTTGATCGCCTGCCAGGTCTTGCCCTCGTCGGTCGTGCGCATGCCTTTACCACTGATGAGCGTTCCCTTCGGGGTGCGGACGATCGGTACGAGGCCGTGCGCGACTGCGCCGAATCGCGATTCCTTTTGCGCGGCTGGATCGTACGCGGCCGTTCGGTCCATCAGCGGCATAAGCCAGTTGGTAGGCGACAGCTCGACAAACGGGTGGCGGATGACGCTGTGCTGCTTCGGATCCTTGCTATTGGCCATGCGTGTCGGTTTGGCCCAAGTCACGCCGTCGTCATCGCTGATCGAATACTCGACATAGCGCGACTTGGTTCCGTCGGCGGCGTTGTACCACGTGTTCCACGCATGGACGAGTCTGCCATCGGCCAGCGTCGTCAGCGAGCCGGGATAGATTTGCCGATCGGCGCTATGCGGGACAAGCTCCGGTTTCGACCAGGTCTTGCCTGCGTCCCCAGAGCGCGTGATCAGGTACGGTTTGTACTCGCTTTTGCAATACACAGCAACGAGCGTCCCTTTTTTTGTTATGCACAGAGCCGGGTGGATGTGGCCGCTCACGCCGCTATCGATGCGGATGATGGGCGTGTCCTGGGCGGACAGTGGCGAGGCAAACGCAATAATGAGAATGGTGAATCGCAGGTTCATTTGTTGTGCCCTTCTTTGTTTAGCGTTCGCGTGGCGCCTCGCAAGCGCTAAACGAATGCATGCCATCACCTCCCCTCGACGCGGACCTCCTTGCCTTCGCTGACTACGCCGAGGTTGGTGACGATAATCTCTTCGGAGCCCGACACGGCTTTCCAGACGCCGTTTTTCTGCATCTTCAGCACTTCGACATCCTGGCCTTCGCGAATGCCGAGCTTGATCGGCGTGCGAACGGCCTTGCCGGCCTCGACGCGCCAGCAACAATACTGATCGATGTGCGTGAAAATAGCTGTGGCCGGCAGCGTGTAGCGTTCGCCCAACGGAACGCTGAAGATGAGGTTGGCGAACATGCCGGGACGCAGCTTGCCATCCTTGTTGTTGTAGTCGATTTCGACGCGCAGCGTGCGTGACTTGGCGTCGAGCGATTGACTGGTGCGCGCCACCTTGTCGTCGAACGCTTGATCCTTGAAGATCGGTACGTCGATCTTGGCGGGCAGATTGCCGGTCATGTATTGCGCCTCATTCTCCGGAATGTCGGCATGAATGCGCAGCTTGTCGGTCTGGGAGACGACGAAGAGGACGGCCGGGCCGCCGCTGGCGTTGGGCTGGAGAAAATGCCCGGTGTGGATGTTGCGCCGCGTCACTACACCGGGAATCGGGGCGCGAATGAAGCGATAGTCAGCAAGCGCTTTGACGCGAGCTTCGTCGGCTTCCGCCACCTTGACGCGAGCGGCAGCGGCGGTCTCGTCGGCCTTGGCCTTGTCACGCTTGGCCACGCTCTCCTTGGCCAGCTCCTGGGCCGACTCCACTTTCGCCTTCACTTCCGCGCACCCGGCCTTGGCCGACTCGTATTGATTGAGCGTCTCGTCCACGATTTGTTTTTCAACGATCTTCTTCTTGTACAGGTCATCGACGCGGGCCAGTTCACTCTGCCAGCGATCGCGACTGGCATTGGCCCGAGCGATGGACGCTTGCATCTCGCGGACATACGCGTCGGCACTGCGAACGTGCGCGTCGGCGGCCTTGTAGCCATGCTCCGCCTGCTTCAACTCCGCCTTGACCTGCTCGACAAGTGCCGACTTCTGCGCCAGTTCCTTGATCAACTCCGGAACGGACAGCTCGGCGAGCAGCGTGCCCGGTTTCGTCATTTTCCCCTTGGCGTCGTACGTCGGCCCCTTGACTTCGCTGCCGATGTCGACGTGCACCCATTCGACGTAGCCTTGAATATGCGCGACGAGCGGCGTCTCCTCGAAGGCGTCGATGCTCGCGGGCTGTTCGATGACCACGCGCATGGGCTTCTCCTTCGGCGTGCTCGTCTTGACGGCGCCAGTGTCGGATCTGACGGCCGGCACAGAGGGTTTACAGCCCATGATCGTCGTCGCGATCAACGCCACACCGAGGAAAAAAAGTCGTGTCATCATGGATCACCTGCGTTTCCGTGGGGCACGTTTTCAGCGTGCCACGATGCCGGGCACGTTGAAAACGCGCTCAGCACATATTACGCCTTGCCCCCGTCGTAATGTGGGCTCTCCGGGTCGTCGGGATCGAGCGAGGCCGATGCGGTCGACGCGCCGCCTTGAACGACGGCGAAGATCGCGGGGAGGACCAACAGCGTCGCAACCGTGGCCGCTATCAAACCGCCGATGACGGCTCGGCCCAACGGCGCCACCTGCTCGCCGCCCTCACCAATCGCCAAAGCCATCGGCAACATGCCGGCGATCATGGCAAAACTCGTCATCAGGATGGGGCGCAAGCGATGTTTTGCGCCATCCATTGCCGCCTGCAGAATCGGATCGCCGCGCAGCCGGGCTTTCTCCGCAAACGTAACGAGCAGGATGGCGTTCGCCGTCGCTACGCCGACCGCCATGATCGCTCCCATGAACGATTGAATGTTGAGCGTTGTGTTCGTGATGAACAACGCCAGCGCCACGCCGGCGATGACCGCTGGCGCCGTCGCCATCACCGTGAGCGCCAGCCGCAGCGACTGGAAGTACGCCGTCAACAGCAGAAGTATCGCCACGACCGCCAGACCCAGGCCGACGGCGAGCCCTTCGAACATCTCGTCCATCGGCTCGATCTGGCCTCGCACATCGACGTGAATCCCTGTGGGAATCTCGCCGGCGTCGCGAATGGCCATTTGAATCTTCTTGGCGACTCGGCCCAAATCCTCGCCTTCGATGTTGGCCATGATCGTCACGAGACGGCGCATGTTGTAGCGGTCGTACTCGCCCGGCATCTTGCCTTCCTTGAGCGTGGCGACGTTTTGCACCATGAGCTTGGTGTTGTTCGCGCTTTTGACCGGAAGCAGGCCGATCTGGCGTGGCGAGTTCATCCGTTCGATCGGCACCTCGACTTGAACTTGATAGCCGATGCCCGACTTCGGATCGCGCCAATAGTTGGGCACAACGAATCGGCTCGACGACGTGCCCGCCACCATGGCGCGAGCGACGTCATCCGCGGTCGCCCCGCCTCGACCCGCCAGTTCGCGATTCAGCGCCACTTCCAGCGTCGGGTAGTCGAGCGGCTGCATGAACTGCAAATCCCGCAGCGACCCGATCTTCTCCAGCTCGGTCTTGATCCTCTCCGCCACCGCCCGCCCCTCGGCAAAACGATCCGGCGGACTGCTCACCACCACCTCCACCGGCGTCGCGGCGCCGAAACTCATCACTTGATTCACGATGTCCGCCGGCTCGAACGACAACGTCAAGTTGCGAATCCGTTCGTCGATCTCCTCCGGCGTGAATTTTTCCGCGGTCAAGAGCGGCCGCAGCCAGGCTTCCAGTTGGCGCGGCAGCTCGTCGCGCAGTTCCTGCTTCAGCCGTTCGGTCGACGTGCGGCTGCCGGGATTCAGCGCGATGCGCAAAATCGCCTCCTGTGGACCGCTCATCCATTGATACACACTGTTGATCGGGAAGCTGGACGGCACGACGCCGACGTAACCGACCGTGATGGCAACGTTGTCGGCCCCGACTTTCTCCTTGATAAGGTCCAGCGCCTTGACGGCAATCTCCTCGGTGCGTTCGATGCGCGTCCCGGTCGGCGCTCGCAACCGCAATTGAAACTGTCCCGCATCGACGGTCGGAAAGATCTCGGTCCCGACTTGGTTGCCAACGAAGAAGATCACCACAGCTGCGATGATGACATATCCCGCGATCACGGGCCAGCGCATGGCCAGCACCCATTCCACCGCGCCGTCATATCGGGAGCGAAGGCCGGCGAAAAACCCGGGATCGTCCGTCGGAACATCGGAGTGGCCCGGCTCGTGTTGCAACAACCAAACCGACAGCACCGGCACGAACGTGCTCGACAAAAAGTACGATGTTACCATCGAAAAACCGACGGCGAGCGACAGCGGCACGAAGAGCGCCTGGGCCGGGCCTTGCATGAAGAACGCGGGCAGAAACACCGCAAGGATACAAAGCATCGCGAGCAATCGCGGCACGGCCGTCTCCGCGTTGCCCAGGCACACCGCCCGAGCAATGGAGTCGGTGACCGACATTTGCGCATGAATGTTCTCAACCTCTACGGTGGCTTCATCGACCAGGATTCCGACCGACAATGCCAATCCGCCCAGCGTCATCAGGTTGATCGACTGACCGCACAGCCAGAGTCCAATCACCGAACCGAGCAACGCCAAGGGAATGTTGAGCACGACGACGATGACGCTGCGCCAGTCCCGCAGAAAGAGGAAAACCATGAGTCCGGTCAACACGGCGCCGAGTACGCCTTCGATGCCGACGTTCCACATCGAGTTCGTCACATAAGGCGATTGATCGAATTCGAACGTCACGCTGATCTCGTCGCGAATGTCCTTGGGCAGCGCTTCACGCATCCTTTGCAAGTTGGCGCGGACGGCCTTGACGACGGACAACGTCGACGCGTCCGCTCGCTTGGTGACGAGAATGTACACCGCACGCTTCCCGTTGACGTTGGCGTATCCGACTGTCGTGTCGGCGGCGTCCTCGATGACGCCGAGATGTTCGAGACGAATCTTGGAACCGGGCTTGAGCGGGATCGAGCCGAGATCGCGCGGCGGCTTGACCATGGCATTGGACACGACCAGCGGCATGCGATCCTTATCGCGATAGGCGCCGGATGGGCTAACCGTGTTGCCCGAGCTGAGCGCGGCGATGATGTCGTCCGGCGACGCGTTGTACTTCCGCATCGCGTCGGGGTCGGCACGCAGGACGACGGTACGAGCGCTGCCCCCAAACGGCGGCGGGGCCGACACGCCGGGCAGGCTCGAGAACAACGGCCGTACCTTGTTGAGCGCCTGGTCTTGAATCTCCGTAATCGTTCGCGTGCCGCTCGACAATACCAAGTACCCGACCGGGACGCTGCCGGTGTCGAAGCGCATGACGAACGGCGGCACCGTCCCCGGCGGCATAAAGGCGCGCGAGCGGTTGACATACTGAATCGTCTCCGCCATCGCCTGGGCCATGTCGGTGCCGGGATGGAAGTAGAGCTTCATCATGGCCACGCCCTGAACGTTCTTCGATTCGACGTGATGAATGCCGGAGATGTAGAGGAAGTGGTACTCATAGTAGTACGTGAGCAACCCTTCCATCTGGGCCGGGTCCATGCCGCCGTAGGGTTGGCAGACATAGACGACGGGGAGGTTAAGCTGGGGAAAGATGTCGACCTTCATGCGCCAGAAGGCGAAACCGCTGCCGACGACGATGCCGGCCATCATGACCATGACGGTGATCGGATGGCGCAGAGCAAAGACAATGGGGTTCATGATGTCATCGGTATTGTCTTCGTTTAGCGCTCGCATGGCGCCGCGCAAACACGCGGGATAATGCGGGGGCGAATCGAAGAGAAAAAACCTTACGGTTGCCGCGCTTGGGAGTGGACGTATTTTATCGTTATCCGATATCGGTTGCCAAGATCATGAATGATATTCTAAGCCGCCTGTTTTTCGCGGGTTTCATCCGCCTGCACATCCTGCATCATGCGGCCGAGGAGGCGATCTGCGGTGTCGATATCGTCGCGGAACTGGGCCGTCACGGCTATCGCCTGAGCCCCGGGACTATCTACCCGGCCTTGCACGAACTGGAGAAAGCCGGGTATCTGACGGTCCGCACTTCGGTCGTCGCCGGCAAGGTGCGAAAGTACTACGCCGCCACGTCAAAAGGCCGAAAGGCGCTCAAACAGGCACGCAAGAAACTTCACGAACTCGCGGACGAAGTGTTGCAACCCCCAAAGTCGCGCAAACGTGCAAAACCCAATCGATAGTCAATTCGTCTCAAGAGCGCGGTCGACCCGTCACTCACCGATGATCTTGATCAGCACGCGTTTGGGCCGATCGCCGTCGAACTCGCCGTAGAAGATCTGTTCCCAGGGGCCAAAATCGAGCTTGCCCTGCGTGATGGCGACGACGACTTCGCGTCCCATGATTTGGCGCTTGAGATGCGCGTCCGCGTTGTCCTCGCCGGTGCGATTGTGGTGATAGACGTTTGGATCGGGATTGAACGGCGCCAAGTCTTCGAGCCACTTTCCAAAGTCGTGATGCAATCCGCGTTCGTCGTCGTTGATGAAAACGCTCGACGTGATGTGCATCGTATTGACAAGAACCAGGCCTTCCTGCACGCCGCTGGCGCGCACGGCCTGGGCGACCTCGGCCGTGATGTTGACGAACGTCATCTTGCCGGGGACGGTGAGCGTCAGGTATTTGGTGTGCGATTTCATGTTGGTTGCCGACGTAGGTGTGAGTTCTTACCTGCAGCAATTCTACGAAAGCACAGCCGCATTTCTTGTGTTAGCTCCCAGCGTATTTCCTCTCATGGAAAAATACTAAGTGGTGGACGCGCTCGGCGCGGACGCGGCTGGATGGTCCGGCCCGGACGTGGTGCGCGCGTTCGCGGGAGGGGTTCTGCCATGCAGGCTCTTTTCAAGGCAGAGGGTGCGCGCTGCGCACGGTTGTTCGCAAGGAGTTTGAGGCGCCGATCGACCGCAACCCGATCTTCGTGAATAACGATCACGCAGTGCTCACGGGCGGCATCGTCTGGGCCATGGTGATGTTGCAACAGCCTGAGAAGGCCAAGCGCCCCTACGTCAAGTAGCCGTCGGAAAGTAACTTCCCGAATTGCACAATGCCGTGGCCGGGGTCCGGTACTCCGTGACCCCGGAAAGCACTCCGAAACGAATGGTCGCTCACCGGGGTCACGGAGTACCCTGACCCCGACCACGGTTGACTCAAATCGGGGAAGCTACTGTTTCGCGGTTCCCAAGGTGACGGCAACGCACATCCGAAGGGCGCTGTCCGACGCGTATGGATTCGATCAGAAAGAGGTCTACTTCGTTCGTGACGGGCTCTTCGCCTGGCTCGTGTACCACGTCGAGCTGCAAACCAGCCCCAACACGGCGTCGAGCGAACCTCATACGACCGTCGAAGTCGGGCGCCCGTGTCCGCGCCGCGTGGGCCTACTGTCGGGCTGGCGACGTTAGAAACGCTATGTCCACGGAAAACGCGGAGAGATTTCCGGTTGTGCTCTCCGCGTTCTCTGCGCACTTTGCGTTTCAAACTCTACTTCTCCACTGGAAGCGCCGAGAGTTCTTCGTTGAGAACCTGTCGCCAGACAATGGGGTAGATCGTTTCCAATCGGCCGAGCGGTTGGCGGGCGAGGAGCCAATGTGTCTTGGCTTGCGGTGTGGCGAGTTGCGGCATTTGGACGGGAATCGTGTCGCGGTCGCCGAAGACGCTGCTGTGCTCTGCATGGAATCTCTCACCGTGAGCCTTCCTGACGAAGCTGACATATTTCTTCATGTCCAGCGTGCCGGCGCGGAGATTGGCAGCCTGGGTCTGGGCGGCTTTGCGCGTCTCGGAAGCCCAGCGCATTTCTTGAAGGAATTGCTGTGCGTCGCGCTGCCCCGCGACGGCGTGCAGCACAGAACCGTCGGACAGGCAGAAGTAACTGGCCACGTTGCCGCCGGACTTGATTCCGTTTGCCAGGATTCGGAACTTGCCGACCTTGAGGTAGGTCGACACGAAATTGGCGTTGAGTTCGTCAGCAACGCGAGCGTCGGAAAGAGCGTTCGCACGGAACGCATCGGCGTTGTTTCAGGTGAACTCTTTGTCTTCAAGGTTGCCCGACAGATGCATCATGAAGACCATCTTGCGTTCGTCGGCAGCGCGTTTGAAGGCGTCGATCGGTTCCTTCATGAAACGAACCCTGGTGCCGATGCGGGCACAATCGACAAACTCGCCGGGCGCCGGGGCGGCGGCGTTCTGCAGCTGATCGTTATTGTTGCCGGGCGCCGGCTGTTCGACGTTCGCCGGTTGCGGCGCGACCGCGGGCGGATTGGCGACGGCATTCGGTTGATTCTTCACGGCGGCGATCTGCTCGCCTTTGGGCGCGGGAGGAGCAGCAATGGGTTCCGCGTCAAGGCGTGCCCGTTCGCCCCGGAACATGTAGACCACGCCCACCAGGGCCAGGAGCACTACGAAACCGATGCTGGCCAGCGCAATTGTCTGCATCCACGGCGCGATAGCGGCGGCCAGCGAATCCTTGGATCGCGGCGCCATGCGCTCGGCCTTGTCCTCGGGCGGCACCAAAACAACTGTCGGAATCGGCTCGGAATTGTTGTGCGACATGTTGGCCTCCCGCAATGAAGCCGTTTGAGAAATCTCTTTTCATGGTACGCCAGGCGCCAGGATTTATCAAGGCTTCGGCACTACCGTGCTCGTATTACCGTGCGGCCAGCGCTCGATCATGCAACCGTGATGCTGCGGGGCCAATTAACGAGAAAACCCGTTTCCGGTGTGACCATCGGAAACGGGTATGAATAGAAGAGACCAGGGAGGCTTACCTGTATTGGATTCCCTCCCATATCATTGTCAGGAGTATAGCCTGGCCTCTTTCCGTTGGCAAGAGCTAACTTGGACGACGGAGGCCATTGCGAAGTTACTCCGTCTCGTTCTTTCTCAGGCGGCAAGGATGTCGGCGAACGCCGTTCCCCCGGTGATTGCGTAGAATCACCTCGATTTGATGCGCCAAGATTTTTTTCCTCGATTTT
>VGZI01000076.1 GCA_016872605.1 Planctomycetota bacterium
TTTCCGTAGACGGCTGTCCAGAGCCATCCGAAAAGGACGTCATCGTCAAGGACGACTCTGGAGAGCCGACCTACAGTGCCTAGATTATCCAGCGATTGTCCACACGACCTAGTGTCCTTCGTGGATGATTCTTGGTTCCGTAGGCGCGTCGAAATAGAGGCACCCCGATGCACCGCAACGTCCCGCTTTCACGCGTCCTTGATCGCACCGATGCCGACGGCAATCGCATCTACAACATGTCCGTCGACGAGGCTCGCGCCCTGCTCGCCGACGGCGGCGATATGGGCCGCATCGACGGCGAGTTCGCGCTCGTCGGTCAACAAGGCAAACGTGTTCGGCTAGCCCGGACCATCGGCCGGCTCCTACGCTACTTTATCGCCAAGTTTCACGACGGTCCGATTCTGATCGTCGCCGATCGCATCGATGCCATTCGCGATCAGCTGACGGCGTTGGGTCTGTCGGACCAGTTTCATCCGTCGTACACGCGCATGGTCCCGGCGCATTACGTCGTCAGCATCGATCTGGTCGGCTGCCCCGATCCGAATCCAGCCTACACGCGCTTTCTGACGCCGGCGCGAAACACCCTGCCGGCCGACGTGCACGAAATCGGCGTTCGCTACATCACGGCAGCTTATCGCGAGATCGCACGCTGGCTGGACCGCATCGATTCACGCGAGCCGATCGGTGTTTGCTTCTCCGGCGGCATCGATAGCGGCGCCGTCTTTCTCCTGACCTATCACGCCCTCCTGCAGCGCGGCGACAGCCCGGCTCGCCTCAAGGCCTTCACCCTCGCCATCGACGGGGGGGGCCCGGACCTGCGCCAGGCTCGCGAATTCTTACGCCGGCTCGACCTCGAGTTGTTCCTTGAGCCAATCGAAGTGCGCTCGCCCGACGTGAGCATGGAGGATGCCATTCGGGCAATCGAGGACTATAAGCCGCTCGACGTGCAGGCCGCGGCCATGTGCTTGGCCTTGTGCCAAGGCATCCGCCAACGCTATGCCGACTGGAAGTACTTGCTCGACGGCGACGGCGGCGACGAAAATCTCAAGGACTACGCCATCGAAGACAATCCCGAGCTGACGATTCGCAGCGTGCTCAACAACCCGCTCTTGTACCAAGAAGGCTGGGGCGTGCATGCCATCAAGCATTCGCTCACGTACTCCGGCGGCCAGAGCCGGGGCTACGCTCGCACCTATGCGCCCTTGGCGCTCAATGGGTTTGTGGGACTGAGTCCATTCGTGTGTCCCAACGTCATCGCGGTGGCGGAAGGGATCCCCTTCATCGAGATGACGCAGTGGGACCATCATCGGCTCTATGACTTGAAAGGCCAGGTCGTGTCGGCCGGCGTCAAAGCCGTGACTGGACTCGATCTGCCCGTGTTCCCCAAGCGGCGCTTCCAGCACGGCGCCGTCGAGGAAGGCTCAACGTTATTCCCGTCAAGCCCGCGGCGGTATCGGCAAATGTTTCAGGAGATCTTTGAGGTCAGAGCCTGAAGCGTAAGCGGAGGAACCAGTCCTCTTCGCTTACGCTTCAGGCTCTGAAACATGTGGGCGCATCCCTCAATTCCAGTGATTGGATCCTATCCCGCCGGCCGGCGCGAAATGCAGTGAGCGCCGACCGGCCGTACGCCTTTCTCGTTGAGCCGGAAGCGGGGCCGAACGGCGTCGTCGAGGTAGCCACGATCTTTCTGACCAATCGCGAGTGCCCGTTTCGCTGCCTGATGTGCGACCTGTGGAAGAACACGCTGGAAGAATCCGTCGCTCCGGGCCAGCTTCCACAACAGATAAGCTGGGCGCTGGCACAATTGCCCCAAGCACAACACCTGAAACTCTACAACGCCGGCAACTTCTTCGATGCCAAGGCGATTCCACCTGACGATTACGACGCCATCGCCGCCCTGGCTCGTCCTTTCGATCGCACCATCGTGGAATGCCATCCACGGCTTGTCGGCCGACGGTGCTTCGAGTTCCATCGCCTGCTCGATCGGCCGCTGGAGGTCGCACTTGGGCTCGAAACGGTGCATCCGGACGTTCTGGCTCGGCTCAACAAGCAGATGACGCTGGACGATTTTGCTCGTGCCGTCGACGCGTTGAAGGGCTGCGCCATCGGAGTACGAGCATTCCTCTTGGTTCGGCCCCCTTTTTTGACCGATGCCGAGGGTTTGACATGGGCCAAGCGCTCGCTCGATTACGCGTTTTCACGGGGTGTCGAGGCATGTAGTCTGATCCCTACGCGCGCCGGCAACGGAGCGATGGACGAATTGGCCCGGCAAGGACAGTTCGCCGCGCCGAGCCTGGATTCGCTCGAACAAGCGATGGAATACGGTTTGTCGTTGCGGGCTGGCCGCGTGTTTCTAGACCTGTGGGACATCCATCACGTCTCACCCGACGCCACCAATCGCGCCGAGCGCATCGCCCGGCTGGCGCGGATGAACCTGACCCAGACGTTTTGATCAGCCGGAGGAATGACACGCATGTTGCAGATCGCGCTGTGGGAACCGGAAATTCCGCCGAACACCGGCAACGTCGCTCGGCTCTGTGCAGCGGTCGGCTGTCCGCTGCATCTGGTCGGTCGGCTCGGATTTCGTCTCGACGCAAAGTCGCTGCGCCGGGCCGGGTTGGATTATTGGGACGCGGTCGAACTGCATCGTCATGACGATCTTGCCGCCTTTGCCGCCTCCCTCCTGAATCCGAATCAACCCGATGGCATGCCGCCGAAGGTGTATTGTCTGACGGCGCATGCCGATCGACCGTACACTGAGATCATGTTCCGCTCCGGTGATGTCTTGCTCTTCGGATCGGAGACGCGCGGGCTGCCGCCCGAGATACTGGACCGCTACCACGAGCAATGCTACACGATCCCGATGCCCGCACGAAAGGTGCGAAGCCTCAATCTCGCCAACGCCGTCGCCATCGTCCTATACGAAGGTCTACGGCAACTGCATGCTTGGTAGAACCGGCACGGAAAACTCCACGTCGATTCCATCTCTTGTGCATTCCGCCCAGAGTGTGGGCCGATTAGTTTTACTACTCCAGTCATCTTTCCATCCATCATCCAAGAGGCTCTCTCTCTATGCAAGACGTTGCCGCGCTGCCGACATTGAATGACCTTCGCCAGTACGTGCTTGATGCTTTATGCCGACATGACAATCTCGATCCGACGCAGACGCCGATAGTGCTTTCGATCATCACCCGCCATGGGAAACCATGCGGGATCTTTTTTCAAGTTCAGGGGCCGCGCTTGTTGAAGAACTATGCGATCTGGGCCGGTGAGGAGAACCGGATTCTTTACTACAACTGTAACGGCGAGCGGATCGCGGAGACAAAGCTGAGCGAGGCCCCCGATCCGCATAGCTTGCCGCTCGCCCGCGCCGCGTGAAGAGCCGCGCACGCTGTAAGCGGCGGCTCGTGGCCGCTTGCTGCGTCCGCGGCTCTTTCGATCTATTTCCTGCCCGGCGTTTGCGCGAATTTCTTCAGCGTCGCCACCAGACGTGCCGGGTCGTCGCTGGCGATGGAGTCGGGCTCGTGCATCAAGAGACTTCGCGTTTCGTCCTCGGCGCCGAACGTGCCGTTGAGATGCAGAAGGACTTTGTGGTGACGGACCCGTAGGATGAGCGTCTTGTCGGATAGCCATTTCGGCCACAGACGAATCATGTCGACCTTGGCCTCGGCGAAAGCATCGATCGAGTCTGGTGTCGGAATCAGTGCGATCTGCTTGGCTTCCGGCAGCAGCTTGCGATACGCCCTGGCATGGTCCAGCGAGCGAACGCCGAGCCAGATGCGCTTCAGCTCGCCTGACTTGCGCACCTCAGCCGCGATGAGGTGGGCGTACTCGTCGGTTTTTTCTTGCAGATCGAGCAAGACGTCGATCTTGCCTTTGCCGAGTTCGAGAATCTCCCGCAGCGTCGGCACGCGTTCGTCCTTGTATTTGGCGTCGAACCAGCTGCCGGCGTCGAGTTTGCGCAGGTCGGCGAAGTGCAGGTCGCGAACCAGGCCGTTTCCATTGGTGGTGCGCTTGACGTCGGCGTCATGCAGGCTGACAAGCACGTCGTCCTTGGTGCGGCGCACGTCCATTTCCATCATGGTAGCCCCCGCCTGCATCGCCCGGCGGTAGCTGGCCAGCGTGTTCTCCGGGCGGTCGGCACACGAGCCGCGATGCCCGATGATGTGGCGCACCTTCTTGGCTGCGGCGGCCAGGCGCTCGGGGCTGGCATCCTGAGCGCGACTCGGGACAACAAAAATACCGATGGCGAGCGTGGCGATCAGAATTCTCATGGCGCCTCCCCAGCGGCGTTCTACGAACGCCGACTAAACGTGGCTATCAAACGCCGCTATTCTATTCAGGGAGCCGATTCCCCGGAGCACCGCCATGGACGAACCCTCGCCGATCATCGCCAACTTCGGCGGCAACGTCCGATTTCAGCCCAAACACTTCTACGCTCCCAAAGCCGAATCGGAAGTCCTCGACATCCTCAATCGCCACGCCCTGGGCAAAATCCGCGTTGTCGGCGCCGGCCACTCCTGGAGCGACGCGATTGTCAGCGACGATGTGCTTATCGATCTGAGTCAACTTAACTCCGTGCACGTGGAGCGCGACGCGGAGGGCAACGCCTGGGCCACGGTTGGCAGCGGGTGCACGATCCAGCACGCTCTCGACGAACTCGCTCGCCAAGCCAACGTCACCCTCCCTGCCCTCGGACTGATTACAGAGCAGACCATCGCCGGCGCCATTTCGACCGGCACGCACGGCAGCGGCCGGCACAGCTTGTCGCATTACATGGCCGAGATTCGCGTCGCGGCATATGACGTGCGCACAGGACAAGCTGCGATCTTCGCGTGGTCGGCCGGGCCACAGCTCCGGGCCGCTCGCTGCGCCCTGGGATGCATGGGCGTCGTCCTTTCGGTAAAGTTCCGCTGTGCATCCCAGTACACGATCGACGAGACCATCGGGCAATACGCTACACTTGATGAAATCCTGTCCGTCGAAGGCGAGCATCCGCTGCAGCAGTTCTTCTTGATTCCCCACGCCTGGACGCTCTATGCACAGCATCGCAAGCCGCTGCCGCCGGAGCAAACAAGCCGAAGTTGGCACGCCGGGCTGTATCGGCTGTATTGGCTTTTGTTCATCGACGTCGGCCTGCACCTGACGATCAAGCTCTTGGCGGCGTGGGTGGCAAGTCCATCACTGGTGCGATTCTTCTATCGCTGGGTGTTGCCGTGGATGGTGTGGAAGCCAAGCGGAGTCGTCGATCGCAGCGATCGGATTCTGGTGATGGAGCACGAGTTGTTTCGGCATCTTGAGATCGAGATCTTCGTGCCGGCGAGCCGAGTGCGCGAGGCAGCGCATTTCGTCCAAGATGTATTGAGCGTGTTCGATGGACAGGAGACCTCGCCGACGCTGAGCGAAGCGTTGAAATCTCCCGGAATGCTCGAACGCCTGCAATCGCTGCGCGGCACGTTTACGCACCACTATCCGATCACGTTCCGCAAGGTGTTGGCGGACGACACGCTGATTTCGATGACGGCGGATGCGAGCGAGCCGTGGTACGCGATCAGCTTCATCACGTACGTGGAGCCGCGCGATGCGTTTTTCGAACTGGCGAGCTTCTTGGCCGAGAGCATGGCGGCATTGTTCGGCGCGCGGCCCCACTGGGGCAAGTACTTTCCATTAGAGTCGGTACACGTTGCCGGCCTGTACCCGAATCTTGCAGAGTTTCGCGAGCTGTGCCGGCAAGTCGATCCGAAGGGTGTTTTTCGTAGTGCGTTTGTGAATCGCGTGATGGGTGAGGATTCCGTTTAGCCGTTCACCTCGGGCGAATGGCCAACTGTCGCCAACGGCGAGCGGCTAAGCAAACGGAGCGCACGCATGCTCGAAATCCAGGGCCATCGTGGGGCGCGCGGCTTGTTGCCGGAGAATACGCTACCGAGCTTCGAGGCGGCGCTGGATGCCGGCGCGCATTCGATCGAGACCGACCTGCATCTGACGAAGGACGATGTCGTCGTGTTGTATCACGATGCGCGCGTGACGGATCGCCTGTGCGTGCCGCACCCACGCCGTCCCCGGCTCGTTCGATCGATGACGCTCAAACAGCTTCGTCGCTACCGTGTGGGCGATGCCAAAGCGACGCCGGTTGCTCAGCACTTCGCGAAGGCGCGCGGGTTCGACCCGTACGCGATCCCAACGCTCGACGATCTGTTTTTGTTCGTTGCGAACTATGCCGCGAGCCCGAAGAAAACAGCCACGGAGCGAGCGCGAGCGCGTCGGTTGATCTTCGACCTGGAGCTGAAGCGCGTGCCGTTTGAGCCGGAGACGATCGGCGATGGCTTCACGGGTGCGGCCGCCGGGCTGTTAGAACGTCTCGTGTTGGCTGCGGTTCATCGGGCTGGTGTCCTGGATCGCGTGCGTGTGCGCAGCTTCGATCATCGCGCCGTGCGGGCGATCAAGCAGCGCGAGCCGACGCTGCAGACGGCGATTCTCATCTACGAGACGGCGCCGTGCCATGTCGCCCGATTGCTTGAGGACGCCGGCGCCGACGTTTACTGCCCCGATTATCGATTCATCGATGAAGGCATCGTTCGCCAGGTGCACGCCGCCAAGAAGAAAATCATCCCGTACACGGTCAACGACGAGGCCGACTGGGAGCGCCTTATCGCCTGGCGCGTCGACGGAATAACGACGGACTACCCGAGTGACCTCGCCGAATTCCTTGAGCCATCCCAGCACTGAAGTGCTGGGCTATTTTCAAACGTCCCTCCGGGACTCGGACAGGGTTGCATGACATGGTTTGCAAACGGCACGGGAGGGCGAGGCTCCTGCCGAGCCGCGAGCCCGCGAAATACTCGATTTCGGACGAGTATCCTGTTGCTTACGGCTCGGCAGGAGCCTCGCCCTCCCGAAGCAGGCAACGCAGACAATGTCGTGTACCCTCGGCCAGGCAAACTTTCGGGCCAAACCTAACAGGTTTAGCGATTGCGACAGCCGCGGCCTCTGGGAGGAATGCGGAATCTGGCAAAAACAGTTCAGGTTTGCCGACTGTTTCGCTATCCTAATACCACACGCGGGGCAACGTGATTTCACACAAGGAGCCGCACTCGGCGATGACTCATCGCTGATGGCGGCTCGTCGCATTCATGGAATCCCGCGCGGGATGCGAGGCCGACCATGTCCGCAGCGACGAATCCTGCCGCCCGTCCCCTGCCGCAGTCGTGGCGGCTCCTTGGCAGCGTGCTTGCTGTCGGGCATCTCGCGCTGATCGGGCTATACGCACTGGCAGCGCCGAGCGGGCCTTGGCAGTTCAACATCGGCTCGCGCTCCGGCGTCAGCATGGCCGACGGGCCGGCGTTCGCCAGAACGCTGTCCGAACACGTCACCGAGCCGTACTTCCTCTATCCGCTGCGGATGACGCACAATTACCACTTCAGCAGCGATCGCCACGCCGACTTCGCCGTGTACTTCGAGGTTCACTTGACCAAAGCCGACGGCAACGTCGTTCATCGCAAGTTTCCAGATGACAAAGCGAATCTCTGGGTGCGTCATCGCCAGCAGCTACTCGCGCAGAATTTGGTTCCCGACCAACGCCTGCCGCCGCGCGGCAATGTTCGCTTGCCTGCCCCAGGCAAAGAGCTGCCGAAGGTCGAAATCTGGTTCCGCGATGAGCCGATGACGCTTCGGGTCAAGCGGGTCGACGAGAACGACGACATCTTGCGTTCCCCGGTTGTCGATCAGCCGTCGCCGTGGGCCAAGGCGCTGGTGAAGTCGTACTTGCGTTATCTCTGTCGTGAACACAATGCCGTCAAGGGGGAGTTGATTCGCGTCAGTAGGCCGACGGTGCATCCGACCGATTTGATCGCGCCTCGGCCGGCGGAGGAGTTCAAGGAACTGCGCAGTCACTTCGAGGAGTATCGCCGTGAAGAATGACGGATCGACCAACGCGCCCGCCAATGCCGACGCGCCGGCGACGACGGTCGAACCGACCGAGAGCGCCTGGATGCGCTTCTGGTTCACGCCGATGCCGACGACCGGCCTGCACGCCTTGCGGGTCCTGTCGGGCCTGTTGTTCCTCGCCTGGCTTTTGTCGTTCCTCGGCCATCAGCGCGAGTTTTTCAGCCTCACCGGTTGGTTTGGAAAAGAAGCGTACGTCGAGGTGCAGCGTCAGGGCAATCTGGCGCCGGCGCCGATCGGCTGGTCGATGCTTTATCTCGCCGATGAGAGCGTCGAGATGTTCCAGGCCATGTACTGGGGTTCGCTCGTCGTGCTGGCGCTGTTCACGATCGGCGTGGCCACGCGTATTACCGGCGTCCTAACCTGGGTGATCGTCGTCTCGTTTCTCGCCAATCCCGCCATCAATTACGACGGCGACTACATGCTCGGTATCCTCGCCTTCTACATGGCGCTGGTGCATTTGTACGTCGGGCAATGGAGTCGCGATCTGTCGATCCCGGCCCGCATCCTCGGCTCGCGCGGCGACATGCTTTTGGCGAATCGGCTGTTCCCGGACGACGCACCGCCGGCGCCGAGCTTTGCCGCCAACTTCGTGCTGCGCCTCATGCAGATTCATTTCGTGATCATCATGCTGACGAGCGGGTTGCACAAGCTACAGATACCGGAGTGGTGGTCCGGCGTGGCGTTCTGGATCCCGCTGCACCCAACATTCAAGACGACGCTCGAGAGCCTCGAACGCGAACGGCCCGGCGCCGCCTTCACCTTGTTCTACCTGAGTCTTGCTCAATACCTCGTGCTCGCCTGGCAGATTGGCCTGCCGATGTTCGCGTGGCGCGCCGGCTGGTGGCGCGTGGCTCTCGTGGGCGGCGCGATCGTCGGCTGGGTCGGCGGCTTCTACATCTATCAACTGCCGCTGTTCGGTCCGTTCATGGTGATCATGGCGCTGAGTTACCTGACGCCGGAGGAATGGAAAGCGGTGATGGAGCGACTTCGTCCGCGCGCCAGTGAGACGGCCGAGGCGCAAGCAGTCGCCTCGGAGCCGGTCGCGGTCGGATCAGGAGCGTGGAAGCAGGGAGTGAAGAAGTGAGTTTAGCCGCTCGGCTTTGGCGAGCGCGGCGCACGCGCTCGCCAAAGGCGAGCGGCTAAACGCGGAACGATCATGCGTCGATTTTTCACATTACTCCTGGCCGGCCTGGCATTGACGGGCATCGCCTGCCCGCCGGCGCCGACGACGAACGGGCAGAAAAAGGACGACGCTCCGCCCGACGCCGTCGTGCCTCCTCCGGTGTCCTTGGAGCATCTTCGTCCACGTATCGAAGGCGCTCTGGAGCAAGCCCGACGCCGCGAGCTAACCAGCGATCACGGCTTCTGGACTGTCTTCCACGCGATCCTCGGCACCGGCCTCCAAAAGACCATGCTCAAGGACATGAAGACCAAGGAGAAGGTCAGCGCCATCGATTACATCTGCAAAGGAGGCAAGCTCACCGGCCTGGCCTTCGTGCCGACCGAGGACGGGCTCGACGTCGAGATTCGCCCCGATCTGCAATTCAAAAGCCAAGGGCATCAGGACCAGTTCATTGCCGAGATGGCTCAATGGGGCATGCCGGCGACACGAAAGTTCCGTGTCGCGGGGCGAGATTACACGTTCCACGACTTCATCCAGCACAGCAAGATGCGAGCCAGCGTCACCAAAGCACAAGAGTTGAGCTGGGCCGTCGTCATTGTTGCGCAGTACTTCAAAACGGATCACAAATGGACGAACAGTTTCGGCGAGACGATTACCTGCGAGGACATTGCACGCTATGAACTCGACGCCTCCATCGATGAAGCGGCCTGCGGCGGGACCCATCGGCTCTTCGGCCTGACCTGGGCGTATCATCTCCACCTCAACAACGGCGGCATGAAGGAAGGCGTCTGGAGCGACATCGACAAGAAGATTGCCGAGTACAAAAGAATCGCCAAGAAGCATCAGAATCCGGACGGGTCGCTCTCCACGGAATACTTCCGCGGTCCGGGCCGCGATCCGAATATCGAAGCACGCATCAGCACGACGGGGCACATGGTGGAGTGGCTGGCGCTGGCCATGACCGACGCCGAGCTGCGCGCTCCGTGGATGCAGAGCGCCGTAAGCGCATTGTCCAAGCAGATTCTCGACATGGGCAACGATTCGATCGACGGCGGCGCCTTGTACCACGCCGCGCACGGGCTGCACATCTACCACTCACGCATTTTCGGCCAACCGGAACCGTTCCTGCCGCTGCGGCCCAAATGATGGTAGGCCTCACGCTTCGCGTGGCGAGTTCATCACGTGGAGAGTTCGTGATATTATCGTGGAATACGACTCCGATCGTGTTGCAAGTGCAACCATGACACGATTGTAATCGTATTCCACGACAAAAAGTCACGCGCTCGAAGCGTGATGTCCACGGTCCTTGCAATTCCTCTCCGCAAGGGGACGCCTTAACGGAAAAAGCCCAGGAGCCATCGCCCCTGGGCTTTGATTGTTGCACGCACCTCCGCCCGCCTACGCGATCTTCTTGTCGAACTTCTTTTCGAACATCGACTGTTCGCCGCGGACGACTCCCTCCGTCACGATGAACTTGCCCTTGGTGTCCATGTCGGGTAGTTCGTACATGATGTCGGTCATCACTTCTTCGACGATGCTGCGCAGGCCGCGGGCGCCGGTGTCGCGTTCGCGGGCCATCTTGGCGATCAAGGCCAAGGCGCCCGGCGTAAACTCCAGCTCCGCCCCTTCCATCTCGAACAGCTTGCGGTATTGACGCACCAGGGCGTTGCGCGGCTCGCTCAAGATGCGAACCAGCGTATCCTCGTCGAGCGGGTCGAGCGGGGCCAGCACCGGAAGTCGGCCGATGAACTCCGGGATCATGCCGAACTCGAGCAAATCGTCGCTGGTGGCGTGGCTCAACACCTCACCTAACTCGCGCTCGCGGTGGTCGGCCGACGCGCCGAAGCCAATGGTCTTGCGGCCCAGTCGGCGGGCGATGATGTCTTCGAGGCCGACGAACGTGCCGCCGCAGATGAACAGAATGTTGGTGGTGTCGACCTGGATGTACTGTTGTTCGGGATGCTTGCGGCCGCCCTGCGGTGGGACGTTGCTGACGGTTCCTTCGAGCATCTTGAGCAGGGCTTGCTGCACGCCTTCGCCTGAGACATCGCGGGTGATGCTGACGTTCTGGGTGGTCTTGGCGATCTTGTCGACTTCATCGATATAGACGATGCCGCGCTGGGCGGCTTCGATGTCGAAATCGGCGGCGTGGAGGAGCTTGAGCAGGAGGTTTTCGACATCTTCGCCGACGTAGCCGGCTTCGGTGAGGGTGGTGGCATCGCCGATGGCGAAGGGGACATCGAGGATCTTGGCGAGGGTGCGAGCCAGGAGGGTCTTGCCGCTGCCGGTCGGGCCGATGAGGAGGATGTTGCTCTTATCGACCTCGACGTCGTGATGGCCGTCGTCGCCGAGGCTGAGGCGTTTGTAGTGGTTATGGACGGCGACGGAGAGAACCTTCTTGGCGCGATTTTGGCCGATCACGTATTGATCGACTTTTTCCTTGATCGAACGCGGCGCCGGAATATTGGTGACGGTGCTTCGGCTGATGCCTCGGCGTTTGCGTTCCTGATCGATGATGGACTGGCAGAGCTCGACGCATTCGCCGCAGATGTAAACGTCGCCGGGGCCTTCGACGAGAGGGCCGACATCGCGGTAGCTTTTGCGGCAGAAGGAGCAAAAGGCATTGCGATTGCGGCCCGTGGAGCCGCCGGTGGGAGGTTTACGCGCGCCGTTTCCCGTGGGATTTGACATAGAGTGGAAATCTCCTCGCAGACCAAGCAACTTGGTCGCCCATCCGATGGCACGTCGAGGCAGCCAACAAACCGCGTTTGTGGTGGACGATTGCAGAGGCAGGAACTGCAAGGCCCATGACTCGTCTATGCCGATTCTACGTGATGCTCCTGGCGTGAGCAAGAATAATAGCGGAAGTCAACGTGATTCCGCCGCAGGGGGAAGTGCATCCGGCGGCTTGTCGGCGCCTGGTGGCGGATTCGGCGGCGATTCCTTTGCCGAATCCTTCGGCGCCTCCGGTCCAGAGGGGGGCTTATCCAGCTGCACCTTGATGCGAGCCAGTTCGTCCGGCTCGATCAGGCCCTCGGCGGCCATCTTGTCGTAATCGGTGGCTTGGTCGTTCTTCTTGATTCCGCCCGTGGAGGCGGCGGAATCATCGTGCCACTCTTTGACCTTGTAAATCGCCCAGGCGCCGAGTGCCAGTAGAGCGAACAGGCCTGCCGCGGTCAACCAAAGGTCCCAGTGGAAGATCTGCCGGGATTGAGCCAGCAAGATCGCGGTTGCCGGGAAGGCGTGGACCGTGCCCATCGCAGAATCCAACCACGGGAGAACGCGTGTTGCCTAAGGGTGCTTGCCTCTTCGTCTCGTCGCCTGTCCGCGGCGAGATCGTTTCGCCCGTGCATGCTATTATAGCGCGAGTTCAAAGAGGTGGGAACAAAAGCGCGGGAAGTTTGAAAAAACGCGCGGCGGTAGTTCTCCCTACAGAACGCATAATGGTTTTCTTTGCCAAACGACCGAAAACGCGCTTACCAGCGTGAGCGCGGATTGCACATTTTACCATTCCGCTTTGATGAATCGTCGGCAAAATCCGTAGTGACAGGCCAAGCGACATTTTGTTATGGTCCTCGCATTGCCGGAGGTGCAAGCTGCCAGCTTGCACATTCCATCGCAGCGCACAAGTTGGCAGCTTGTGCCTACGAGGCGATTCCACCGAAGGGTCAGTTCATGGAAAAGGACTTCCTCCCCAAAGTTGGCGTGTTCATCCTCATCGGTCTCAACGTTGGCGGGTTCTACGTCTTCTGGCCCCGGGACGACGGCCACGCCAAAGCCGAATCGAAGGTGGCAAAGGAGGAAAAAGGCGAGACGCACCTGCGGGCCACGAAGCCGAAGGAGCTTTCGCCAAAGTCCGTCGCCGACGCGGCTCCGCTGCCTCGCCCAGAGCCGCAGAAGAAGCCGGCGACTGTTGCGTTCCCCGACGACTTCCCCGCACCGATCACCCCGACGCCTACAATTCCCGACAAGCCATCGGCGCCGGATGACCCGGTAAGTAAGCTACTCGATCAAATCAAGAAGGACTCGGGTTCGCCGATGCCGAAGGATTCGGGTCTGCCGGCCTTGCCCATGTCTCCTGGAGACGAGAAGCCGAAGTCGCTGCCGCCCCTGGACGCGGCGCCAATCGGTGGGAACGTCGGCGTAACATCGCTGCTGACGCCGAAGGCGCCGATCAGCCCGTGGACGTTCAAAACGGAGGTCGTCGGCAAACAAACGCTGCTGATCGCCCAACTGCAAACGGCACGCGAACCGATCGAGCTGCGCATCCAGTGTGATCGGTTCGACACGAAAGCGGGTGGCAACGAAGTTGTCATAGCCGGCAACGTCGCCATCGAAAGCCGGGGCGCTCGCATCGATTGCGGAAAGGTAACGCTCGTGCTCGACAAGATGCGCGTCGCTTTCGAGGACAACGTCATCTCGCACTTGCCGACGGGTGTATACCGTAGCGATCGCATCGAATGGGACCTGGCGCCGATGGCGGGCGGAAATGCCGCGGCGGGCGTTCTTGGGTCGCCGAAGTAGCTACAATGACCGAGTGATTTTGAAGTTCGCATTTCCAGCCCGCAGCGCAAACAAGGCTAATGCCTTGCTTGCGCCGCGGGCTTGTGTGGCTTACGTTCATTCGGTCGCATCATGACACAGACATTTCGCGCTCTTGCCATTCTCCTGACCTGCGCCATGCTCGCGACCATCGGCCTGGGGTTCTGGTCGTTCTTCACGCCGGGCGAATCGAAGTACAAGGACATCTTCATCGTGCATTTTGTGTTCGGGCTGACGACGGCAATCCTGGCGCTGGCAGTTCACTGCTTGATCTTCACGTACCTGCTCGGCACGGGGCGATGGGTGAAAGAAGTCACGCTGGCGTACAAGTTGCCGGACGAGCCTTGGCATAAGCAGACGCGGGAGTTGAAGCGTGAGACATTTCCGCCGGCGTTGTTTTCGATGCTGATCGCGATCGCCGCCGCCGCCGCCGGGGCCGGCTCGCAGCTGCAAGAGTGGCCCTGGTATGTGCACATGACGCTCGGCCTGTTGACGCTCGTCATCAATCTCTGGGCGTTTCGAATCGAGTTGCGCAATGTCGAACTGAACGCGGAGATCATCGATGCCGTCAAGGACGAGTGCGAACGCATCCGAGCCGCCCATGGCCTGAAGACGAGCGAGGAAGAACTCGAAGACGAGGCCGTTGCGAACGTGGAGGAAACGCGGTAGGATGGGGATGGGTGCCGCGAAAAAACGCAAGAATCACAAAAAGAAGCAATCACGTTCGTGAGCGAGGCGAATCGGCGATTGTTTTGCGGTTTTTTGTTTTTTTGCGGCGTCACATGAGAGAGATCGAATGAACGCTATCCTTTTTGCCGCGCTCGTCATAAGCCAGGGCGTCGGCGATCTCAAAGACCGCGAGCGCCATCCGCTGGCGCCCAGTTTGCCCCGTCTAACCAAAGCCGAATCCGACAAGATCGACGCCGTCATCGATCGCTTCATTCTGGCGGACATCGGCAAACTCAAAGGCGCCGAGGCCAAGAAAGCTCTCGACGACTTCAAGGGCCTTGGGCCGGAAGCGATTTTCAATCTGATCGATGGGCTCAATCGCGCCGCCGACATGGAGTCGAGTTGTCCTGCCGTCATCATCGCCAAGAAGGTCGGCGGCATCCTGACGACGACGGGCGACATCGAGCTTCTGTCGTTCGCCAAGGAAAACATCGGCGCCGGCGTGACGGCGAAGCGGCATCTCAATGTGCTCAAGGATTTGCAGTTCAACATCCTCTTGCGAAAAAACACGGTGCAGCGTCAGAACGCCGCCGCGGCCGCCAAGGTCTCGGCTATGTCGATGAACGAGTTGGAGTCGGCGATCAGTAAGGGCCGCGGTTCGCAACTCAAATCGCTTTTGACCGAAGCGGAGAAACGTCTCGGTCCCAAGTCGGCCGAACTGCTCATCATGGGCCTGGCCAACGCCGATGTGGAGATCGTCAAGCTTGCCAAGGGTTTGCTGGCCAAAAACCTGCAACGCCAGAATGTCGACACGCTCAAGATGATGCTGAAACACGAAAACCGCGATGTGCGCATCATCGCCATTAACGCGGTCGGGGCCAAGAAGATGAAGCTCGGCAACGAGTTGATAGGGCTCCTGGAATCGGGCGACAGCGAAGTCGCACGGGCGGCGCAGCGGGCGCTTGTGCAGCTTTCCGGCGGGGCCGACTACGGCGACGATGTCACGCGCTGGCGCGACTGGTGGGCCAAGCAACGTTGAATTCCTTAGTCGTTTAGCGTTCGCAGTGCGCCCTGCATTTGCATAGCGCACTGCGAACGCTAAACGAACACCAAATTCACCAGCATTTCTCTCATTTTTTCCTCTGGACAGAATTCCTGTCTTCGCTTATACGCCCCCCTCCAATTGCTACTTGTTGATCGAACTGCGAGCACCGCGGCGCCGAACGTCCCAAAGGTGGGCATGGCAGGCGCGCGTTCATCGGGGGATGGACGTTCGTTGATGCAACGCCACGGAGTTGCATGGATGATGTGGAAATTCATGCGTTTGGCGCCGCCGTGCCTCGCAGCCGAAGGGTCGAAAAACTTGTTTTCCTTCAAGGTTGAAGAGAACAGGGTCGATAACAACGAAGCGAGTGGGTTTGTGGATACGGCCTCCATACGGGGGACCAGTGATTCTACTGGTTCAATGGATGGCCGATGAGACGGGGTTAAGGCTAGCGGAACCTGGTTACGGCCAGTGTTTTCACAACGGGGCCACAAAGCGGCTCATCTTGGGGAAGATGCGCCGCCCACGGTCCGCACGGATGCACAGTCTTCCATCGGATTTCTCTTCCGATTCGAACCGCATCCATTACGTGAATCACAGGCAGCGACGCTCCGAGGGTGCGCCTCGGCGCGAGCAAAAAGCTCGCGCCCGGCATGGTCCACGGCGGCGCCACGCAACCATCTCCGCTCGGCCTCATCAGGGAGGAATCCATGGTGATGCATGTGGACGTGGACGTCCCGCAACTGTGGCGCGATTACAAAACCGAACCGACAGTCGAGTTGCGGAATCAACTGGTAGAACTCTACCTTCCACTGGTCAAATACAACGCCGAACGCATCTGGTCGCGATTGCCCGACGGCGTCGATCTCGACGATCTTATCAGCGCCGGCGTGTTCGGCCTGATGGACGCCATTGAAGCTTTCGATCTGGAACGCGGCGTCAAATTCGAAACGTATTGCGTGCCGCGCATCCGCGGCGCCATGCTGGATGAACTGCGAACAATGGACTGGGTGCCTCGCCTGGTCCGCAGCAAGCATTCGAAGCTCGAAGAGGTTCGCAAGGGCATGGAGGCATCGCTAGGCCGGCCGCCTCGGCCCGACGAAATGGCCGCCAAGCTCGGTGTCACGCTTGAAGAATACGAAAAGATGTTCGGCGACGCGACTGCGGTCAGCCTCGTCAGCCTCAACAAGAAATGGTACGAGACCGACAGCTACAAGGATGTCCGCGAGATCGACATCCTCGAAGACAAGAAAGCCGAGGATCCGACGTATCGCTTGCAGAACCGCGATTTGATGCGCCTCGTGACGCGCGGACTCAACCGCAACGAACGGCTCATCATCATCTTGTACTATTACGAAGACATGACGATGAAAGAGATCGGCGCGACGCTCGACTTGAGCGAATCGCGGGTGAGCCAGATGCACTCAAGCATCGTCGCTCGCTTGCAGCAACAGCTCGCCAAGCGGCGGCCTGAATTCAGCACATGACGTCTGATACGATTCTCCTATCCATTCAAGACCGCGGAGCGCCGTCACCCATCGGGTACAGCGCTCCGCGGTGTTTCCGGCCGAGGATACTGCGCAAGCAAGAGGCGACGGCGGCAATTCCCTCAATTCCTGACAAAGTCACGCCGTCTTCGCAGTGTTTCCCGTCTCTATATTGACAGCAACTACAAACGTCTGGGGAGAGAGACAATGGCCGCGGCAACGCTGGAGCGGATCGTCTCGTTGATTCGTCGGGCGAGCATCATCGATGGCCCGACGGATGACGAGCTGCTGAGTCGCTTCGCTAGGCAGCGCGATCAAGATGCCTTCGCAGAGATTGTGCGCCGTCACGGTCCTATGGTGCTTGCGGTATGCCGGCGCATTTTGCGGCAGGAGCAAGACGCCGAGGACGCCTTTCAGGCGACTTTCATGGTGTTAGCGCGGAAAGGAGACGCGATCACTCATTGCACATCGCTGGCCGGCTGGCTTTACCAGGTAGGGTACCGAATCGCTCTGCGAGCGAAGGCGCAAACCGTTCGCCGCCGATGTGGTCAGCTCGATTGCGATTGCCCGGCACGTGAGAACAGTCCGCTGCTGGCTGCTTTGGATGAAGAGCTAGCCCGCATGCCCGACTCATATCGGGTAGTCATTGTCCTTTGCTACTTCGAAGGCAAAACGTAGGCCGAAGCCGCCCGGCAACTCGCCACCACTCCGGACGCGATCAATAGCCGGCTCAAGCGAGCCCGCGAATTCTTGCGCCGCCGACTGGCCTCGCCGGCCCTATCCATTGCGGCTTTGACCGCGCTGCTGGCCTCGGCTCGGGAGGCGGCGGCGATGTCGCCCGGCTTGGCAGCACAAACCCTGCACGCCGCGCTCGAATTCGTCGACACGCCGACGCCTGGCTTCGGCACGGCCGCGCCTGCTACCCTCGCCAATGGAGATTTGTCTGAAATGACGACTACCTTCATACGCTGGATCGCCGTCGCTATTACATCAGTGGCATTTGCGCTGGGCGCTATCATGCTTCCATCGCGGGCGGACGATGGTCCTGAATCGCGCCAGGCCAACTCGGCTACTGCCTCGCACAGCCTTGCGGTCACCGAAAAGAAGCCGATGGACGGCAAGAAGCGATCCTACAGCTGCATTCTCCTTTGGATGAGCGGCGGACCGAGCCAGACCGACACGTTCGATCCGAAGGCGGGGAACATTGCGCTTTTCAAGCCGATGGACACGAACGTCAAAGGGCTGCAATTTACCGAACTCTTTCCCGCTCTGGCGAAGCACGCGAATCACCTCGCGATCATTCGCTCGATGAGCCATCGTGAAGGGGATCATCTACGCGCCACCTACCTTATGCGGACCGGGTACGCGCCGGGAGGCGGCGTGACGCATCCCTCCGTGGCGTGCGCGCTGGCCAAGGAGTTAAGCGCCGACCGGCCCGATGTGCCTCGCCACATCGCCATCAATCCGATGGCGATGTTGCAACTGGCGTCGTCGCCCGGCTTTCTCGGACCGCAGTACGGACCGATCAAGATCGGCGGATCGCGTTTCGGCGAACCCGGCGCCGGGTTGGCGCTGCCTGCCGTCGAAATGTTCGAAGAGCTCGCCAAGGGAAAGGGGAAAGTCCACCGCGACGCTGTTGCCAAGGCGTTCGACCTGACCGCCGAAAAAGCTGAGACACACGACGCCTACGGGAAAACTCGGTTCGGCGACGGCTGTCTTCTGGCTCGTCGCTTGATCGAAACCGGCGTGCCGGTCGTGGAAGTAACGCTGGGCGGCTGGGACACGCATGGCAACGCTGTCGCATTGACGAAGGCCAGAGCCATGGAGCTCGATGCGGGACTGTCCGCGCTGATCAAGGATCTGCACGAGCGCAAAAAGTTGGAGACGACACTCATTGTCTGGATGGGCGAGTTCGGCCGTACGCCGCGCATCAATGCAAGCGCAGGCCGCGATCATTATCCGATGGCGTTCACGGCCATGCTCGCCGGCGCCAACATCAAGGGCGGTCAGGCTATTGGCAAGACCAGTGATGATGGGGCTCTGATTAACGATCGGTCCGTCTCGCCGCAAGAGTTTCTCGCTACCATCTACGAATCAGTTCGCATTGATCCACGTCGGGCCAACAAAACGGATGGGGGACAGATCGTCCCACTCGTTGAGCGAGGCAATAACGCCATCAAGGAAGCGCTCCGCTAGCGATAGTATGCCGGCCGATGGAGTTCATTCCTTCACATCGCGCACCGGCAATCGAAGCCCCGCTGCGAGGAGTGCGACGAGGATGTGCTTCGCCAAGAAGGTGGCCGCAATCCCCAGCCCGACGTGAATCTGGTAGCACCACGCCGTCGCGCAAACCGTGCCGACCGCCAATCCGATCCGCAACAGATGACGCTGGACGCGCTTGAGCGGCGGCTCATCGTCGACGCTCACAATCGGCGGCAGCGGCGGCGCAACCTGCGACATGGCAGCACTCCTTCCTTCGGAGTTCGTTTAGCCGCTCGCCTTCGGCGAGCGCTAAGCCCGCGCACGCCGAACGCGAACGGCTACACCGATTACTCGGCCGGAAACACTTTGATTTGCGTTAACACGCCGCCGCGCATGCGTTGCACGAACACCGGGCGCGTCAACATCCGCTCCGAAGTGAACGTGAGTGCGCCGGTGACGCCCTCGAAATCCTTGTTCTTGAGCAACTCTTCGCGCAGCTTTTCCGATGTCAGTTGGGCCGGCGTTTTTTTCATCGCCTCGACGAGGATGCGCAAGCCGTCGTAGGCGAGGGCAGCGTGCACGTCCGGATCAGCCTGGTGCATGTCGCGATACGCCTTGACGAACGTTGACGCTTTGTCTGCCGACACGTCGAACGCGGACGCCAGAAGAACATCGATACTGTCACCGCCGACGTCGAGAAGCGCGTGGCTGCCATCAGGGCCGGCAAACACCAGCTTCGGCTTGAGCTTTTCCCCCTCCTTGCGCAGCACGCGATGCCAATTGTTGAAATCCTGAACGCTTCCGGCGAAAACCACTACCTGTGTCCCCTGCCCCTTCATGCGTTCGACGATTCGACTCCAATCGATCGGCTCAGATGATCGTGCCGTGCCATTGGATTTGTTCGAAGTCGCGGAGCTAGCCTCGGCAGAGAATCCCAGGCGAAGCAGGCTCGGTTTCGCGTCCTTTCGAGCCTCGTTGAGTGTTTTCTGGAACGAGTCGGCAGCGGCGACTGCTTCACTACGCTTGTCGTCTACGATGACTGCGACATGGCTTAGTTTGGCGTCCTCGGCGACCACCTTTGCGAGTGCCGCGCCTTGGCGAATTGGGGTCATGCCGATGTAGAAGACATGTGTACTGACGCCAGCGATCGGTTGGCCTTGAAACGTCAACAGAGGAACGGCGCCATTCGCGAGTCGGGACGTCTCCGCGGGAGACACGCCGCCCAGGACCGCCACGCAGCGATTGACACTGTCGAGACGAACGGCCTGGGACTCGAAGGCGTCGAGCTGCCCGCGCGTGTCGGTATGGCGAACCTGCACCTTGCGTCCGCCGAACGCCGTCGCCAGAGCGTCGTCCTTGCTCAATTCGGCAAGAGCCAAACGGATGCCAAGCTCGGCATGAGCCCCCGCTCTGTCGAGCCGGGTCTTGTCGGAGACATGCCCGATCTCTATCGGCGCGGGTCCGCTGCCGAAGTTGCAGCCGGCCACGAAGAGCAGCAGGAAGAACACATGCCTGATTCGTAGCATTCACGAGCCTCGTAGGTCAGGCTCTCTAGCCTGACATGACGCACAAGAGTCAGGCAAGAAAGCCTGACCTACTATCGATGAATGCCATTGTAGCGGAAGGCGCGAATAATCTATACTCGAACCGTGGGGCACGTTTTCAACGTGCCACGCCCTGGACCGGCACGTTGGAAACGTGCCCCACAGACTGAGCGATTGTCGTGGCACACTTTTTCAAGTTTCATTCCCTGGATGATATCGTCGCCGAAGTCGAGCGACTCGGCCTGGATATTCGCTTCAGCACCGACTTCGCTCCGCTGTTTCGGCCGGTGCAAGTCGGTCCGTTCCGTGTCGGCAATGCGTTCTGCGTACAGCCGATGGAAGGATGCGACGGGACACTCGACGGTCAGCCCGACGATCTCGTCTTTCGCCGCTATCAGCGCTTCGGCGCCGGCGGGGCCAAACTCATCTGGGGCGAAGCCACTGCGGTCGTCGACGAAGGCCGAGCCAATCCCCGCCAACTGCTGATCAACGAGCACACGGCATCGGGCCTTGGCAAGATGCTCGATCTCTGCCGGCGCGCGCATCGCGAATCGCATGGCCGCGACGATGATCTTCTCATCGGAATTCAGTTGACGCACTCGGGTCGCTATAGCTATCGCAAGCCGCTCATCGCGGTCCATGATCCGATCCTCGATCCACGCATGAGCATCACTCCGGATCAACCGCTTATCAGTGATGACCGTTTGAAGGGACTCGTCGATCACTATGTGAGGGCCGCCAAGATCGCGCATCGATTGGGCTTTCAGTTCGTCGATATCAAGCAATGCCATCGCTATCTGTTGAATGAACTGCTGGCGGCGAAGACTCGGCCCGGACCGTACGGCGGCTCACTGGAGAACCGCACGCGCCTGGCCCGCGACATCATCACTGCCATTCGCGCCGAGGCCCCCGGCCTGATGATCGCAACTCGGATCAACGTCTACGACTCGATCCCGTATCGGAAGCAAGCGACCAACGACATCGGCGAGCCGTGCCCGCATGCGTTGCCTCTTGAATGTGCCTGGGGCACACAGCCGACCGATCACAGCGTGCCCGATCTGACGGAGCCGATAGCCTGGATCGGCGAGATGATTCGCCTCGGCGTGGCATTGGTAAATGTGAGCATGGGCAGCCCGTATGCGACACCGCACGTGGTCCGCCCGTTCGAGTATCCACCGCTCGACGGGTACGAAACGCCGGAGCATCCGCTGGTCGGCGTCGCTCGGCATTTTCGCCTTACAGACGAAATCCAGCGCGCGTTTCCGGCCATCCCGATCGTCGGCAGCGGGTACAGCTATTTGCAAGAATTTCTGCCGCACGCCGCCGCCGCCAATCTTCGCGACGGTCGCGCGACATTCGTCGGCGTCGGCCGAGCGACGCTGGCGCAACCCGACTTCGTCTGGCAACTTCAGGAGCACGGCAAGCTGGATCGCAAGCGCTTGTGCCGAACGTTCAGCTATTGCACCGCGCTGATGCGATCGAAGCACAACGAAATGGGCCAATTCCCGACCGGTTGTCCGCCGTTTGACAAGGAAGTGTACGGCCCGATCTGGCGCGAGGCGAAAGAGAAGTAATGCGTCTCGCCCCGCATCGTAGGTGCGGGCAGGCGCAAAGCCCGGGGCGTTCTTCGAGCGCCGGCTAAACGAACAAACCGGTGGCCGGCGACAGGTCGATAATGCCCAGCGCATGGCCTATCGACGCCGCCACCTGCTCGCAGCGCACCGGATTGCGGCTCGGCTCACTCGCAAAACGGTCCGAAGCGCCGATCACCTGCCCGCCACGCACGCCGCCCCCGGCCATGGCAATCGACCAGCAGCCCGTCCAATGATCGCGTCCCCCGTTGGCATTCAGCCTCGGCGTTCGGCCCATCTCGCCCATCGCCACGATCAGCGTCTCGTCGAGCATGCCGCGATCGTGCAGATCGTTCACGAGTGTGCTGAATGCACGGTCGAACGTCGGGCACAGCGTTCGCCGATAGTCGTCCAGCGTGCTGGGAAAGCCTGGGCGTTGTGCGTGGCAATCCCAGGTGACGCGATCGTAGACGGTGTCGAACATGTTGACGACGATGCAACGGCTGCCCTGTTCGACGAGCTGAATCGACCGGGCACAGGCGTCGCCGAACGCCGTCTTGCCATAGCGATCCCGATCGCGCGACGAAAGGTGATGGATGTACGACGCGTCGATTGCAGGTCGGCAGGCATCGCCGAGATTGCCTGCCGATTGTCCATTGCTGAGCGCCAATCCCATATTGCCGATCCGCGTCGGCAGTATCACGAACGGCGACCCCTGACTCCTGACTCCTGACTCCTGACTCCTGACTCTTGCTCCAACGTGCGGCGGCTCGGAGTTTCCAGGGGCGAGATGGCCGGTCTGAAGCAACTGCAGGCCGGCTTCATGGACGGCGGGCGCGTCGTGATAGACGCTCCGAATGATGGTCAAGCGGTCAGCAATTCGGGCCGACGCCGGCAGGAGCTCGCCGATGCGAATGCCGGGGACGCTCGTCGCGATCGATCCGAATGGTCCGCGCACTTCGGCAGGCGCGTTCGGCTTCGGGTCCCATGTCTCCAGCTGGCTGGGTCCGCCGACGAGCATGAGAAGAATGCACGCTCTCGCCGCTTGCGGCTTCGCGCTCGCGTCACATTTCCCGAACGTGAGCCCCAGAGCGCCGGCGCTGGCGGCGCCAACTCGCAAGACGTCACGGCGAGTGATCGGTGTGTCCATAGATTTGCCCGATGGATAAACGGCGATGCGGATCATCCTATCGAAATGCGAATGGGCTATTTACGATTAGCGCTCGCCCGGCGCTTTGCGAGCGCCAAACGTAAACCGGAATCGAATCAATCATTCTGCGGATGCCTTTCGGCCGCGCGCGAGGCGATGCGGGCCAGGAATCGGCGACGTTGTTCCGGCGTCAGCTCGTTGACGAAGCGGCCTCGCGCTGCGTTGATCCAGCGTATCGGACGCCGGCGATAATCGACCACAACGCGAGTCAGCACCGGGCCGTTGTGCTCGAAGACCGTTCGCAAGCGAGGCTCCAGCTCATCATGGTTGCGAATTTCTTGGTAGGCAACGCCATAGCCCATCGCCAGCGAGCGGTAGTCGAGCCTCGCCAAGATCGTCGCCGTCGTTCGCAAGAACGCCGGGCTTTGCAGCTCTTGCATGTAGTGATACGCCTGATCGTCGAGGACGAAGAATTTGACCGGCAGGCGTTCGCGGGCGGCGGTCGAGATTTCGGTGCACGACATCAGGAAGCAACCGTCGCCGGTGATCGTCAGCGTTTGGCGATTCGGATGCACTTTTTGCGCGCCGAGAGCCGCGGGAATCGACCAACCCATCGCCTGATTGTCGGTCGGGTTGAAAAATGTGCGTGGCCCCGTGGCCGTGAAGCACTCCGTCGCCAGGTATTGCGACAGCGTGACATCGACGAACGTCAACGCGTCGGCCGCGCTCAGGCGTCGCAGCGTCTGCACGAATCGCATCGGATCGACGCATGTGCGAGCAAAGATTTCGTCATTGACGCGGGCCTCGTCGCGCCTGCGGAGCTGGATGATATCGCGCAATCGCGCGTTGTCCGGTCGCCTCAGTGCATCGGCTTGCTCCAGCGCCCGGCTCAAGAACACGCCAACGTCGCTATGGACGCAAGTTGCGTTGCGCATCACGCGCCCCAGCACATTTTCGTTGATGTCGACATGAATCAAGCAGCGATGTGCCGGCAATGAATAGAAGCCGGTCGACACTTCGCTGAATTTGACGCCGAGAGCCAAGACGGTATCGACCTGGTTGCGAAAGACATCCTCGGCCGTGCGCGTGCCTTGCGGACCATAGCCCCAGCCGACCGAGAGCGGATGCGTTTCGGCGATGACGCCCTTGCCCGACATGCTGGTGGCGACCGGGGCCTGCAAGAGCTCGGCCACTTGAACGAGGGTCGCGGAATGGTCCAGGCAGCCCATGCCTGCGTAGATGCCGACGCGCTGGCGACGATCGCTCAGAAGTTGCAGCGCCCGGCGAGCCGCTTGTTCATCGAATGGCACGGGGGTCGGTTCCAGCGGGCCACTGTTGAATCGCGTCGCTTCGAGGAACAAGTTGTACGGGATGACGACGCCGACAGGCCCCGGCTCGCCCGCCCGGGCCAGTTGGAACGCTTGGCGGACGACGCCCGGAATGTCGGCGACAGCGCTGATCGTGAACACACGCTTGGTGACCGGTTGCAGAAGGCTAACGTGGTTGAGGCAATGAACCTGGAATGGCCGGGCGTTGGTCGCGTTCGAGACATCGCCGACGATGCACACGATCGGCACGCTGTCGAGCAGCGCCTCGCCCAACCCCGTGAGCGCGTTGGTCAGCCCCGGGCCAGGGACGATGCACAAGACGCCCGGCTTGCCCGTCGACCGGGCGTAGCCGTCGGCCATGGTGGCGGCGGAGAACTCATGCGTCGTCAACAGGTACGGCAAGCGCTTCGTCTTGAGCGCGTCCCAAACCTCGTTCTCCTGAGCACCGGGAATGCCGAAGACACAATCGACGCCTTCGGCCCGCAGCGTTTCGACAAGGGCGTCGGCGCCGGACATTTGGCCGACGACCCATCCCGCCGGCGCGACAGCGCGTCCGCGCACCTGTGCGTCTGAGTTCGGTGTAATCGCCAAAGTGCCGGCGCCGATCCCAGCGGCCTTGAGCAGCGTGCGACGTGTGATGTCCATTTGGCGTCCCTGCCGTGGAGTGAGTCGATACCAGCCCGAAGCGCAAGCGACGGGATGGCGCAAACCCGTCGCTTGCGCTCCGGGCTTGTAGGCGTCTCATTTCTTCATCGGCACAAGCCAGGCAGAATCTGCAATGTGGGTAGGGACTTGCCGTTACAGTTTGCGCATCTTGTCAGGCTATGCGCCATACTTCGCGAGGCGCCCGGCGTGAGCCATGGCCAGGGTCATCAGGTACTTCGCTTCGAACTGCCCCAGGCCGCCGCGCAGGCAGAATGATTCGCCGAACTCGACGGCGCCGTCGGGCCGCGCCGTCGTGGCGCAAAGCACGGTCGGCACAGGATGCCAGCTATGCGATTTCATCTTGCTTGGCGTGGAATGATCGCCGGTCACGATCATGACATCCGGTTTTAGCCCGCGAATCTTCGGAATCTCCAGGTCGAGGGCTTCGATCTTGGCGACCTTGGCGTCGAAGTCGCCATCTTCGCCGGTGCTGTCGGTGTACTTGTAATGAAGGAAGAAAAAGTCGTACTTGGCCCAGGCGTTCTTCAGCGTTTCACACTGGTCGGCGAGCGTGCTGCCGGCATCGAGAATGTCCATGCCAACGAGGCGTGCCAGCCCCTTGTACATCGGATAGACCGCGATGCAAGCCGACTTTAGACCGTAGATATCCTGCACCGTGGCAATCTTCGGATAGCGAGCAAACCCTCGCAGCGTCAACATGTTCGTGGGCCCATCGTCTTTCAGTACCTTGGCAGCCTCGGCGACGAACTGATTAATCGCCTTGGCTGTGCTCTGCGATGGCGGGTCTTCGCCGACCGCGTGTAGCGGCGCGACATTGAGGGCCTGCGGATCGGTATCGTTGACGGCATCCCCCAGGTTGTCGCCGCGCACCACAAGGACGAAACGATGCTCGCGCACCGGCTCGACGAACAGCTCGACGCCAGCAACCTTGATCGATTGCAGCTTCTTGCACATTTCGACGCAGCGTTCGGTCGGCGGTCGGCCGGCCCGGCGGTCGGTAATCAGTCCTTTGTCATTGACCGTGCAGAAGTTGCCTCGGATGGCGACATCGCGCGGCCCGACGGCGAAGTTGATGCCGAGCGCCTCGAGGATGCCTCGGCCAATCTGAAATTCGAGCGGGTCATAGCCGAACAGGCCAAGGTGTCCCGGTCCGCTGCCGGGAGCGATGCCGGGCAGGACGGGGATGGAGAGTCCGCAAACGCCTTCGCGGACCATGGCATCCAGGTTCGGCGTCCGGGCCGTCTCCAGTTCCGTCTTGCCGCCGGGCTCCATCGGCAGGCCGCCCAGCCCATCGGCAACGAGCAGCACAATCTTGCTGCCGTTATCTTCGCGCAAGTCACGCAGGAGTTGATGCAGGTTCATGACGAATTTTACCGGCGAGGAGGAAAAGTATACAGTAGTATTGGGTATGATAGAAGTTTGGCCGCTTGCGGCTTCGCGCTCAAGGTGCGCCCTGGAGCGTTAATCCGCATGTGGAAACTCAGGATGCCGCCATGCAACTACCCGATGAAGCAATTACCTACGACTACAAAAATCTCCTCGCCCAACCGCTGGAGGAATGGACGCCGGCGTCCGAGTTAAGGCAGCAGCATTTCCTCTCGGCCGACGTGCTGCAAGAGCTGACGCCGCGCGTTTTGCAGGTCCGCAGCCAGCTTGCGACCGAGCGGGAGCTCAAGCAGATTCCGCCCAAGCTGCAACCCTTGCAAGCAGGCTTCATCAATTTGCCGCAAACATTGCTCGAACAGCACAAACGCCAGGGGGACGCCTGCGTCCTGGGTCGCGTGCTGCGCTTGGCGGCGACGATGCGTGAAGAAGTCGATCGGTTCGTCGTGCTCGGCATCGGCGGCTCGTACATGGGTGCCCGGGCGCTTTTTGAGGCGGTGCGCAGCTCCTGTCACAACGATTTGCCTTCCAAGGACCGCGCCGGCACGCCACGCATCTACTTCGAGGGCAACAACGCCGACAACGATACGCTGCACGAACTCTTCGAGATGCTCTCGATCACCTGCGTCGACCCGGATGTGCGCGAGGAGCGCTGGGGCGCATGCGTCATCAGCAAGGGAGGCGACACGCTGGAGACCGCCGCCGCCTTTCGCGCATTCCGCCGCGAA
>VGZI01000077.1 GCA_016872605.1 Planctomycetota bacterium
CGCCAACTGGCCAAGCGTCAATCCGCCCAGGCCGAGAAAGCCGACACGCATGCAATCGCGGCGCGTCAAACGGCCAAAGTTCGACGCGGCATCGTTCTCGATTCGAAACATGGCATCCCTCCGGGGGCGTGCGTATTCTAAGGGATATCGGCAATTCGATCAAGGCTCTGAACCCCGGGGTTCGGAGTACGTTACCGTGGGGCCTCAAATGATGAACACGCATCGCGAACTCGCCACGCTGGCCGGCGGCTGTTTCTGGTGTCTCGAAGCGGTCTTCGACGAACTCAATGGCGTCGAAAAAGTCGAATCGGGCTACGCCGGCGGCACGACGGTGAACCCCACGTATCGCCAGGTGTGCAACGGCGACACCGGGCATGCCGAGGTCGTGCAGATCACCTTCGATCCGGGCGTCATCTCGTATCGCGATCTGCTCGAGTTGTTCTTCGTCTTCCACGATCCGACGACGCTCAATCGCCAAGGGGCCGATCACGGCACGCAATACCGCTCGGCCATCTTCTACCATTCGCCGGAACAGAAGCAGATCGCCGAGGCTGTCATCGCCGAACTCAACGGCGCCAAGGTGTGGGATCGTCCGATCGTGACCCAGGTCGTGCCGTTGGATGTCTTTTTTCGGGCGGAAGATTATCACCAGGGCTATTTTCGCGACAATCCGGGGCAAGGATACTGCGTTGCCGTCATTGCGCCAAAGGTGGCGAAGTTGCGCAAGCATTTTTTGGCGAAGTTGAAATCGTCGTAGGGACAAGCTGCCAGCTTGTCCCATCCATCCGGCGACAAGGTTCGACAAGCTAGCAGCTTGTCGCTACGAGGGCTCGCATGCACAACGATCGCCGTCAATTCCTCGAATCCCTCGGCGCCGCCACGCTCGGCGGCCTGCTGGCATCGTCGAGCCAAGCCGGCGACCCGATGCCGTTGCCCGATCCGGCCCGCGACCTGCGTCCGTCGTCCGCCGACCTCGGCAGCTTATACGCCGACGTCGAACGGCTCGCCGCCAATCGGCTCTACGAATACTCCTTCCTTGGCCAGCGCTTTCGCGAGTTTGCCGACTTCAAGCGAACAGCACGTGAGAAGATCTTCGAGCTATTGCTCCATCGCCCGGATGCGGCGCCACCGCGGGCCGAGGTCGTTGCTCGCGTCGAAACCGAGACCCACATCCGCGAGAAGGTGCTGTTCTCGACGGGCCCTCACTTTCGCGTCCCGGCCTATGTGCTAATCCCACGCAAACGCACCGGCCGCGTTCCCGCCATCGTCGATTTGCATTCCCATGGCGGGATGTTCTTGTTCGGCAAGGAGAAGGTGATCGACCTCGGCCGCAACCATGCCGCCATGACCGATTATCATCGCCGCAACTACGACGGCCGGCCGACGGCGACGGAACTGGTCCGGCGCGGCTTTGTCGTCATCTCCATTGATGCGTTCATGTTCGGCGAACGCCGGCTCATCATGGACGCGGACATTCGCCACGGCTGGGACCGCTCGCGCTATTCGCTTGACGATGTGCGCGTGCTGAACCTGGCGTGTCGATCGAAAGAGACGACGCTCGCCAAGGCGCTCGCCTGGGCCGGGCTGACCTGGCCCGGCATCGTCTTCTGGGACGACATTCGCACGGTCGATTACCTCGCATCGCGCCCCGAGGTCGACGCCAATCGTATCGGCTGCCTCGGCATCTCGATGGGCGGCTACCGCGCCTGCTTCCTGGCTGCCCTTGACGACCGCATCAAGGCGGCCTGCGTCACCGGGTTCATGTCCACCTTTCGGCCCATGATCCAGGCCCACGTCGACACGCATAGTTGGGTCCATTTCGTCCCCGGCCTGCAGAAGTACCTTGACCTTCCCGACGTCGCCGTGCTGACCGCGCCGCGCTCGCTGATGGTACAGCAATGCCAGCAAGACCGCCTGTTCCCGCTCGGCGGCATGCGAGCGTCAGTGGAGCGCATCGGCGAAGGGTTTGCCAAGGCCGGCGCCAAGGACCGCTTCACCGGCCGCTTCTACGATGAGCCGCACATCTTCACACGCCGCATGCAAGACGACGCCATCGATTGGCTTGAGCGGGAGTTGCGGAGGTGACGCCCCCTACGGTTGCGCCGTTGCGACCCCTCGCGACTTGGAGTGTATCCGGGAAGTCCCGTGGGACACGTTTTCAACGTGCCACGTCCCGCGTTTTTCCGGGTTATGGCACGTTAGAAACGTGCCCCACGTGGCTTGCCGGATAGACTCTTAGAGGGCACGTCACGGACGCGAACGCGAGTTCGACAGGGGGCCTGACCGGACGAACGCCTTGTCCGGTGGGAAAGTCCTTGGTAAAGTATGGTAAGTCAGGCTTTCGAGCCTGACGCGGTTTGACGGACCGAGTTCATCAGGCTGGAAAGCCTGGCCTACTTCAAAGGAGCGATCGTGAGCGAGCACAATCGTCGAACGTTTTTGAAGACCGGCGCGGCCGTTTCGGCGGCGGGGGCCCTCTCCTTTGTGCCGACATTCGCGCATGCCGGGGGGGCCAACGGGACGCTCAAGGTCGGTCTGATCGGTTGCGGCGGACGCGGCACCGGGGCGGCGCGGCAAGCTCTCCTCGCCGATCCAGATGTCAAGCTCTGGGCCGTCGGCGACGCCTTCCGTGATCAAACGAAGAACACTCTGACGCAGCTACGACAGATGCCGAACATCGCCGGCAAGATCGATGTGCCGGGCGAACGGCAATTCGTCGGTTTCGACGCCTATCGCGACGTGATCGCCAGCGGCGTCGACGTCGTGCTGCTCTGCACATCGCCGCACTTTCGGCCGATGCACCTCGAAGCCGCTCTTCGTGCCGGCAAGCACGTCTTCTGCGAGAAGCCGATGGCCGTCGATGCGCCGGGCGTCCGCCGGGTGGCGGCGCTGCAGCAGGTGGCGCGCGAGCGCCGGTTGTCAGTCGTGGCCGGCTTCTGCTGGCGCTACTTCGAGCCGATGCGCGAAACCGTTCGGCGCATCCACGACGGCGCCATCGGCGACATCTCGGCGTTGCACACAAATTACTTGACCGGCGCTCTTTGGCACAAGGAACGGCAGCCCGGTTGGTCCGACATGGAATGGCAGATGCGCAATTGGCCGTACTTCACCTGGCTGTCGGGCGACTACAACGTCGAGCAGCATTGCCATAGCCTCGACAAGATGATGTGGGTGATGCGCAACACGCCGCCGATTCGGGCCTACGGCGTCGGCGGCCGGCAGACGCGCACCGAACCGATGTTCGGCCATATCTTCGATCACATGGCGGTCGTGTACGAATTCGCCAACAACGTTCGCTGCTTCGCGTTCTGCCGCCAACAAGCGGGCACGCACGGCGAGACCACCGATCACATCATTGGCACGCGCGGCCGGGCCAACTTGCTCGGCGTCAATCAGCAAGATCGTAACTGGCCGCCCTACTCGATTACCGGCGAGAACGCCTGGCGCATGCCCGCCGCTCAGGTGAATCGGGCCACGGAAATGTACCAGTCGGAGCATAACGAACTTTTTGCCAGCATCCGCAGCGGCAATCCGATTAACGACATCGACTGGATGTCGAAAAGCACCATGCTCGCGATCCTGGGCCGCATGGTCTGCTACACCGGCCAAATGCTGTCCTGGGAGCAGGCACTCAACTCGACCGAGAGCCTCGACCCGCCCGCCGGCTATCGCTGGGACCGCGCCCCGGCCATCCCGGCGACCGCCCGTCCCGGCGTGACGCGATTTGCATGAGAAAGGCAGATAGAGAGAAAGGGAGAAGGGGAGAGAACATTGCTCCCCTTCTCCCTTTCTTCCTATCTCCCCTTCTCTTTTCTGGAGAATCCCCATGTCCCGCGCCAAAATCCTCATCGCTGAAGACAATCCCGAAGGGGCTGAATTGATCGAAGCCTATCTCGAAGGCAGCGATTACGACATCCAAATCGCTCATGACGGCGACGAAACGCTACGAAAGGTCCAGTCCTTTCAACCCGACCTCATTCTCCTTGACGTGATGATGCCGAAGATTAGCGGCTTCGAAGTCTGCAAGCGCATCCGCGCCAAACCAGAGACGCGCGGCATCATCATCCACATGATCACGGCGCTCGATCAACATCACGACATCGACCGCGCCGTCGAAGCGGGCACGAATGACTTTCTGACGAAGCCGATCAACAAGACCGAACTCCTCCTGCGCATCAAGGCCGCCCTCGCCAGCCGGCAACACGCGGACCCGCTTGACCAGACGCTTGCGTACATCGACGCAGTGCAGTCGGCGGGGTGACTCAGGGCCTCAGGCTTGAGCGAGGGTCGCTGTATCCAGGCTTCCTAACGGTCACGGCTCGGATCTTTCGTATTTCTTGGAATTCACTTCGTGTCCCAACTCCCTCGCGTCATTCTGAAAGCCAAGCGTGCCAGGCCGTTCTTCGGCATGCATCCGTGGGTGTACGCCGGGGCCATCGAGGCGGTCGAAGGAACACCGGCAGACGGCACGGTCGTTGATCTCGTCTCGACTGCAGGGACCTTTGTCGCGCGTGGACTCTACAACAGTCAAAGCAAGATTCGCGTTCGCCTCTACTCCTGGGATCCTGCCCCGGCACTCGATGACGCCTTTTTTCGCACGCAGCTTCAGCGAGCGATTCATCTGCGCCGCGACGTGCTTCGGCTCACCGGTTCGTGCCGAATCGTGTTCAGCGAAGCGGATGGCCTGTCGGGGATGACGATTGACGAGTTTGATGGCTGGCGAGCCGAGCCCCGTAAGGGGCCGGTTGATGGTGATGTAACCCGGCCCCTTACGGGCCTTGGCTCGCCGGAGCGTTGGCTTGTCGTGCAGTTCACGAGCTTGGCGATGGCGCAGAGGCGAGAGATGTTCGCCGACCTGCTCACCGAGCTAGTGCAACCGGCAGGCATTTATCTGCGTACGGAGCGCGGCATCGGGCAGCTTGAAGGGCTAGAATTGCATGACGGCCCGTTGGGCGGCAACGTGCCGACCGAGCCGATCATCATTGAAGAAAACGGGCTTCGGCTCTACGTCCACCTGAGCGAGGGGCAGAAGACCGGCTATTACCTCGACCAGCGTGACAATCGCCAGGTGGTTGCGCGTCTTGCCGTGGGCCGGCGCATGCTCGATGCGTTCTGCTACTCCGGCGGATTCGGCCTGCACGCCGCGCGGGCGGGCGCGGACTCAGTACTCGGTATCGACGCGTCGGAGCCGGCCCTGGAACTCGCTCGCGCCAATGCCACGCTCAACAGCCTGACCAACATCCGCTTTGAAAAAGGCGATGTCTTTGGCCAACTCGATCGACTTGTCGCGGCGAACGAACGGTTCGGCGTCGTGGTACTCGATCCGCCGAAGTTCGCCCGCAGCAAGGCAGCCATCGACGAAGCCCTACGCGGGTATCGGCGGTTGATTGTGCAATCGCTCAAGTCGCTCGAACCGGACGGCATTCTGGCGATGTGTTGCTGCTCGGGGTTGATCGAACGGCAAATGTTGCACGACCTGCTCGCTCAGGAAGCGTCGCAAGCGCGGCGGCCGCTGCAAATCCTGGAGAGCCGAGGCGCAGCGCCCGATCATCCCGTGTCGGCGATGTGCCCGGAGACAAACTACCTGAAGTGCGTTGTGTGCCGAGTAGTTTGAATATCATTGGCCGCGAAAAAACGCAACGACTCGAGAAAAGACTCGACCCTTTTGCTGAATCGAGATAATGCAGTGATGGTGAAAGAGGGACGATAGGAGACTCGGCCCACAATTTTCCGCGATTGGTTTGCGTTGGCTCACCGTATCCGGCATTTTCATTTTCTGGTTTCTGCGTCTTTTTGCGGCGACTCCTCGGATTTCTTCGTTCGTACGAAGGTCGTGACTTCGACGCCTTCGCCCTCTTCGAAGCTGTCGGGACGAAACTTGCTGCCGGCGGCGGCGACCGACACGATCAACTTGTCGCCGTCAAGCTTGAAGATGCCGACCTGCGTGCGTGTCAACTTGGGCGTCTTGTTGACGGTCAGATCGAGGCGACTGGGTTTCTTGGTTTCGTCGAGCTTGTAGGTTCCGGTCTCGATTTCGCGATCCTTATCCTTGTCCTTGATGGTCACCTTGTATTTGCCCTCGGTAAAGGTGACGACGAGTTGCAGCTTTGCGATGTCTTCTTCAGGAACCGCCTTGCCGTCCCGGCTGCTGGCGACGGCGAGCCAGCTCCCTTCTATTTTGTGCGGCTTCTTGGGCGGATCTTGACCGCTAGCCGTGACTGCAAGAAGTGCGACGGCAATTCCAAGAACGGGAAAGACTTTACTCATGAGTATTCCTGTCGAAGATGATACCTGCGCCGCAGGTTGCACGGTTTCATTAAATCGATGTAACGATTTGTGGCCAGACATCTGGTAAGATGACACAACGACGACGTATCAGATCGTAAAGCGTAAGCGAGGGTTATTGTGGGCCTTCGTAAACGCTTCACGCTCTGACGGAGGTGCGTGATGGTGCTGCCCCTTCCGAATATCTGCAGCACCGACTCGGTCCCGGACACCTTCGCACTCGAGGACGCGCCGCTGGCATCGAAGCACGAGACACTTTCGCTGGCCCAGGTCGTGCCGGAAGCTGGGAATTGCGTGCAGTGCGGTATGTGCTCGTACAACTGCCCTATGGAGATCGACGTGCGCGCCTTCGCATGGCGCGGCAAACCGATCCGCGATAGCCACTGCCTTACCTGTGCCGAGTGCGTGAATCGCTGCCCTCGCGGTGTCCTGCGGTTTGAGCGCGTTTCCTTGCTAACGTTGAAGTAAGCGCTTCTGCTCCGGAGAACCTGAATGCCGACTACGCATGTCATCATCGGCTCAGGCATTGCCGGGCTCTGTGCAGCGGAATCAACTCGCCAAATCGATCCACAGGCCGTCATTCGCATGGTGAGCGAAGAGCCGCACGAATTCTATTCACGTCCGGGCCTGGCGTACTTCTTACGCAACGATTTTCCCGAATCGCAACTGACGATCCGTACGCCGGAAGACGTAGCGGCACTGAATCTGCAACGCGTTCATGGCCAAGCCGACAAGTTGGCGTGTGACACGCATGAAATCGTGCTCAAGGACGGCCGGCGCGTTCGCTACGATCGTTTGCTGTTGGCCACCGGCGCGCTCGCCGTGCCCCCGCCGTTCCCTGGAGGCAACCTCGCCGGAGTTGTAACGCTCGACGGGCTCGACGATTGCCGAAAGATCATCGCCATGGCCTGGAGCGGTTATCCGGCGGTCGTGGTGGGCGGGGGCATCACGGCACTCGAACTCGCCGAGGGGCTCAACGCACGCGGCATGAAGGTCGAGTACTTTCTTCGCAGCACACGCTACTGGGCCGATGTGCTTGACGAAACCGAATCGAAGATCGTGATGGATCGCCTGCGCCACGAAGGCATTACAATCCACACCGAAACGCAAGTCAAGCAAGCGATTGGCTCGGACGGCAGGTTGACCGGAGTCGAAACGCAAGCGGGTAAGCACTTTCCCTGCGAAGTTCTTGCCGTAGCGATCGGCGTTCGGCCACGTATTGAGTTGGCCAAACAAGCTGGATTACTGGTCGGCAAAGGGATCGCGGTGGACCAATACCTGCAAACCAGCGCTCCCGACGTTTTTGCCGCCGGCGACTGTGCCGAGGTGTTCGACCCGGTGAGCGGGAAACCGACGCTGGACGTGCTTTGGCCGACGGCGATCGTGCAGGGCCGAATCGCCGGCGCCAACATGGCCGGGGCCGCGCGTCCGTACGTCAAGGGCGTTCCCTACAACGTCACCATGCTGGCGGGGCTGAAGGTGTCCATTATCGGCGCCGTCAGCGGCGGCGCCGCCAACGAAGATCTGGTCGCCATCACGCGCGGTGAGAGCGAGGCCTGGCGCGTCGTGCCGAAGAGCTGGGTCGTCGGCGCCGACGATGACGTCAATCGTGTTCGCCTGGTTGTCGGCGATTGCACGATCGCCGGCGCCCTCGTTATGGGCGATCAGACGTGGTCAAGGCCGTTGCAGCAGTTGATCATCGGCAAGGTCGACATCACGCCGATCCGTCCCGCGCTGATCGCCGGCGGGGCCGAAGCGTTGACGCAACTGGCGAAGTTTTATCGTGAATGGGAGAAACGTGTTTAGCCGCTCGCCTCTGGCGAGCGCGAACATTGCGCTCGCCAGAGGCGAGCGGCTAAACAGGGAACATGGGACGTTACGCCTACGAAATCGTTTTCGCGGTCGTTGCCATCGTCATCATCACGATCGTTTACGCGATCCTGACGTGGCACGGCATCCCGGGACCGGGCTCATTTGCCGGGCACACGCTCGGCATTGTCGGCTTTGTGCTGATGCTCGCCACCGAAACGCTGTACACGATGCGCAAACGCTTGCGCGCCTTTAACTACGGGCCCACCGGAATCTGGCTGCGCATACATGTTTTTACTGGTATTGTCGGCCCCTATTTGGTACTCTTGCATACAGCCGGGAAGTTCAATGGCTTGGCCGGCTGGCTGACGCTGGTCATGCTCGTGGTTGTGCTGAGCGGCTTCGTTGGACGATATATCTACACGGCGACGCCGCGCGACCTGGATGGCGTCGAAGTCGAGATCGTCGAACTGCAGCAGCAGATTGCCGACGCCAACGCGAAATTGCAGGAAATCGGCGGAACGCTCGGCGAAGTTGCACGTTTCATGATTGACGCGGAGGCGTTCGGCGAAGGCTGGTACATCGTGCTGGCCCGCCCCTATTTGCGTTGGCGACAGTCGCAACGCGTGCATGCGGCTCTGGCGAAAGTCGACCACGCCGATCGCGCTGAGGTCGAACGGCTCGAGACGTTGCTCGACGAACACTACAGCCTCATGCTGCAAATTCACGCTCTGGTCGCAACGAGGCAACTGCTCGCCCTTTGGCATATGTTTCATGTGCCCCTTGGCGGAGTGCTTTTTACGCTGGCGTTCATCCACGTGTTCGCCGCGCTGTACTACTCGACGTTCTTGAGATAGCCGAGCCCGAGCCGTCAGCGAGGGAGCGATTCATGAATCGCCTCGAAGAATTCGGATTTGGAAAGATCGCCGCGGTCGCCACGGTCGCGGTCGTCGTGTTTTTCCTCACGACGTCTGGCCAAGAGATGTTCAGCGCCGGCCCGTTGCACGCTCAGCCGCGCAAGACCGTGACTCGTGGAGGCGTCGGCTCCCACGCCGAGATCGCCAGCTGCTCCGCATGTCACGCGTCCGTCTTCAGTAGCGACACGATGGCCGACCGCTGCATGGTCTGCCATGACAACATTCGCGCACAGCTCGACGGCCAAAAGGCGATGCACGGCAAATTCATCAACGGCCAGCAATGCACCGATTGCCACACCGAACACAAAGGTCCGCACGCTTCGCTGACCGACATGCGCGATTTCGATCACGCCTGCACCGCGTTCCCGCTGGTCGGAAAACACGCCAAGATCGAGGACTGCACGCGCTGCCATACCGACAACGTTTATCAAGGGACCAAGCAGACATGCGCCGAGTGCCATAGCCGCGACGATGTCCATCAGGGCAAACGCGGCTTGCAGTGCGGCTCCTGCCATTCGCCCGATACCTGGAAGGCAAGCGCCGTCAATCTGGGAGCTTTCGCGTCGGCCAGCTTCGATCACGATCAAACCGGCTTCAAGCTGACCGGCAAGCACAAGTCGGCCGACTGCAAATCGTGCCACAAGAACAACACCTTCAAGGGAACGCCGGCGTCATGTGTGAAATGTCATGATCAGGACGAGAAGAAAAGCCATCCGGGCAAGTTCGGCAACGATTGCCAGGCGTGCCATTCGACGCTGAACTGGAAGTCGGTGACGCTCAGCAAGGAAGTTCTCGTCTCAGCGAAGTTCGACCATGATGAACGGACCAACTTCAAGTTGACGGGCAAGCACAAGTCCACCGATTGCATGTCGTGCCACAAGAACAACACGTTCAAAGGGACCAAGCAATCCTGCGTGGACTGTCATGCCGAGCCGTCGAGCCATACGATGAGCCCGAAGCAGTTTGGCGGCATCAGCTGCTGGCAATGCCACACCACGACGTCCTGGAAGGGCGCTACCTTGGCCCAGGGCAGACATCGATTTCCAATCAACCACGGCAACAAGAAGAACAAGAGTGCGCCGAACGCATGCACGCTGTGCCATCCACAGGCCAACAACTTTGTGTCCACGCAGCCGACCTCGGGGTATGCCGCCTACACGTGTTTCGGTTGCCATCACCATTCGTATGAGAAGGAATTGAAGCGGCACGCGAATCGCAAAGTCGGCGACCTCCTCAAATGTGCGACCTGCCACAAGGGCGTCCCCGAGAAGAAAGGCAAGGCCGGCAGACCGATCCTCGTTTTCGACGCCGAATGGCAACCGGGGCAAGGCGATTGTTCCCCGACTCATGACTGCTGTCTACCCCAAGGCGCTGACGCCGGCATCGCGTGGACGAAGACACTCGAACGCGGAGTCGACAATCGCCGTATCTTCCAATCCTCGCCCTCCGCCGAGATTTCGCGAGCCCATCAAGGGCCTTCAGCACACGCGGAGCTTTCTGAGCGCGTTCTTGGCTTTATGCAATTCAACGTGGGCCCGCCGCGCTTCCATGATTCGGCATTCGGCCGATTCACAACTGTCCCATTGACCGCGCGCGGGCATTCCGGCCTGTAACCGGGAGCACTTCATGTTGTTCCCGTTCACATGCTCGTGCGGCAAAGAGTATCAGCTTAACGTCAAAAAGGCGGGAAAGCCGTTCACCTGCTTCAACTGTCAAACGCGCACGATTCCGATGCGCGATCCGCGCAAGAATACCGCCGCTCCGCCGCAAGAAGATGTCGAGGAAGTGGAGGAGATTCAATTCGTCCATGTCTGCGCGTGCGGCAAGGAGTACCATCTTCCGACCAAGAAGCAGGGGAAGCCGATCGTTTGCTTTTTGTGCGGGGTAAAGGCGATCGCTGAGCCGATGGACGAGACCGCCATCGCGGCGCGCCGGAGCGCCAAACCGAAGCTCAAGCCGCCGGACCTCGCGAAGGGCTGGAGAGTTGTAACACAGAAGAACCCGCATCTCGTGTTCCCGCACACGTTGACAATCGACAAATGCGCCGGGTGCGGCATTTGTTTACCGAAGCAGTCGACAAAGCTGGCTCGTTTTGCGTTTGCCGCGCTTGCCGTTACCGTTGCCCGCGAAGGCGTCGGAGATTTTGTGCACGCGCTGCGACCTGCCTGCATGCATCTTGGCGGCGGCGATTTGTTCTCGGAGCGCGACCTTCGGGCCTTCTTGGAGGGAAGTGCCGAGCGCAAGTACGACTGGATCGATCTGAATGAGGCCTCAGGTGCGACGGAGCTGAATCGCCTCTGGCTTGAGCCGGACTTGTCGCGCGAAGATTCGGCCAGCATCCTGAAGGGTTGGCTCCTGGATTGGCTAAAGAGTTTGGAAGACGATGAGGCGGAGCACGATAGCGGGGCCAATTTGAACTTCTATTTTGACCCGGGCCGGCGATTACAGATGATCAGCCTGGCCGATTGCCAATCGTGTAAGTCGTTGCTATGTCCACTGTGTGTATCCGATGGATGTCCGAGATGCCAAGTGGCGCTGGCGTAGGCGCTCGGGTCGCCGTTTTTTCGCACCGCGTAGCGGCAAGCTGCCAGCTTGCCGGCATGAGGCACAAGCTGGCTGCTTGTGCCTACGGGATAAGACGACTATTTATCAGAAAGGACACATCATGAACCGCAAACTCACGCGTCGCACCTTCCTCGCCGCCGGCGCCGCCGCGACGGCCATTGGCGTCCCCGGCATCTTGCGAGCCCAGAACTCGCCGAATCGGCTCCGCATCGCCATAATCGGCTGCGGCGGGCGCGGGGCGGCGAATCTGTCGGCCGTCAGCGGCGAGAACATCGTCGCGCTCTGCGATGTCAGCCAGGCCACCGTCGATGCCGCCGCGGCGCGGTTCCCCAAAGCCCGGCGTTGCAATGATTTTCGCACGCTGTTCGATCATCAGCGCGAGTTCGACGCCGTCGTCGTCAGCACCTGCGAGCATACGCATGCCTTCGCTACCATGCTCGCTCTGGTTAACAACAAACATGTTTATTGCGAGAAGCCGCTGACCCACGGCATCTGGGAAGCCCGGCAGATTCGCGAGCGCGCTGCCCGCACCAAGGTCGCTACGCAGATGGGCATCCAGATTCACGCCACCAACAACTATCGCCAGGTCGTCGAGTTGATCCAGGGGGGCGCGATCGGCGGCGTGCGCGAGGTCCATGTCTGGGTCTCGCGCGCCTGGGGCTTGCAATCTCCCGAAGCGGCCAAGCGAAATCGTGACATCGTGACGCTGCAGAATCGGCCCAAGGAGGTCATGCCCGTTCCCGCCGGGCTCAACTGGCAACTCTGGATCGGCCCCGCCCCCGAACGACCGTTCCATTCGACGTACGTTCCGGGCCCGAAATGGTATCGCTGGTGGGATTTCGGCTCCGGCACGATGAGCGATCTGGGCAGCCATTGGATCGACCTGCCGTTCTGGGCGCTGCGTCTGCGTTCGCCGCAAACGATCGAAGCGTCCGGCCCGCCGCCTCACCGCGAACTGGCGCCGGCGTCGATGAGCGCAACCTATCAATACGCGGCCCGCGGCGATCAACCCGCCGTCCGGCTCACCTGGTATCAGGGCGAATTGAAGCCGCAGATTTGGCGCGACCGAGGCATTCCGCAGTGGAACGACGGCTGCCTGTTCATCGGCGCCCGTGGCATGCTCTTGTCGAACTACAGTCAGCACGTTCTGCTGCCCGAGAGGGACTTCGCGAATTTCCGGCGGCCCGATCCGACGCTGCCGAGAAACGCCAATCATCACCGCGAATGGATCGACGCCGCCAAGGGCAACCTGCGTACGCTCGCCGACTTCGAGTACAGCGGTTGGTTAACGGAAGCGAACCACCTCGGCAACGTCGCGTATCGCTTAGGTCGCCGCCTCGAATGGGACGCCGCGAACCTGCGCTGCACGAACTTGCCGGAGGCGAACGCGCTCATCCGGCGCGAGTACCGCCGCGGGTGGGAGTTGTAACATCGTCACCGCTGCCGTTCGCGGCTTATCAGCTGCGGTATTTGAAAGGTCGAGATTTCAGGCGCAGTTCGTTGACGTCCGTGAACTGACGGATACACTGCGAAATGACCGAGCGTGGCTTGTACATCATCAGGCAAACGTTCCCCGGAGGTGACAGATGTTGCGCACGTTTTTGGTGGTCTCTTTCCTCCTCGTTCATTTTTGCTCTGAACCAGCGGCGCCTCCGATGGCGATGGCTCAAGGCAAAAAATCGCATGGCTGACCGACCCGGACTCCGAGGTGCGTCGCAAAGCCGCGTTTGCCTTGGGGCGCATCGGCGGCGATCCTTACACGCGGGCGAAGGCGCTTGCCCAAGCATTCAAGGATTCCAATGAAGACGTACGTCAGTCCGCGAGCAATGCGATTGCGCGCTTAGGTTCGCCGGCCGTGCCGACGCTGATCGAGCTGTTGAAGTCGAACAATGCGCAAGTCAGCTTGCCGGCCGCAACCTCGCTGGGCGACATACGAGAAGACGCCAAGAACGCCGTTCCTGCATTGCGCGACCGCGTCCTTGCCAAGGATACCGAGCACGCGCGGCACTATGCGCTTGCCCTGGCGCGCATCGGTCGCGTTGCGGCGCCGGCGATGGGGATGAAAGACGCCCGGCCTGCCGTGCATGCGGCGGCGGTTGAGGCGCTGGGGCAAATGGGCGGCGACGGCGCCATGGTTCTGGTCGATGGACTGAATGACAAGAACGTTCACGTCCGCCGAGTCGCTTCCAACTGGTTGGCGCTCATGCAGGTCGCAGACAAGCCAGTCGTGATCGCGCTCGGCTTCGGCATGCAGGACGAGGATGACGCAGTGCGCGTGCAATGTGCGATGGGTTTGGGGTTTCTCGGTCGGCGTGCGGGACCGGCCGTGCCGCAGCTTAAGCTCGCACTGACCGACATGCACCCCGAAGTTCGCGCCCGGGCTTATCACGTGCTGACCGTGCTCGGCGAGCGGCCGCAGGAAACCCTGCTCGCGGCGCTCAAGAGCAAGGACGATCGGACGCGCATCAACGCGGCGGCTGCCCTGGTCCTTTTTAGCGTGGCCACGGACGAGGCGATTCTGATTCTGAAAGCGGCCCTGACGCACAAGGATCTTGCCCTACGCGTGCAGGGTTGCACCGGATTCTGGATGGATCCGAAATTTGCCGACCCTGCAATTCCGATCCTGCTTGATGGGATCAAGCACAAATCCGCCGGCGTGCGCGAGCAGTCGGCCTCGGGGCTCGTTCTCGATCTCAAGGGCAAGCACAAGGTGGATCTGGCGCTCGCGGAAGCGGTCGACGATCCCGATCCGAATGTGCGCCAGGCGGTCATCAACGCGCTTCGGCAAACGTGGAAGGGTTCCAACCAATTGCACGCGATCCTCGCTCGGAAATTCAAGATGGGTGATGCGCGTCTCCGAGTGCAGATGATCCATGAACTCAGCGGCTGGATGTTCGGGCCGAATGCCAAGGAAATTCGCCAGACGGGCCTTCAGGACAAGAATGATCATGTAAAACTGGCGATGCTTCACGCCATTCGCACGCATGCTGGACATCTCGTCATTGAAGAATTGAAGCTGCTGACCAAGGACAAGTCGCGCGACGTCCGATATCAGCTCGTCGATTTGCTGGCTCGGCCCGAGGCGCAAGGCGTGGCGGTTTTGGGCGAGATGTTGAGATCCGATCCCGATGCAATCGTCCGCGTGGCGGTGATGCAGCGCATACGCATGCTCGGCGTGGAAACCTACGCCACACTGCTTCCCGCGATCCAGGCGGCGGCTAAGGATCGAAACGCTCATGTTCGGGCAGTGGCGCTCGGTGAGTTGATCCATCGCAGTGAAGAGAATCGACATTCTCTCGCGAAAGCGTTGATCGAATGTTTGAAGGACGCCGACGCGGAAGCCCGCCAGAATGCCGCCTATGCGCTTTCCAATCTCGGCACTGACGCGGCCGACGCGCTGCCCCTCTTGCGCCAGCTCATCGAAGAGGACCCGGACGGGACCGTTCGTACGCATGCGCGGGATTCCTACATCCGCATATCTGATGGCATCAATAAAAAGAAACCGTGACCTGTGACTAGGGGACGTAGCCGACTCCGACGCACGTGTGCGCCACACGCGCTGCGCTCCGGACGAGTCGTCAACGGAAAGGGTCCGGCCATGAACCAACAACCCGCATACGTCGAACTCATCCAGCGATTCCGCGAATTTCGGCTGCTCGAATCGATCGGCGCTCTCGTCGGCTGGGATCAGCACACGTACATGCCGCCCAAGGGGGCAGGGCACCGAGCCGAGCAGATGGGCTATCTCGCCAAGACCGGGCACGCCATGCTGACGGCGCCGCGCATCGGCGAGTTGTTGGGCGAGCTTGAGGGATTGCTGGCGCAAAAGGCGACGGACGCGATTGAAGCGGTGAACGTGCGCGAGATTCGCCGAACCTACGATCGCGCCGTCAAGATGCCGAGCCGGCTGGTCGAGGAGATTGCCAAGACGGTATCGCAGGCACAGAACGTTTGGGCGGATTCGCGCAAGAACAGTCACTTTGCCTCCTTCGCGCCGTGGTTGGAAAAGATCGTTGCATTGAAACGCGAAGAGGCGTCGGCGGTTGGCTACAAGGAATCTCCCTACGACGCCTTGCTCGACGAGTATGAGCCTGGCGCGACGGCGGCGCAGATCACGCGCGTCTTCGCGGAGTTGCGCGCCGATTTGATCCCGCTGGTCGCGGCGGTGACGGCATCGAGCAAACGGCCCCGCAAGGACATTCTCACGCGCGAGTTCGCAGTGGATCGGCAGCACATCTTCGGGCAGGCCGCCGCTGCCGCCATCGGCTTCGATTTTCAAGCGGGCCGTCTCGACACCACGGTGCATCCGTTCTGCTCGGGCATCGGTCCGGGCGATTGCCGTTTGACGACGCGCTACCATCCGCGCGAACTGAACCAGGGCCTGTTCGGCATCCTGCACGAAGCGGGGCACGGCATCTACGAACAAGGTCTGGACGCTGAACTGTTCGGCACTCCTGCCGGAAGCTTCGCCTCGCTCGGCATCCATGAATCGCAATCGCGGCTCTGGGAGAACCAGGTCGGCCGCGGTTTGCCGTTCTGGCGCCATTTCTATCCGCGCTTGCAGCAGACCTATCCCGGCACGCTCGACGATGTCGAATTGGCCGACTTCTACTTCGCCATCAACAACGTGGAAAAGTCATTCATCCGCGTCGAGGCGGACGAGGCGACCTACAACATGCACATCATTCTCCGCTTCGAGCTGGAGCAGGCGCTGATGACCGGCGATCTGAAACCAGGGGATGTGCCGGGAGCGTGGAACGACAAGGTCAAGCAAATGCTCGACCTGACGCCGCCCAACGATGCGCAAGGCTGCTTGCAAGACATCCACTGGAGCATGGGCGGTCTCGGGTATTTTCCGACGTACACGCTGGGCAATCTTTACGCTGCCCAGTTCATGCAACAAGCCAGCAGCAGCCTGGGCGGCCTCGACGAAGATTTTCAGGCCGGCCGATTCGGACGCTTGAAGACCTGGCTCAACGAAAAGATCCACAAGCCCGGCCAGCGTTACCGCCCCGCCGACCTGTGCCTGCGCGTCACCAACCAGCCGCTCAGCCATCGGCCGTTGATCGCGTACCTGCGAAAAAAATACGAACCGCTGTACGGGATATAGTTTACAAGCCCGCAGCGCAAGCAAGGGCCGGCCCTTGCTTGCGCTGCGGGCTAGTAAACAACTGCCATCTGCCGCCGGAACTCCCCAAGAATCCGCTTGACCTTTTTCACTTCCTGGCGAATCTCTTCCGCATGGAGGCCGAAGTAATCGCGGCATTCGTCATCGGCGTCATCGTGACGATCATCGTCGCGTTCACACTTCGTCATTGGCTCTTTCCGTCGAGTGACGCGGAGGCCGAGCTTGCGAAAAAGGACATCGAGATCGCCCGCAAAGACGCCGAGATTTCGCGAAAAGAGAGGGACAATCTTGCCTTGGAGCAGAGGCTTCAGACGGAGCAGCAGCAAGCGGCCGCCGCGCGGAAACGGCACAAACGCGAGAAGGCTAATTTGCAAGCGACCATCGACGAACTGACGGCGGAGTGCGAACGGTCGAAGGAGCAGCATTTGGAGCTGGCGAACGGGACCCAAGCCCATCAAAAGGAGGTCGATGACCTTCGCAAAGACCTTGATCTCTACAAACGCAAAGCCGTGACCGTCGTTCGCAAGTACAGAAAGCAACTGGCGGAATACACGGATCAGGCCGCAGCCATCGAGGCGATGGAGGGGCGTATCTGGGAAGCGCCGCCGCGGTCGCCGATCCCGCCGTTTCGACCAGCCAAGGAACGCAAGGCCTCGATCATCGCCGTCGTCAATCTCAAGGGGGGTGTCGGCAAAACCAGTCTCACTGCCAATCTCGCTGCGACCTATCGGCGGCGAGGCAATAAAGTCCTCGCCGTTGATCTGGATCCGCAAGCTTCCTTGACCAACCTTTGCTTGCCGCTCGAGCACGTTCACGATCTCATGCGCGGCGACGGCAAGCTGATCGAGAACGTCCTCAACGCGTCCGCCGATTTCGCGCGCGTCGCCTGGAATAACCTCACGCATCTGGGCGATGATGGCTCTTGTCTTCTGGCTGCCAGCGAGCATCTCACCGATGTCGAAGAACTCGTCAAGGCACGCTGGCTTTTGAAACGCGACGCATTCGATATGCGCTACCTGCTGCGGTCGGCTCTGCACGATTCCTTGATTCAGGATCGCTTTGATCTGATCTTGCTCGATTGCCCGCCGCGCTGGACTCCGGCTTCGATCAACGCGCTCACCTGTTGCGACTTTGTGCTGATCCCGGTGCTGCTCGATCGAACGTCGGCGGAGGCTGTGCCGCGGCTGCTCACCTGGTTGCGTATTTTGAAGCAGAAGAACATCTGTCCCGACCTGGAGTTGGCGGGCGTTATCGGCAATCGTGCCAATCCCAGGAATCCGCCTGTCAAGCGCGAAAAACGCGTCTGGGAGATTCTCGAAGAGAACTGCCAGGGCAAATGGCCCACGGACGTGCATCTGTTTGAACGGTGGGTGCCGACAAGCCCGCGCATCGCCGAAGCGGCCGACGAGCGTGCGTTTGCGGTCGATGACGAGGGGGTGCGGGCGATATTCGAGGCATTGGTCGACGAGATCGAGGAAAGAAAGGTGCAGCATGAACGTGGCCGACTTGCAACAGTTTCTTAGGCAAGTCAGTGCGCTGGCGCGGTCCGCCGGCGCGTCGGACAAAGTAATGGCGGAACTCGCTCGCCTCGTCGCGTGCTTCGAGCCGTTCCACTCCAAGACGCTTGCAGAGTTCAACGATTTCCTGCGCCTGGCCGATGAGTACGTTCGCACCGGCGTCGTGCCGAGCGCCGCGCCGGCCAAACGCGCCGCCAGGCCGCGTACGCCGAAAGAGCCCAAGATCACGCCGGCGGAGGGCTTGGCAAAGTTCCGCCAGCTCTACGAGCGCGCAACCGATCCGACGTTGGACTACGCCACGATCGACGCGGAGATCGAACCGCTGGACGCACTCACGCTTTCTCAACTCAAGGAGATCGCCGCTCAGATCCCGATGACGCTGCCGAAGTCGCGTGCCAAAAAGGATGTGCTCGACGAGTTTCGCCGCAAGGTAAAGGAACGCAAGGGCACACACGAGCGCACGCAGTTTCGGCCGGACGAGCCGCACACGCAGTAAGCGGCTATCCGGCAAGCTACGTGGGGCAAGTTTTTAACGTGCCAGAACCCGGAAAAATACGGGTCGTGGCACGTTGAAAACGGCGAACGCAAAGGGGACGCAGCTCTTTTCGGAGGGCAACAGCGTGGTCGTCAGTATGGCGTGCCGGAACGGCGGACGCCCTGTCAGTCGCAAAAAAATCGCGGTTTCGTTGCATTTCACGAGGCGGTGTGTGAGTGTGCCTGTGCAACGAATCGACGCATGGTCACCAACGCCAGGACGTTGCGTCCGAATATTTCGTTGCAGCCCGGTGAAACGTATCCGCAGGCCGGGCTTCGTAGAACCAAGAATGAAGGAACGGCGCATCCCACCGTGAGAGTCATTGCCCGCGCGAGGCGCTGCCGTGCTTCGACGCGGCGATCGGTGTGCCCATCGGCAGCGGTCGCCCGGCGACGTCGTGGCCACGCTCGTAGAGATGATCGCGCAGCTTGCGGAACAGCTCGAAGCTGTCGGGATACACCCAGAACGTCACGACCGTGAGCCTCGGATCGAGTGGGTCGACCAGGCTGCGAAACTCCGATTTTTCGCGCAACGCTTGTTCCACCGTTTCACCTCGATTGACGCTGATGGGCTCGACTTCCCAGGCGCCCAGGCCGTAGCGAAAGCTGCCGGAGCCAGGCGTCGTGCCGGCGTCCAGAGGCGAGCGCTCCCGTTCCACAAGATAGCGCAGCCGATACGGACCGACCGGCGCCGTTACGCGCTCGACGCGCCATTTCGTTTTCAACTCGCCGGAGATCTCCTCCAGCGACGATTTGTATTCCGCCAGAAACGACGGCAAATCGATGTACGTCACACGGCCCGCCTTACATTCGAAGAACAGCTCTTCGCTGCGCACGGCCTGGCTAACCGGCGCGTGATACTTCAGTTCCTTCTTTTTTGACGGCGCCGATTCGAGCTGTTTGATTTCGTCGAGCAGTTTTCGCGAGCGTTTGCGGACATCCTCGACGGAAAGATTTGCCTGCACCAGCTTGCCGTCGCGCAGGACGCCCTTCGCCTGAAGGTGCGCTCGTTCCGCTTCGAGTTGTTCGCGTCGGCGCATCAAGGACGCGAGTTGAGTTTCGGTCAACTGCGCCGACACGTCCAATTCGCCGGCCATCTTGAGTTGGTCGAGCAAGCGCGTCTTGGCGTCGTCAAGATCGCGGCTCGCTTGCTCCATGCGGGCGTGCAAGGGATCGTCGGTGACTTTAGGAGCCGTTTTGGGTGCGATCGGTTCGACTTCCATCCAGGTCATGGTCGCATGATACGAGCGCGCTCCGATCCAGGTGACCAAGATCAGCCGGATGATGATGCCGACGACATTGGTCACTAGATCAAGGAACGAATCGAAGCTGAAGTGAATGGCTTCATCCTTCAGCGGTCTTCGGCGACGGAACATCTTCTTTTGTGCTCGCGGGCCCATCCCAGGGGTTCGCTGCGCTCACCCCTGGGCTTGCTACTCTTCAACATTTTCACGGGAGCGTGGCACATTCAAATTCTCAAAAAGCGGGTGCACTGAGTGATACGTGCGCAAGCCGTCGGGCCAAACGCGGAACCGGATCAGCGGACGGTAGGGCGGCTCGCCCGGACGCACCGACGCCTGCCGACGCGCGATCAGATCCACGACCGATTGCACCAAGGCGTCCTCGGCCGATTTGGTGTTGACGACATTCCAGCGGTAGGCGAACCCGCCGGGCGAGACCGTCACCGTGTCGCTGCGACACTCGATCACAACCGTAAAATCCCGGTTGCCAAGGACGCGGCTCAGAACCGGCGCGGGTTTCTTCTCTGGATCAGACGGGAACGGCGAGCTCGGCAGACGCGACGGTGTTTCGCCTGTGCCGTTTGCAGAAGGCGGCGCCGGGATTTCCGATCCACGCGCCCCGGAAACGCTATTTCCCGGGATCGGCGTGGGAATGGGGCTGACGTCGGATGACCCGGCCGTCGGCCTTCCGGCGCCCGTCGAAGCGATCGGGACGGGCGGCGTGATCTTGGCGATCGGCACGAACGATGGAGGCCGAACCGGGATTCCCGTATCGACTCCGGGATTCAATCCGCTTCCGGCGACGGGCGGCGCCGGCAGCATGACACCCCCGGCGTTGCCAATGCCACCTTTCGCGACGCCCATCGGCGGCAGCAAACTCGGCCCCCCACTCCCAACGTTGCCGCCCGGCATCGGCAAACCCGGCAACGTCCCCACGGACCCCTGACCGCCTGACCCATGCCCTAACCCCTGACTCCTGACCCCCGACTCCTGACTCCCGACTCCTGACCCCTGACTCCTGACTCCTGGCCCACCGAAGTCGAGCATCCAGTCGGCGTCGACGAGTTCGTACCCAAAGTCAAGCGGATACCCCCGCAGCGCCGACTGGGCCTTGTAGTAACTGGAGATGCCGTCGGGCCGTACGAGAAACAGCACATACGGTCCCGCTGACGGCTTGTCCTTGGCCGATGTCTGCGTCGCCAGCGGACCATGGCGTCGTTCGACTTCGCCGCGAAAGGCGTCGGACGCAAGGTCGGTGGTCGCCAGTGTTTTCTTTTCGGGATGAAACATCACGCCATCACGTCGGCATTCGACATAGATGGGCGGACGCGCGTCGCCATGCTTGCCGCGATAGGGAACCAACGAGTAAGTCTGCTTTTCGTTGGCGCGTGCTTTCTTCAGATGGTGAAAAGCCGACTCCAGCTCGGCCAGTTCCTTTGCGGCTTCCAATAGCTCGGCCTTGGACGTCGCCGTTTTCTTGTCAGCTTGCGTCAGGTGATTGTGCTGGGATTCGATTTCGAGTTGCAGGAGTGTGATCTTGCCGGCCTCATCGCGCACGTGTTTTTGAAGGTCGGCTTGCCGATCCTTGCTTGTCGCGAGCTTCTTGTGAATTTCATCCAGTTGCATGGCAATGCTCTCACTCTGCGCCTGGACTTGGCCGTGCGACGCAAGCAGTGAGAGATGGATCTGCTCGCGGGCCTTTTCCCATTCGGCATTGCGGGCGTCCTCTTCGGCTTTGCTGCGGGCCTTACGCGACTTGACTTCCTCGGCCACGCGATAGCGTGCCGCGATTTTGGCCCGGCGATCCATGATGAAAAGTAAGAGCAGCAACGATCCCATCGCGCAGAGGAGCACAGCGAGAAAGGGAAACGTCGAGACCTGCAGGGTGTTGCTTTTTCGTCGCATCGGATAATCGTGTATTCGTTTAGCGCTCGCGCAGCGTTTCGGGCGAATGAGCGTTACTCGCGTTGCGCCATCAGGCCGCGTTCTTATCCAGCGGCAACAGGCGTGGTTGGGTCGGCGCCGGGTTGACGCGCGACGTCAACAAGTGGATCGCCGCCGTCAAGCTCTCGACGGCCTGTTCGAACGTCGTGGAGTTCGCCAGCAGAACGAGGTTTTGGCTCAGCGTTTCTTGCATGCGGATCAGCTCCGTTTCGCTTGCCTGCGATTTCGAGATCATCTCGACTGCCAGGCCGATGGCGTCGGTCAAGCGAGCGAGCGCGAGTTGGTGATCGCGCCCCGTGTCTTTCAGTGTCGTGGCTAACTTGGCGAGCGCTTCGAGCACCGACTGTTGCCGTTCGAGCAGCTTCTTCTCGGTTTCGACCATGCGTTGTCCGAACCGCGTCAGAGCGTTCTCGAGCGCTTGCTGCAACGCGGCCACCAGCTTTTCCTGCTGCGGGCCGGTTTGGTTCCAGCGTTTCTCGGCTTTTTCAATGCTGGCAGCCCACAGCGCGGCTTGTTTTTCGAGTAATTCTTGCATCGCTGCGGAGTTGCCGTGTTCCGTCGACGTCCGGGCGAATCGATGAGCCAACTCGCCATCGACGAAGTCATCGACTTGTTCCAGCAGCCCTTGCTCAAACTTTTCAAGAAGCGAATTGAGGAACATCGCGACAAGCGTGAGCGACAACGCAAGAGCGGTCGCATCGAACGCCTTGGTCAAACCGCTGGAAACGCCTTCGGCCCCGCGTTCGAGTTGTTCGGGGCTGATGCCGGTGATCGCCTCAGTGATGCCGAGCACCGTGCCCAAGAAACCCAAGATCGGCATGGCCCAAATCAGAAAGCGGTTGATGGCATAGCTGCCGTCGAGGGCGAGGGCGTCGTTGTCGGACAGCGTGCGCAGGTGATCGTCGAGATCGTCGGTCGAACCGCGATTTGCGACGAAGCCGAGTACGTTCTCGATGCGTCGTCCGAAGAAGGTGTCGCGCACGGAATCACTGGCGAGGCTCATCGCTTGCTGCAGCGGGATCACATCGCTTAGGGGAATCGAAGTGCCGTCCCAACTTGGCAGCAGCGATTGTCCCAGGGCATAGTGTTCTCGCATAGCCGACAGCAGCTTGCCGACCAGCGTGGCGATGCAACAGCAGAAAAAGATAACGACGGCCTGTTCCGCCTCATGGTGCACATAGCGCTGCACGCGCTCATTCTGCCAGGGGCCGTGATCGATGAGATAGAGAACGCCGACGCCGAGCGGCACGCCGACGAGAAAGGTAAACCAGTTGACGGAAGAACCCCGAGCGCGCGCGGACCGAGCCATGGCCATGCCTCCATGCAATGGGTGACTTTCGTAATCATCGACCAGCGTCGGAAGCGTTCATAACGATTTTGCGGAATGTGTCGAGGCATGACGGGGAAGTAACGGAAAGCGGCATAGAATAGCGAAGACGAATTCAGCGGGATGCGCCTTTATTTAGATGTCGGTGACATGATTCTTGGGAGGTGCAGGAATGGTGCACCGATCGCCGATCGTGTTGTTGATGGTTTTGGCATTTTGCCCCGGTGGCGCAGCATACGTGGAGGCAATGCATGACGCCATGCCGCCGTCCGGAGCATCCTCCGCGAAGGCCGAACCGAACGCAAGAGTCACCGCCATTCCGGATGACGTGATCCAGCGCTACAAACTCGACACGGCGTATTACAAAAAGCACGTCGACTACAAAGGATTCTCCATTCTCAGCTCGGCAAGGGTTTCCGACGAAGCTCTTTTCGAAGCACGTTATCTCATCGATAAACTGCTCGGTGAACGCGAGCACATCCTCAAGGCGATGATCAAATCGGGCTGCCGATTTATGGTCATGGCCCCCACCGAGATGACCACTGACGTCCCGGAGCAGCGGCACCTCAAGAACGACAAGAAGACCAACTGGGGCACGCGCGCCCGCGGCCTGGGCGGCAAACTGTCTTCCTGCGGCGAGGAGAATCTCCTCACGCTCAAGAACGATCGCTATCGGCAAGAGAACATCTTGATCCACGAGTTCAACCACGCCATCCATCAGCACGGCATGCGCATCGTCGATCCGACATTCAACGGACGCCTGAAAAAAGCGTACGACAGTGCGATGTCTAAGGGGCTCTGGAAAGGCACGTATGTCGCCACAAATCCGGCCGAATACTGGGCCGAAGGCGCTCAAGCGTACTTCGATTGCATGCGCCCACAGTTCGGCGCTAACACACGCGAGAAGCTAAAGGAATACGACCCAGGCCTGTTCGCGTTGGTGGACGAAGTTTACAAGCAATCGAAGTACCGATATGTGCGTTACGATCAGCGGCAAAAGAAAAAGGAGCCGCGCACGAAGTAAGCGGCGGGCCCACGGTGTCGGAGGGAAACGGCCATGATTGTTGGCGTGCCGATGGAAACGGTTGCCGGTGAACGACGTGTGGCCCTTGTGCCGGACCTGGTCGCCATGTTGAAAAAGGCGGGGCTCGACGTCGTTGTCCAAACCGGTGCGGGAACGGCTGCGGGGTTCCTCGACGCGGCGTACGAAGAGAAGGGCGCACGCATATCGGCGTCCGTGCTCCCCGAGGCCGATATTGTGGTAAAGGTCCAGCCGCCGTCGCTTGATGAAGTCGGCCTGCTTCGCGAAGACGCCGTTCTGATCGCCTTGCTGCAGCCCTATTCACAATTCGACGCTCTCTCAGCACTCGCGGCGCGGAGGGTAACGTCTTTCGCCATGGAGTTGATGCCGCGCATCACACGCGCCCAGCCGATGGACGCTTTGAGCGCGATGAGCACGGTGGCGGGCTACAAGGCGGTGCTGCTGGCGGCGAGCCGGCTGCCCAAGTTCTTTCCGCTCCTGATGACGGCCGCAGGGACGCTGACGCCGGCCAAGGTCTTCATCCTCGGCGCCGGCGTCGCGGGACTCCAGGCGATCGGCACGGCCCGTCGGCTCGGTGCGGTCGTCGAAGCGTTCGACACTCGGCCCGCTGTCAAGGAGCAGGTCGAGAGCCTGGGCGCTCGCTTCGTCGAATTGCCGCTCGATACCAAAAACGCAGAAGGCAAGGGCGGCTACGCCAAGGAGCAAACCGATGAGTTCCTTCGCAAACAGCAGGAATTGCTGACCAAATCGGTCGCCGCGGCCGATGTCGTCATCACGACCGCGCTCGTGCCCGGCAAGAAGGCGCCGACGCTGATCACTGCCGCCATGGTCCAGGCGATGCGGCCCGGTTCGGTCATCGTCGATCTGGCGGCCGAGCAGGGCGGGAACTGCGAACTCACCCAGCCCGGTCAGGAAACTGTCCAGCACGGCGTCACTATCGTCGGCTTCACCAATCTCCCCAGCACGCTCGCCTTCCACGCCAGCTCGATGTTGGCCCGCACGTTCGTCAACTTCCTTCTGATCATGGTCAAGGACGGCAAGCTCAATCTCAATCTCGACGACGACGTAATCCGCGGTCCCCTGGCGACCCACCAGGGCCAGATCGTCCACGACGCGATCAAGACGGCCATGGCGGCGGCGAGCCGAGCCCCGTAAGGGGCGATCGATTTGCTTACGTTGGGCTTCCGATGAACTTCATGTGAGGGTACATCACGATGACGGCCGAACAAATCTTGCAGCAAGTAAATCTCGAAATCGGCTTGTACATCTTCCTTCTCGCCGGGTTTCTCGGTTTTCACATCATTACGCGGGTGCCGCCGCTGTTGCACACGCCGTTGATGTCGGCGACCAACGCCATCTCTGGCATCTCGCTCATCGGTTCGCTCGTCGTCGCGGGGGCCGAGTATTCGTGGACGAGTACGCTCCTCGGCTTCGCCGCGGTGGCGTGCTCCAGCACCAATGTCGTCGGCGGGTTTCTCATCACCGATCGCATGCTGAAGATGTTCAAGGAAGGCAAGGAAACGGAAGGGGACGAGTGGTACTCGCTGGAGAATCTTGCGGTCCCGATCCTCTGCGTCCTCTCTGCACTCGGCCTGGGCATCCTGATTTGGCTGATTGTCGAGAAGGTTGTCAATCCACGCACGGCCCTGACCTACGTCTATATCGTGTCGGCGGTGTTGTTCATTCTCGGGCTCAAAGGGCTTTGCTCGCCTCACTATGCTCGCAAGGGAATGTTTCTCGCTGAGCTCGGCATGGCCTTGGCGATTGCAGGAACCTTGTTCGATCCGGAAATCAAGCCGATCGGCTACGTCTGGATCGGGGTCGGCATGTTGATCGGCACTGTAGCCGGCGCGTCGATGGGTTTGCAGATACCGATGACCGCGGTGCCTCAGCGGACGGCACTCTCACATTCGCTCGGCGCGCTGGCCGCCACGCTCGTCGGCATCTCCGAGTACATTCGCCATTACGAGGATATCGGCGGTGTGCAAATGACCGCGCTCGGCTTCGAAGTCGTCATCGGCGCGTTGACGTTCACTGGGAGCCTGATGGCCGCCGCCAAGCTGCAGGAGCTACTGCCCGGCGCTCCGATCACGTACAAGGGGCAGAACATCTGCAACTTTCTACTGCTGGCCGTCCTGGTCGGCTCGTTTGTTTACCTCGTGTACGATCCGCGTGTCAGCGTGTTGTTTGTCGTGCTGGTGATCTTGGCGCTGGCGTTTGGGTTCTTGCTGGTCTTGCCGATCGGCGCCGCGGATATGCCGGTCGTGATCGCGCTCTTGAACTCCTACGCCGGGCTTGCGGACGCTGCCATGGGCTTCGTTCTCGCCAACCGCATTCAGATCATCACCGGCTCGCTCGATGGATCGTCGGGGTTCATTCTCTCGCTTCTGATGTGTCGAGCGATGAACCGCTCAGCGTTCAACGTTTTGTTCGGCGCGTTCGGCCAGGTGGAAGAATCGCAAGCTCAGACGGAA
>VGZI01000078.1 GCA_016872605.1 Planctomycetota bacterium
GCGATTGGATCGTGACATCCGGCAACGCCGAGGAGATCATTCGCCGCGTGCCGGCCGATCAGGAAATCCTGTTCGTGCCCGATCGCCATCTTGGCCAATACCTGGAAGAAGTGACCGGCCGCAAGATGATCCTGTGGAACGGCTCGTGCATTGTCCACGAGATCTTCAGCGTCGGCGATCTGCTTACGCTCAAGAAAAAAATCCCGAATGGCATCACGATCGCCCATCCAGAATGTCCCGCGAACATCCGCGAACACAGCGACTTCGTAGGCGGCACTGAGGCGATGCTCAAGTACATCGCTGGTTTTGAGGAGTCCCAAGACTTTCTGGTCGCCACCGAAGCGAACATGATGTGGCAAATGCAGAGTAAGTTCCCGCAACATCGCTATCATCCAGTCCCCGGCATCAGCTGCGCTTGCAACAAATGCCCGCACATGGCTCGCAACACGCTTGAGAAGGTCCGCGACTGCCTGCTCAAGGGCCAACCGGAGATCGCCTGGCAGCCGGAATTCGCCAAAGCCCGCGAGGTGGTGCAACGGAGTTTGTTGAATTGACTTTTTTCGTTTAGCGCTCGCATTGCGCCATGAGCTAAACGAAGAGTTGGCACATCCATTCGATGACACGCGACGCCTTTCTGATGACACATTTCGTTTCGCCAGGTCCAACGGTCGGCCCGGTTTCCCATCTCTCATCCGATTGAAACCAAACAGCTTGCGACGATTGGCACCTACAAATCGTCCAAACCGGCACGCACCGTGCATTCTCCTCTTCCCATGAACAACAACCAATGCCCTCCCCGAAGCCAAGGAGTCTGCCATGACCCGTTTCTTCATGCTCAGCCTGATCGCCATGACCGTTGGAATCGCCAGCCTGCACTGTCTCGAAGCCGATGCGTCGCCGCCCGATTTGAACAAACTCAAGGACCTCGTCGCCGCCAAGAAAAAGAAAGCCGACCCCGTCAAGGACAAATCGAAGACCGACGCCAAAGATAAGGACAAGGACAAGTCGAAGGACAAAGACAAAAGCAAGGACAAGAAAGACAAGAAGGGAAACAACAATCCCGACCGCCAGCGCAACACCGGCGAAGTGCTCAACGCGGTCAAGGACATCATCCTCGGCCTGCGAGGCAATCCCAACGGCCCCGGCGGCGACTTCGGCGGCGGCAGCGAGCCCGCACCAGCCCCCGAACCACAGCCCGCCAAGGACGAGACCTTCCCCAAGGGCGATCCAACACCCAAGGACTCCATTCAAGACAACAAGAACGACGACAAGTCGCCTCCAAAAACAACCGACACGGCCAAGGACGACAAGGAACCCGGCGAATCCGGTGAGCGCGAACAGGTTTTCACCCGCCGATTCCTGAAAGTCAAGAACGACGCCGACGTGTCGATCAAGGTATACGTGCAGTTCCGCGGCCTCGACGACAAGAAGTGGACCTGGATTCCTGCTGACCCGAACGAAGGCCAGGACGCTCTGGTGTTCGAGATCAAGCCGGGCCAGGAACGCGTGTTGATGTACGCGGGGCAAAAGATCGCCGCCAGCCGAGTGCGCATCTGGGCCGTCGCCGGCAAAGATCGCTGGGAAGACTATCGCCAAAAGGACCTTTGGCTCGTCCCCGAAGTCGATCCTCGCGGTGAACATCGCTACAACGCCACCGAGATGCGGACCTTCACGCACACCTTCGGCAATGAAGTAGCCGGCGATCGCTAATCAACTCCTTGGGGAAGGTGTTGTTCCTGATAGACGGCGGCGAGTGTCGAAGGGCACTCGCCGTCGTCGCTTTACGCGCTGATTCGTTTGGTGAGTAGGAAGCCCAGGGGTGAGGTACTCCGAACCCCTGGGATCGGGGCCATCGGTCTTCTATACGCAAAAAAATCCTCGAACGGTTGTCACGGTAATTAACTGCCCGCGTATGTACTATGTCGCAACCAATACTGAATCGAACAACCTAAAAAGGAGAACTGTCATGGAGTACCAATTCGAGGCAACCACGAACGGCTGGCGAGTCTACTGGGGCGTTGATCCGCAAGTCAAAGAAGTCGAGACGCCTCGCTGCAACCAAGCCGAAGTGCAAGCCAAGCTGCCCAAGCCGGCTGTCACCGAGGAGCCGTTGGATGTCGTGACGATCGCATAATTCGTGAATCTCAAATTGAGACAACGGCGGCGCGTGTTGCAAAGCACGCGCCGCCGTCTCTTTTTCGTGCCGATAGAATGACCCGAAGCCCAGGGGTGAGGTACTCCGAACCCCTGGGATCGGAACTACATCAATGATTCGCGCCATCGTCTATGACGCCGTCGGCACCTTGATTCACGTTCAACCGTCCGTGGCCGCCATCTATGCCGAGGTCGGTCGGCGCCATGGGAGCTCGCTCGCTGTCGAGGAAGTGCGCCGACGCTTTCCCGCGGCCTTTGCGCGCCAAGAACAACTCGACCGCGATGCTGGTTGGCGCACCGATGAATTACGTGAAATGAACCGCTGGCGCCAGATCGTCGCTGAGGTGCTCGAGGATGTCGCCGACGTTGACGCCTGTTTTGCCGAGTTGTTTACCGCCTTCGGGCAAGCGCCGGCTTGGTCGTGCGAGCTGGATTCGGTCGGGCTGATCGAGACCATGCATCTACGCGGCATCCGCCAGGCGCTGGCGTCCAACTTCGATCGGCGACTTCGTCAGGTCATCGCGCCGTTGCCGATCGCGCCATATCTTGATCCGGTTGTCATCAGCTCGGAAGTCGGCTGGCGCAAACCGGCTCGGCAATTCTTCGAGCATGTCGTTGGATCCTTGGCGCTATTGCCGAGCGAGATCCTGTTCGTCGGCGATGACCTTGGCAACGACTACGAGCCGGCCCGCGCGTCCGGCATGCAGGCGGTGCTGTTTGATCCGCACGGAAAATCGTCGAATATTCAACGAGTGGAACGATTGATTGATGTGGCTGATTTCGTTTAGCGTCCGCAGGGCGCCCTGCGGACGCTAAACGAAGAAGGGCTACGCCGCCAGCGGTTTGGATCGGGCCAAGCTGGCGATTTCGCACGTGATAAGATCTTGCACCAGCCGGTCGGCGCTCGGGCGATCGGCGGAATCGCGCGACAGCATGCGATCGATCAATTCGGTCAACGACGCCGGTGCGTTGGGCAGGCAATCGGTCAAGAGCATCGGATCGTCGCTTCGGTGACGACGCATCGTTTCCAGCGGCGTGCCGGCAGGGTAGGGGAGTTGGCCGGTGAGCATTTCGAACAGCGTTGCGCCGAGGCTGAAGATGTCCGAGCGCAGATCGTCTTCGGGTTCGCCGCCGCACAGTTCCGGTGCGAGGTAGTTGACGGTGCCGAGCAAATAGCCCTGATCGTGAAAGGCGGAGTTTTCACCGGGACGGTGGGCGTAGCCGAGGTCGAGCAGGATGGCCGTGCCGACGTTGACCAGGCGAATGTTATCGGGCTTGACGTCGGCATGAATGAAGCCCTTGCGATGCAGCGCGGCGAGGGCCTCGGCAATCTGCCTGGCGACCCACAGAGCGGACGCTTGATCGACCGCATAATCGCGGCGCATGCGGCGGCGCAGCGATTCGCCGGCGAGATGCTCCATGACGAGGTAATGCGGCGGCGTTAGCACATGGGCGTCGAGAATGCGTACCAGATGCGGATGCCGAACGGCAAGCCCGCAGCGAGCCTCGCGCTGCAAAAGCTTGACGGCGACGGGATGTTCCTGCCAATCGGGCCGAAGCACCTTGACGGCGCACGGGAAATCGGTGTCTTGTTCGCGAGCTGAATAGACGGTGGTCGTAACGCCGCCGCCGAGGCAGGTGAGCAGTTCGTAGCCGGGAATGGTCGGCAATGCCGTCATGGCGCAGTGTGAACGTCGGTGAAATGAGCGGGACTTGATGAGAGTATCGGAAAGGCAAACGGGGGGACTTGAGCAAATGCCGCTTGCCTTTAGTTGAGCGGGAGGTTTTTTCCTCACCTCTCCCAGAGGGAGAGGGGGGGTAAATCAATTCCTGCCGATCGCCTTAGCGTTCGCTCGGCGCCTCGCGAACGCTAAACGGCAGACGGATCGCTTTTAGAACAACACGACGAACGCGATGAGCGCGATCACCACGCCCACGCACGGAATGATCCAGAACTGCGTCCAATCGGTCTTGCGAGTCGTCAGTCCGGTCTGCGGATCTTTCTCTTCCTTGGTGGCCCACTCGTTCAGCCAGCCGGACGCCTCGGTGCCAAGCCACATGCCAAGGCCATAGGTGAGAACCGCGAAGAGCGCCTGTCCGCTGGCGGCGATATCCTTCGGCGCGGTTTTGTCGACATAAATAAACCCGGCGGCGAAGAAGAAGTCGAAGCAGATCCCATGCAGCGAAATGCCGAAGAGCAAGATCGGAAACGGCGCCCGTGAGGCAAAGATTGCATAGCGGACTCCCCATGCCGCCATGCCGATCGCCAAGACCCACTTCATGCTCATCGCATCGAGAAACCACGGCAAAAGCAACAGGAAGATGATTTCCATCCATTGGCCGATCGTCATCAGCGGTCCAACGTTCTCCGGCTTGACGCCTGCATCGCTCTCCAAATACAAAGCCGTCCAACCGTAGTAAAATGCCAGCGCCAGGGTAATGAAAAACGAGACGCCGAAGAACACCGCGAACGAAAAATCGCTAAGCAGATTGATCGCTTTCCAAAACGGAATCTCGCCCGTTCCCTTCGGCGGCGTGTGCGGCAGGAAGAACGAATACACGCCAAGGACCAGCGACAGACCGGCGGCGAGCAAGATCGGCCGATTGTTCACCGGTTCTCCCGCCTTGAGCATGAGCCGCAGCGCCAGGCCCGCGACGATCCAACCGATTGTGCCCAAGACGCGAATTGTCGGAAAATCGCGCTGCCCGTCCGGGACGTTCACAAACGTCACGGAGCCAGAAAGCGCCAACGTCGGACCGTAGACCAGCGCGTAGGCGAGGGCGACCCAATAAAAGGCTCGCGCCGTTTGTAATTGCGCCATCCAATATAACAGTCCAGCACCGATCAGATGAAGCACGCCCATCAGTTGCTCGCTGGCAAAATAGGCGTCCGCGATCGTGCCGACGAACATCGGCGAGATGACCGATCCGAGCGACATGGTCGCATAGATGCTGCCGATATCTTTGCGCGAGAATTGCATTGAGTTCAGATAGTTGCCCAGGACTACGAACCACGCGCCCCAGATCGCGAACTCCAGGAAGTTCATCACTGACAGTGGAATTCGCACCGCCATTTCCATCGCGGGTTTCTCGGCAGCAGCTTGCGCGAACAAGATCATCGTGTCCACGAATCGTCTCCTCGTGCATTGCTCGTACAATGGAACAGGCTGCCATGTTAGGCGCAAACGCGCGACATTGCAAGCGCCAAGCGGGGAAAAATCAAGGTCGGCGCGGCGACATCCCAGGGGTTCGGAGTACCTCGCCCCTGGGCTTCCGGAGGGGCAACCTCATGCAGATCGATTTCTACGGGATACGCTTCGAGGCCTCGCGCATCACTGCCATCCTCTGGACGCCCTGGCGAGCATCCGCACTGGAACATCGGCTCTTCAACGAAATCAAGCAGCTCTCAGGCGTCCAACTGGAATCGACGCCCGAGGAACTGCGCGTGCAGATCGATGACGTCAAGATTTGGAAACAAGCCCAGGCCAACATGTCGCGCTTGCTCAAGGCCTGGCAAGAAGAAGCCGCCGGGCAGGGCAAGGAACAACGCATCTACCGCTGGCTCTTCGAAGGCGATACCGACGAGCACGGCTACGATCACAACAACGACATCGCCTGTTTGTGGATATACCTCCGCGTCGGCCTGGACCGCGGCGACCTCGAAGGCGAGACCCTCAGCGAATGGGTCGATATGAGCAACTTCGGCCTGCGTTTTTGGCCGGTTGGACGGTGACAACGGAATTAGCAATTGACAATTTGCAATTAGCAATTGGCAATTGAAGAGTCGGTCCGGCAATTTGCAATTGCTAATTGTCAATTGTAAATCTCTGATGGATCACGAAACGCAATCAGAACCGTCAAATTGGCGTGCCTGGTGGTTTCTCGTCTGGCTCAGCTTCCAGCGCCAGGCGCGGGCGCACCTGATGGTCTGGATCTCGCTCGGTCTTCTCGGGTTATCGCTCCTGATCGTCGGGTTCAACACGCAGGCCGGGCGATGGACCATGGCGCACTGGCCCCATCCGCGCGGCAAAGGGCCGACGTACACCCAACACCTCGACAATCTCCAGCTCGCCGGTTCGATGCCGTGGGGCGGTTCGGAAACGGCGCTGCATCAGATGGCGCTCGGCGCTTATCGCGCCGCGGTCGTCGAGGGGAGCGGGTTCTTTGTTTTTTCCGACCTGATCATCTTCTCGCTCTTCACGACGTTCTTGCTTCCGATGTGGAGCGTCGCCTATGCCACGGAAGGGCTGGGCCGAGAACGCGAGGCACAGAACCTGCTCTGGGTGCTGACGCGGCCCATCTCGAGGCCCGCGATCTTCTTGGCGAAGTATGTTGCGTTGTTGCCGTGGTGTTTGTTTTTGAACTTCGGCGGCTTCGTGCTGATCGGCCTGGCGGGCGGACCGTTGGGCCGGCAAGCGATCGAGGTCTATTGGCCCGCGGTGTTTTGGGGCACGCTGGCGTTCTCGGCCCTGTTTCACATGCTGGCCGCGTTTTTCCACCGGGCTGCCGTGATGGCGTTGCTCTACGCGTTTTTCCTGGAAACGATCATGGGCAACATGCCGGGCATGTTCAAACGCCTTTCGATCAGCTTCTACACGCGCTGCCTGATGTTCGATCGAGCCCACGACTACGGCATTCATCCGGAACGCCCGCTCTGGTATATGCCGGTCGACGGCACGACGGCGTGGCTGGTCTTGGCGGGCATCACGGTTTTTTGTTTGCTTGTCGGTGCGATTGTGTTTACAAGAAATGAGTATCTGGATGTGGATTGACTGTTCACGTTATCCTGTTTACGTTTAGCGCTCGCCTGGCGCCTTGGGAGCGCTAAACGTAAACACGGAGGGTGCATCATGAATCGATTATTTCACACGATGATCGGGTTTTTCGTACTCACGACTGCCGCCCGTGCCGACGAAGGCATGTGGCTGCTCAACAACCTGCCCAAGGAGCTGCTCAAGAAAAAGTACGACTTTGACCTCACCGACGCCTGGCGCGACCGGGCCATGAAAGCGTCGATCCGCTTCAACAACGGAGGCTCCGGCAGCTTTGTATCGCCGAACGGTCTGGCCATCACCAATCATCACATCGGCTCCGACCTCATTCAGAAATTGTCCACCAAGGAAAAAGATCTGCACAAACACGGCTTCCTCGCCAGGACGATTGAGGATGAGCTGAAGTGTCCCGATCTCGAACTCAACGTGTTGCAAGAGATCATTGACGTGACCAAAGATGTGCAGGACGCCGTCAAACCCAGCATGAAACCGGCCGAGGCGCTGGCGGCCCGCAAGGCGATAATGGCCAAGATCATCAAGAACTCACTCGCCAAGACCGGATTGCGCAGCGACATCGTTACGCTCTATCACGGCGCTCAGTATCATCTTTATCGCTACAAGAAATACACCGACGTGCGCCTCGTCATGGCGCCCGAGTATCAGATCGCCTTCTTCGGCGGCGACTCCGACAACTTCGAGTATCCGCGCTACAACCTCGACATCTGCTTTTTCCGAGTCTACGAGAACGGCAGGCCGGCTTCGACCCCGAATTACTTCAAGGTCAGCCCGATCGGCCCCAAGGACGGCGACTTGGTCTTCGTCAGCGGCCATCCCGGCACAACGAATCGGCTGGAGACGTACGCGCATCTCACGCACCGCCGCGATGCCACGTTGCCCTACATGCTGCAAATGCTGCGCTATCGCGAAGCCTTGCTTTCGCAGTATGCCGAGAAAGGGAAGGAACAGCGGCGCTGGGCGCAGCGCGACCTGTTCCCGGTCGCAAACGCGCGCAAGGCGTTGACGGGCCAGTACCACGGACTGCTCGATCCAGCCATTATGGCGCAGAAGAAACAGGCGGAGGAAATGCTCAAGCCCAAGGGCGCCAAACTTCCCGATTCGATAATCTTCAGCGATTCCTGGGAACGCATCAGCCGAGCACAAACGTGGTTCGCCGACCACGAGGCCGACTACTTTCTCATCGAACGCGGCGACGCCTTCGACAGTCGGCTCTTCCGCATCGCCCGCACGCTCGTTCGGCTCGCTGACGAAATAGCCAAGGACGATGCGAAACGCCTTCCCGAATATCGCAGCTCCGCTCTCGAATCATTGAAGCTGCAACTCTTCTCGCCGGCGCCGATCTCCAAGGAATACGAGCAAATGAAGCTCACCGGCTCCCTCTATTTTCTCGCCGAATACCAAGGGCGCGGCAATGCGTCGCTCCTGCTGCCTCGCATTCTCGAGGGCAAGTCGATTCCCGACCTGGCGGGCCGCGTGATTCAAGGCACGAAACTCGACGATGTCGCAGAACGAAAACGCCTCTATGACGGCGGCAAGAACGCGATCGCCATCTCGAAGGACCCGATGATAGCCCTGGCGCGGATGGTCGATTCGGACGCTCGGTCCCTTCGCAGCGACTACGACGAACAGGACGAAACCCGCACGCAAGCATATGCCGAGATCGCCAAGATTCGATTCAAGAAGTTCGGCACAACCATCGCCCCCGACGCGACCTTCACGCTGCGTCTCGCATTCGGAACCGTCCAGGGCTACGAAGTCGACGGTGTCAAGCTCGGCCATGCCACGACCTTTGATCAAATGTACGCTCGGGCCAAGGAGCAGGAACATCATCATCCGTTCGATCTGCCCAAACGCTGGGTGGATGGGAAAGGCAAGCTGGATTTGACGACGCCGTTCAACTTCGTCTCGACGGCCGACACCATCGGCGGCAACTCAGGCAGTCCAGTACTCAATCGAGCGGGCGAGTTCGTCGGCATCAACTTCGACCGCAATCGCCACGGCCTGGTGCGCAACTTCGTCTACACCGATCATCAAGCGAGGCACGTCTCGGTGCATTCAAAGGCGATAATTGAATCGCTGCAAAAGTTGTACGGGGCCGATGAGCTGGTGAATGAGCTGTTTGCAAAATGAAGCCCAGGGGTGAGGGTATTCCCGATCCCCTGGGATTGAAACGCCACTATCCGAGGGGTTCGCTGCGCTCTCCCTTGGGCTTCTCATCCACAACTTCCACGACCGGCGCGGATTCCTCGGCACGGGATGACATTCGGCGCGCCACGAACCAAACGAAGAACAAGCCGACCAGGATCACCGGCGACCACGGGGCCAGCGCCACCGCGACGATGGCGACCCCCTGGCAGAAGCCGATGAACGAACTCCAGGAGCCTTCCCACGTCTTGCCGACGCGTTCGCCGAAGCTGGGATCAGGCTCGATCTTGGGCGGGGCCGGCGGGTTGTAGGCCTGCTTTTCGCGCATGTGGACCGTGAACGTCGTCAGGTCGGTCATGTCTTTCCAGAGCTTGATCATGCCTTCCTTGCGATTGATGTCGTCGCTGATCTCGTTGAGCTCGCGTTTGACTTCCAAGAAACGCGGGTCTTTCTTGCCGATCTCGGTGAGAAAATCGCGCACGGCGTCGCGCTCGGCCTTGCGATTGGCGAGGTGCGCTTCGAGGTCGTAGTATTTGGCAGTCATGTCTTCCGATTCGAGCACATCCTTCTCGACGTCGCCGATCTTGGCGACCGCTTTGCGGAACGCGGTCAAATTCTCAACCGGCACGCGGATGCGCCAGATGCCGGAGCGCACGACATTGGCGGAGCGATTGACCTCGGCCCGTTCGTATTCGCCCTTGGCGGCTTTGCTGGCGGCGTCGAGCGCCTCCTCGGCGTCGTTGATGTCCTTGACAATGAGCTGAATGTCGCCCGTATAGCGGATTTTGCGCGGGCGGTCTTTCTTGGCGGGCTCGTCGGCCTTGGGTTGTTTGTCAAGGTTTCCGGTCGATGTTAATCCTGAAATCACCCTCGGTCCGCCACGGTCTCCTTGGTCGTGGCCTGCCTCCTCCCTCCGGCTAGGAGCGCCGAAAAAAGATGCCTGCGGCGCGTCCATTTTCGACGCGCCATGTCGATCTCCGTCCTTGCAACCAACGATAGACGCGGACATCACGCAGAACGCGAACGAAAAAATGAGCCAGCGCATGACGGGCCTCCGGAAACGAGGACGGGATAGGTCGCCAAGGATACGAGCCGGGCGAAGCGGATTTATTCCCGCATTTGTCTTCGTTTAGCGTTCACGCGGCGACTATCTATTCTACGCCGAAAGTACGACAAGCGTTCGCGTGGCGCCATGCGAGCGCTAAACGTAAACCGGTCAGCACCACGTGTTCTTGTCCACGACGTTCATCAGCGGTTGCCCGGCAACGAAACGGCGGATGTTCTCCAGCAGCGTCGCCAGATGGCGTTCCGGGACCCTCGGCGACGCGGCGGCGCAGTGCGGCGTGATGATCACGTTCTCCATCCGCCACATCGGATGCTCCGACGGCAATGGTTCGACCTCGAACACATCCAGGCCGGCGCCGGCGATCTCGCCTGCTTGCAACGCCGCGGTCAAGTCGGCAAGGTCAACGATCACGCCGCGACCAACGTTGATCAGGTACGCCGTCTTCTTCATTTGCCGAATCCGCTGGCGATTGAAGAGCTTGAACGTCTCCGGCGTGTGCGGCGCGGCAATGACGACGAAGTCGGCTTGTGGGAGGACTTCGTGTAATTGGTCCGGACGAAAGATTGCCGCTTGCGGCTTCGCGCTCGCATCGCGCCCGGCGAGCGCGAAGCCGCAAGCGGCGGGCTGCGGATCAACCCCGAACACGCGCATGCCGAACGCCAGGCCCCGCCGCGCCGTCTCGGCGCCGATGCCGCCCAGGCCGATGACGGCGAGCGTGCAGTCGGCGAGCGTGATGGCGGTGCAGTCGGAGGGATGCACCTCGCCGGGGCCGCCGTAGCCGGGCAGTTCGTTATCTGGGCGACCGAGCATGCGCCACTTCGCTTGCATCTGCTGTCGCAGGTAGATGTGGAAATTCTTGGCGAACATCAGGATGTAGCCAAAGACGTGGTCGGCGATGACGTCGCTGAAGATGCCGCGCATGTTGGTGACAATGACCTTCGACGCGACGAGGTCGGGATAGAGGTATTTCTCCATGCTCGCCGTCGGCGATTGTGCCCAGCGCAGCTTGGCGGCCGCCTTGAGCAAGCGTGGGGTCAAGTAACCGAACAGGGCGTCCGCGTCAACGATCTCGGCGGCGGCGTGGTCTTCGTCGCGCGTGTTGACGACGAGCATCGGGCCGGCGGCGGCGCGGATCTTGGCGAGCCGGGCGTCGGCAACGGGCGGGGAAATAACAAGTTTCATAGTTGCATCCCAATAGATTGACCAGGGGCGAGCGCAGTGAACCCCTGGGTTCGAGGTCAGCGCAGTCCCAGGGGTTCGCTGCGCTCACCCCTGGGCTTCGGGGTGGGCCATGTTCGATGCGCTCGCGCGGCGGTTCCCGTTCATCGCGCTGGCGCTTGCCATCATGGCATCGAACCTGGCCGGCAGCTTCTTCAACTTTTTCTACAACACCCAGCTTATCGTCAAGCATCTGACCGACGCCCAACGAGACGCATTCTGGGATGTTGCCGCCCCGCTTTACAACGTCATCGCGTATCCAATGTTCTTCTGCCTGTTGTTCTATCTGCTTTGGCCCATGATCAGCTGCCTGAAGCGCCTGCAGCAGGGCGAAGCGATTCCGGCAGACGAGTTGGAAGCTTGCCGCAGGCGCCTGGTCAACTTCCCGGCCATTCAGCTCGCGCTCAATCCGATCGCCTGGGCGCCGGGCATCGTGTTCTTCCCGTGGATCATCTGTGCAGTCGGAGGCGACGACAACGTCGGTTGGATCTGGAGGCAGTTTGCGATCTCATTCGTCGTCTCCACGATTTTCACGACGGTGCAAACGTTCTTCATCATCCAGTCGTTCCTGACGGCGTACCTTTATCCGGAGTTCTTCAAAGACGCGCGACCGGAGAACGTACCGGGGATCATCGCGATTCCGTTTACCGTTCGGCTCTTCATGCTGTGGGCCGCGGTGGCGCTGATGCCGATGGTGGCGATCTTGGCCGTGGCCCTCAACTTCGCCGATCGGCGCGGCGACCCATCCTTTCTTTATTGGTTCGGGCTCGGCATGTTGGCGGTCAGCGCCCTCTCGGGAGGCGGCATTTTTTGGCTGGTCGGCCGCGACCTGTGGCGCTGGATTCAACTGCAAACCGAGGCGACAGGGCAGATCGCCGACGGAAACTTCGACGTCCGCATCGATCATCCCCGGCCCGACGAGTGGGGCAAGCTCACTAACCGCTTCAACGACATGGCCGAGGCGCTGGCCAAGGCCTGGGAATCGCACGAGACGCTCGGGCAACTCGTCAGTCCCGAAGTGCGCGACCGCATCTTGAGCCGAATGACCGGCTTTGAAGTCGCGACGCAAGAGATCACCGTGCTGTTCGTCGATATCCGCGGCTTCACAGCGCGCTGCGCCGGCGCGGATCCGGAACGCATCGGCCGATTGCTCAACCGGTTCCTGACGTTGGCGCTGCAATCGATCGAGGAGAAAGGCGGCTACGTCAACAAGTTCCTGGGCGACGGCGTCATGGCCCTCTTCGGGGCCACGCAACAACAAGACAATCACGCCGACCTGGCCATCGCGTCGGCTCTGGAGCTGCTGCGTCGGCTGTGCGAGTTAAAGAAGGAACTCGTGCAACAAGGCGAAGCGCCGCTGATCGTCGGCATCGGCATTCACACCGGGCCGGCGCTCGTCGGCTGTTTCGGCGCCACCGTTCAAGGCGAGGCGGGTCAACCAGTCATGCGCCGCGAGTTCACCGCCATCGGTGAAACGGTCAGCCTGGGCCAGCGCATCGAGCAGTTGACGAAGAAATGCGGCGGCCCGATTCTGCTCAGCGCCGGCACATTCGCGCGCTTGCTCGAAACCTATGTCTTGGACAACATAGGCTCGCACGATGTGCCCGGGTCGCCGGAACCGCTGGTCGTCTACAGGGTGAACGGCAGATAGGATAAGCCTGCTTACGTTTAGCGCTCGCGCGGCGCCGGGCGAGCACTAAACGTGAACACGGGATGAAACATGACCACCCCCATTCCAACCTGCCGGCTCGTCACGCTTGGTTGCAAGGTCAACCAGTACGAGACGCAGTACGTCAAGGAGACTCTGGAGATCAACGGCTACCGCGAAGCCGACGAGGGGGAACCGGCCGATCTTTGTGTTGTCAACACCTGCACGGTGACCGGCGAAGGAGATGCCAAGAGCCGAACCGCGGTGCGCCGCCTGCATCAGCGCAATCCGAACGCCAAGATCGTCGTCATGGGTTGCTACGCTACGCGCGATCCCCATGCTGTCGCGAAGCTGCCTGGCGTCGTCCGCGTCATCACCGACAAGGAGAAACTTGCCGACGAGCTGCGCGACTTCGGGGTGACGACGCTACCGGCCGGCATTACACGCTTCGACGATCACCAACGCGCGTTCGTCAAAGTCCAGGACGGCTGCTTGCTCAATTGCAGTTATTGCATCATCCCATCGGTTCGACCGCACCTTCGCAGTCGGGCACCTGAAGCCATCGTGGACGAGGTCACCGCCCTTGTCGCCGGCGGTTGCCCTGAGATTGTGCTGACAGGTGTTCACCTTGGGCATTATGGGATCGATCTCAGCAAGGGAAAGTCGAAGGCAGATTGGCGTCGTCTGTGGCACCTGCTCGATCGACTCGATCGCGTGCCGGGTGACTTTCGCATTCGCTTGAGCAGCCTGGAAGCAGCCGAGGCGAGAGAGGACCTGGTTCGGGCCATGGCCCGCAACCACCGCGTCGTGCCGCACCTGCATCTGTGCCTGCAAAGCGGCTCGGACCGGATTCTTCGAGCAATGAGGCGTCGCTATTCGGCGGACGGCTTCTTGGAACGCTGCCGACGCCTCAAGCAGGCGCTGGACGTGCCGGCGTTCACGACCGACATCATCGTTGGGTTTCCGGGTGAGACCGAGGCCGACTTCGAGGCAACCTGCCGGGTGGTTCGAGAGGTCGGGTTCGCCAAGATTCATGTGTTCACGTACAGTCCGCGCGCGGGAACGCCGGCGGTGCTGTTGCAAGATGTCGTCCCGCATGCAATGATGGAGGAACGGCAAGACCGCCTCCGCCAGCTGGAAGCCGAGACGGCATCGGCCTATCGACGGGAACTGATCGGTCGCCAGTTGGACGTCTTGGTGGAGGGGGGCGCGCCGACGCCCGGATTCGTGCAGGGTACCTCGTGCCGGTACGTGCCGGTGGCGTTTCGCGGTCATCTGCAGGCATTATTGCGGCGGCGAATGCAGGTACGTGTCGTCGGAGTTGAAGACGGGTTGCTGATCGGCGAGCCCGAGGCAGATTTGGGTGCCAAGGGGCGGATATCGTTGATTCCCTAGTGCAGGCGAGCCGCCTGTACTACGATGAGGGTCGCATGCAACGCCCGTTTCGAATTATCTCGGTCGACCTGGCAGGCGACGTCTTCTGCGTGCGATTACGCTCCACGCGCATTGACGACCACCAGCTCGACGAATTGGGCAGTGAACTGGCACGGTTGCTGGATGAAGAGAACTGTCGAAAAATGGTGCTGAATCTGGGACCCGAGGAGCCGGAGTGCCTGGTAAGCGTGTTCCTGGCGAAGCTCATCAACCTGCAACGCCGGCTGGAAGCGGTTGGGGGAGGCCTGACGCTGGCGCATGCAAGCGAATACACGCGCAACATCTTTCGCATCGCGGGGATCGAGAGATTCTTCCACTTCTATTCGGACGAAAAATCGGCAATCCAGGCGTGGAATCCGCCGGCGTAACGTTTAGAGCCTGAAGCGTTAGCGAAGAAACGCGCATCCTTCGCTGACGCTTCAGGCTCTGACTACTTGCGATGTCGAATCTTTGCCCGCATACGGCGTTTCTTGCGTCCGACCTTGCGTCGGCCACTGCCGCGACGTCTGCTCCCCATGCACTCTCCTTGGAAAACGGCTTGGAATCACCTTAATGTACCGACTGACCATGGCGTGGCCAGTCACATTTCATCAGATGGCCCGGCGTTGGCCGCCAGCGGCGAACTTGAGGGAATTCTCCGAAAAATCGCTTTGTTGTGGACATTGATTACCTCTTTGGCAATTTGTCCGCGTTTCTCAGTTATTCCAGTTTGCGAAAAGATCGGCAATCGGCAAAGATTGTGGCACCGGCGAGTGTCAACGGGACGCCGGCGACGGGACGCCGGCGCGCTCGGTGAGGCTTACGGGTTTGAAACGACATTCGGGGTTGCCGACCCTTGGCGCGGCCGCTATACTTTCCCCTTCGATAGACGGGCGAAAGTCGTTTGTCGCCTATGGCTTAGGTACGGGATTCGTCGTCATGCGCTTCCATCTGATCGATCGAATTGTGGAGATCGATCCGGGCAAGCAAATACGCATGGTGAAGAACCTGACCCTGGGTGAAGAGTACTTGGCCGACCATTTTCCGACGTTTCCGGTAATGCCGGGAGTGCTGATGCTGCAAACGTTGGTGGAGGGCTCGGCTTGGCTGCTGCGCGCGACGGAGGATTTTCGCCATAGCGTGATTGCCTTGCGTGACGCCCGGAACGTGAAATATGGCAGTTTCATGCAGCCAGGCAACACGATGCACATTACGGTGGACGCAGTCGATTATTCCGCGGATAACCCCCGTGCCGTGTTCAAAGGCAAAGCCGAGGTACAAGGGACGGCGACCGTAACGGCCAAGTTCACAGTGTGCCGATACAACCTAGTAGACCGCAGCCCCGCCCTCAAGGACGTTGACGAACGAATAGTAATGCAACTGCGGAACCACTATCGGATTCTGCGTGGTGAGTTAGGCTAAGCACCAGCCCGAAGCACACGCGACGGGCCGGTAACGGAAGCAAAGAACGAAAAGTTATGCGACTGAAGGATCAAGTAGCGATCGTGACGGGCGGCAGCCGGGGCATCGGCCGAGGCATCGTCAAGGCGTTTGCCGCCGAGGGGGCGAAGGTCGCGATCATTTACAAGGGCAGTCAACAGGCCGCGGAAAGCCTGGTCGGCGAGGTGACGCAGGCGGGCGGCATTGCCAAGGCCCACCAGTGCGATGTTGCCGACCACGACGCGGCCGAAAAGGTCGTCGAAGCGGTCGAGGCCGACTGGGGGCCGATCAACATTCTGGTGAACAACGCCGGCGTCATTCGCGACGGCCTGTTCGTGGGAATGAGGCCGGAGGAATGGAACGTCGTCATCCAGACGAATTTGGGTGGCGCGTTCAACTTCTGCCATGCGGTGGCCATGAAGCTGGCCCGGCAGCGCAAAGGGCGGATCATCAATATTTCCAGTGTCGCCGCGGATCGCACGAATCCGGGACAGACGAACTATTCCGCCAGCAAGGGGGCGATTAACTCGTTTACCCGGGCGTTGGCCGTCGAACTGGCGGGACGCGGCGTGACGGTGAATGCCATCGCTCCCGGCTTCATTGAGACGGAGATGACCGAAGCCGTCCGCAACAAGGCGGGCGACATGATCAAGAAAATGATCCCGATGAAACGGCTCGGCCAGGCCGATGACATTGCCAAGGTCGCGGTGTTTCTGGCCAGCGCCGACGCCGGCTACATTACGGGCCAGGTGCTGACCGTCGATGGCGGCCTCAGCCTCGGCGCCGTGGCCATGTAAGCGAAATCCGCGGGGCACGATGGTAACGTGCCACGGGAGATTGGCACGTTGAAAACGTGCCCCACGGAAGAAGAATCAACAAAAACCGATGTAACCTAGTTTCTTAGAAGGAGGTCCTTGACCATGCCTAGCCAAACTGAAATCTTCCAGAAGGTGTCCGCGACGTTGGTCGACGCGCTCAACGTCGAGCCGGACGAGATCACCCCAGCATCGACGCTGCAAGGCGACCTCAAGGCCGAGTCGATCGACTTCCTCGACATCGTATTCCGTCTGGAACGCGAGTTCGGCATCAAGATTCCGCGTAACGAGTTGTTCCCGGAATCGATCTTCCAGGGCGACCCGGAGTTCGTTCAGAATGGCAAGGTCACGCAAAAGGGCCTCGACGAACTGCGTCAGAAGATGCCGTTTGCGGATTTGAGCAAGTTCGAGAAGAATCCGGAAGTCAGCGCCATCAGCGATCTGTTCACGGTGGACATGATCACGAAGTACATCGCGGGCAAGCTCAACGGCGCACCGGCGCGATAGGGCAAAGGAAGCCCAGGGGTGAGGTACTCCGAACCCCTGGGATTCGGAGTACCTCATCCCAGGGCTTGCCAGTGATGCGTTGGATCTGGATCGACCGATTCGTGAAGTTCGAACCGCGCAAATCGGCTCGGGCCCTGAAGAACCTCAGTCTAGCCGAGGATTACTTCGAGCAGCATCTTCCCGGCTATCCCATCATGCCGGCTTGCTTCATTCTTGAAGGGTTGGCGCAGACCGGCGGCATCTTGGTAGGCGAGGCCAACGACTTCAAGGAAAAAGTGGTGCTCGCCAAGATCACGTCGGCCCGCTTCGAGCGTGAAGCCGTCGCAGGCGAGGTGTTGATCTATGACACCGAGATGGTGACTTTAAGGCCCGAGGGAGCGTCGATCGCCGGCAAAGTGTACGCTTTCCCGGCGGGTAGCGACATCCCTGGTGAACTGTCCGCCCCGCCGATGGCGGAAGCCGAGATATTTTTCGCCCATCTGGATCAATCGCGGTCCCAGCAAATCTTCGGCGATCATAATTTCGTCTTTAGCGGCGAACTGAAGCATTTGCTGGGATTGGCGAAAGTAACGGCCCAGCGCACGGACAGCGCCAAACAATAGGTTGAGCGGCACAGGGCAGGAACGCGTTTGGAGTTTGCCCAGCCCGAGTCGTCTCGAAACTTCTGTGGTGCGTCATGTCTGTTGCCAATCGTCGCGTGGTGCTCACCGGCATCGGTGTTGTCACTCCCATTGGGCTTGATGCCGGTTCATTCTGGACCGCCTTGAGCCAGGGACAGACGGGCATCAAACGCATCGGTGGCTTCGACCCCTCCCCGCTGCAAACCCAAATCGCCGCCGAGATCATTGGCTTCGACATCAAGAAATACCTGCTCACCCGCGAAGAACGCAAGCAAATTCGCGTAATGTCGCGGACGATTCAACTCGCCGTCGCTGCCGCCAATTTGGCGATCGCGGACGGCAAAGTCGAGAAGGACAAGCTTGACCGCACGCGTTTCGGCGTCGAGTTCGGCGCCGGGTTGATCCCGTCTGAACTGGACGAACTGGGCATCGCTTCACAGACGGGTACCGAGTCAAACATCCACGCCACCGATCCGAAGATCTGGGGCGAAAAGAGCATCGGCCAGATCCAACCCCTCTGGATGCTCAAGTATCTGCCCAACATGCTCGCCTGCCACGTGTCGATTCTGCACGACGCCCAAGGACCGAACAATACCATCACCGAAAGCGACGTAGCCAGCCTCTTGGCGGTCGGCGAGGCATGTCGCATCATCCAGCGCAATCAAGCTGACTTTTTCCTGGCGGGCGGCGGCGACAGCAAACTGACCCCCTTGAGCATGGTGCGCCAGTCCCTTTTCGGCCACATGTCGCGCTGCAACGAGACACCGCAGAAAGCGGTAAAGCCGTTCGACAAGCGCCGCGATGGCACCGTGTTCGGCGAAGGCGGCTGCGTGCTGGTGGTCGAAGAACTCGAACATGCCAAGAAGCGCGGCGCCAGCATCTACGCCGAGGTCGCCGGCTTTGGCTCGGCATTCGATCGCGGCCTGACCGGCAAGGGGCTCGGCCGCGCTATCCGTGCCGCACTCGCCGAAGCCAAGATCTCACCCGCCGACGTCGATCACGTGAACACGCACGGCCTCGGGTCCGTGCCGCTCGACGCATTCGAAGCGCGCGGCATTCACGAAGTCTTCGGCACGTCGGTCCCCGTTTGGTCTATTACACCGAACATCGGCCATCTCAGCGCCGGCAGCGGCACGACCGATCTGGCAGCCAGCCTCCTGGCCATGAAGCACGGCACACTGCCGCCGACGCTCAATTACGAAACGCCCGATCCGGCCTGTCCGGTGCAGGTGTTGCGCGAGGCTCGGCCGATCGCCAAGCCCTATTTCGTCAAGATCGGTTATACCGAGATGGGCCAATGTGGCGCGATGGTTTGTCGCCGTTGGGAATGAAACGTGCCCCACGCACCCGGAATCAATGTCATGAGACGACGCATCGTCATCACTGGAATGGGCGCCGTGACGCCGCTGGGCTTCAGCGTCAAGGATCTGTACGAGAACCAGCTGGCGGGCAAGAGCGGCGTCGATTACATCAAGAACTTCGACGCTTCCACCTTCCCGACGAAGTTCGCGGCGGAATTGAAGGGCTTCGAACTATCGGCCTTCGTCAAGGATCCGAGCCGCTGGAAGCATGCTGGGCCGAACGCGCGATTCGCCGCTGCCGCCGCTCAGCAAGCGCTCACGGATGGCGGCTTGGTGGACAATGCCAAAGTCGATCGAACTCGGCTCGGCGTTTACCTCGGCTGCGGTGAAGGGATTCAAGATTTCAATCACATGACCGCGCTGATCTCGGCGGCGTATCGGCCGGAAAAGAATGCGGTCGAGCCAAGCGACTTCATTCGCCGCGGCCTGACCCGTTTCGAGCCTCGGCATGAGTATGAACAGGAGATGCACACGACGCCTGGGCATCTGGCCGATTATTTCGACTTGGAAGGCCCGAATTACAACTGCCTGACGGCTTGCGCGGCTAGCAGCCAGGCCATCGGGGAAGCGACGGAATTGATCCGCCACGGCGACGCGGACCTCATGCTGTCGGGCGGATCGCACAGCATGATCCATCCCTTCGGCGTCACCGGGTTCAACTTGCTCACCGCGCTTTCCACGGAAAACGAGAATCCCAAGAAGGCGTCGAAGCCATTTGACCTGAATCGCGGCGGGTTCGTCCTGGGCGAAGGGGCCGGCATGCTCATCCTTGAAGAGTTGGAACACGCCCGAAAGCGCGGCGCCCGCATCTACGCGGAGTTGACCGGCTACGGCTCGACCTGCGATGCTTTCCGACTCACCGACAGTCATCCGGACGGTCGCGGCGCCATTGCCTGCATGCAAGCCGCGATTCACGATGCCGGCCTTGCTCCCGAAGCGATCGGCTACATCAACGCCCACGGCACCAGCACCCAGGTCAACGATCGCGTCGAAACGTTGGCGATTAGGCACGTGTTCGGCTCGAATGCCAAGAACATCCCGGTTTCGAGCAGCAAGAGCATGCTGGGACATTTGATCGCCGCCGCCGGCGCCGCCGAACTGATCACCGCGGTCATGACGATTCAGCGCGGCGTCATACCTCCCACCATCAACTACGAAACACCTGACCCCGAGTGCGATCTCGATTACGTGCCCAACGTGGCCCGCGAAAAGAACGTCGATCACGTGCTGAGCAATAGTTTCGGTTTCGGCGGGCAGAACGTGTCGCTCGTCGTGAGCCGCTTTCGCGGTTGAATTTTCTCTTAGCGTTCGCATGGCGCCATAGGAACGCCAAACGAAAGACCCCTAGGACGTACGCGTGGAATGGATTTGGATTAGCCTGGGAATCCTCCTGCTTGTAGTCCTGGCAGTGCCGCTGGGCCTGCACTGGCACGTCGTGATCAATTACATCCCCGTCGTCTTGCGCATCTTTCAGGAAAAGCCGCTGTTCATCATGCCGTTCGGCAAACCCACGGACGATGCGGAGGGAGTGGCGCTGTCGACGCCGGATGGCTTGACGCTGCACGGCATCTACCTGCGCACGCCGAAGCCGCGCAAGGGAGTCATCTTGTTCGGTTTGGAATTCGGATCGAATCGTTGGGCTTGTTTGCCCTATTGCGAGTTCCTGCGCGATGCCGGGTATGATATCTTTACGTTTGAGATGCGCGGCCAGGGTGAAAGCGCGGCTCAGCCGAGCTACGAGCCGTTGCAATGGGTGACCGATTTTGAGGTCATCGATTTTCAAACGGCGTTGGCCTACTTGAAGGGCCGACCGGACCGTGACCCGCGCGGCATCGGTTTCTTCGGTCTGAGCAAGGGGGGCAGCGCCGGGTTAATGGTGGCGGCCCAGGACGATTTTGTTCGCTGCTGCGTCGTCGACGGCGCCTTCGCCACCTTGACCACCATGGTCCCGTTCATGGCCAAATGGGTCATGATCTACACCAGCATGCCCTGGCTGGCGCGCATCATACCGAACTGGTACCTGGCCATCGCGGCCAAGATCGCCATGCACCAGATCGAGAAGCTTCGCGATTGCCATTATCCCTCCTTGGAGGACGTGCTGCCCAACCTGGCGCCGCGGCCGCTCTTGATGATTCACGGCGGCGCCGACGCCTACATCAAGCCGGAAATGGCGCGAACGCTCTTCGGCCTCGCCGGCGACCCGAAAGAACTTTGGATGGTGGAGAACGCCAAGCACAATCAGGCATTCCATATAGCGGCAGAGGAATACAAAAAGAAGGTGTTGGCCTTTTTCGACCAGCACCTGGCCAACGGCAGCGTCCCGGCAAAGCAGGATGCCAGCGATGCGACGCGCCCCTTAAATGAACCCTCGGCGATATAATCATTTGCACGTTTAGCCGTTCGCTTTTGGCGAGCGCTCGCTCGATGCGAGCGGCTATACGAGTGAGACGCGAATGCTCGGCTGGCTATTCCGCAACCTGCTCGTCAAGATCTTGTCGTGGCCCGTCAAGCGCCGACTGGCCGCGTTCGAGGCCGCCACCGAAACGCCCGAGAAGGCCCAGTTCGAGCTTCTGCAAACCATCCTCTCCAATCAGGCCAATACAGGCTTCGGCAAGGACCACGCGTTCGCCAAGATCCGCACGCTTGCCGACTATCGCAAAGCCATCCCCATACGCGGCTACGACTATGTCGAGCCGTACATGCAGCGCGTCCTCAAGGGCGACACCAACGCCCTTCTTGCCGACCAGACCATCCACATGTTCGCCATGACGAGCGGAACCACGGCGACGCGGAAGTTCATTCCCGTCACCGATCAGTATCTCGACGACTACAAGCGCGGCTGGAACCTCTGGGGCCTCGGCGTTTATCGCGATCATCCCGAAGTCCGCCTGCGCCCCATCCTGCAAATGTCCGGCGACTGGCAGGAATTCACGACCGAAACCGGCATCCCCTGCGGCGCCGTCACCGGGCTCACCGCTCAGATGCAAATGTGGATCATCCGCTGGATCTACTGCGTCCCGGCCATCGTGGGAAAAGTGAAGGACCCCGCCGCCAAATACTACCTCGCCCTACGACTGAGCATTCCTCGTCACGTCGGTATGATCATCGCCGCCAACCCCAGCACGCTCGTCAACCTCGCCCGCACCGGCGACGCCGAGAAGGAATCGCTCCTGCGCGACATTCACGATGGAACCCTCAGCAAGCGTTTCGATATCCCCAACGACGTCCGCTACGAGCTTTCCAGCAGCATCGCCTCGGCCGACCCCGATCGCGTCAAGGAACTCGAGGAGATCATTCGCCGCACCGGGACGCTTTATCCCAAAGATTATTGGCCCACCGAATGCGTCATCGGCAACTGGATGGGCGGATCCGTCGGCGCCTACCTGCGCCATTTCCCCAAATACTACGGCGAAACTCCCGTTCGCGACGTCGGACTTATCGCCAGCGAAGGCCGCATGACCATCCCCATGAACGATGGCACCTCCAGCGGCGTCCTCGACGTCACCAGCCATTTCTTCGAGTTCATCCCCGAGGATGAAGGTGATCGTCCCGATCCAACGGTTTTGTCAGCCCATGAACTCGAGGTCGGCAAAAGCTACTACATCTTGATGACCACGGCGTATGGGCTTTATCGCTACAACATCTTCGATGTCGTCCGCTGCACCGGGTTCTTCAACAAAACGCCGCTCGTCGAGTTCTTGAGCAAAGGCGCTCACTTCGCCAACATCACGGGCGAGAAAGTTTCCGAACATCAGATCACCGCGGCCATGGGCGAAGTCTTGCGCGAGTTGAACCTGAACCTGACCGCTTTCAGCGTCGCCCCCTGCTGGGATGACGAGATGCCCTACTACGGCCTTTTCATCGAAGGCCCGGACCTGACTAACCGCGAACAAGGCGTCCACCTGGCACGACGGATGGAAGAACGGCTTGCCCATATCAACATCGAGTACGCCAGCAAGCGTGAAAGCCATCGCCTCGGACCGATGCGCCTGTTCCTTCTGCCCGGCCAGTTCTGGCAGCAATGGGACCGCCAACGCCTGGCCCGCACCGGCGGTGCCCTCGATCAATACAAGCACCCCTGCCTGATCGCCGATCCCAAGTTCCGCGAAGGCCTCGTCAACGTCGAGGAAGTCCGCGTCCCCGTCGGGGCGTGATCGCTGTTTGCACTTGTCGCTCTGCTTACGTTTAGCGCTCGGCGAGCGCCAAGCGATCGATCGGCGCTCCGCGAGCGCTAAACGCAAACGGCATTCACGGCACAACCCGAATTATCGTTACTCAATTCGATCGCCCCCCTGGAAAATCCGCAGAATTTCTGTATTCTCTCTAGTATTCCCACCCCAGCGAGAATAAAATCTTCTCAAATTACCCAACCTATCCAGATTTAAGGTCTCAAACGAGCGGGTTGAGCGGGTGTGGTGGGCTTCCTTTTTTTCAACAGAGGAGATTGACATGAGACAGTTGTTCGCGATCGCGTCCCTGGCGACGTTGGCCCTGTTCGGGCTGACGACCGACAGCGAGGCGCACGGTCTGTTCCGGCGTTGTCGAGGCGGCTGCGGCGACCCGTGCGCCACGACGACGGCTGCCAAGCCGGCCGAAGTGAAGTACGAAGAACGCAAGATCAAGGTTGCCAAGCGCGTCATGAAAGAGAAGGAAATCGAAGTCCTCGAGTGCAAGCGCATCATGAAGGACGAGAAGTACACCTACACCATCTGCGTGCCGGTGACCAAGGAAGAAAAGCGGAAAGTCACGGTCTGCACTCCGACGACTCGTGAAGAGGACTACACCTACACGGTGATGGTCCCCAAGGTCGAGGAACGCAAGATCAAGGTTTGCTCGTACAAGTGCGTCCGCGAGACGATCACGGAGAAGGTTCCGGTTTGCCGTCTGCAGCGTGTCACCTGCGTTGACGAGTGTGGCCGTTGCCATACCCGCCTGGAACGCGTGACCTGCATGGAAGAGCGGACTCGTTGCGTCGTGAAGCGCGTCGCGGTTGAAGAAGAGAAGGTTTGCAAAGTGACCGTGTGCGTCGCCGAGCAGCGCAAGGGCAAGCGGACGGTCTGCGAGATGGTTCGCAGCGAGAAGGAAATCACCGTCAAGGTTTGCACGATGGAACGTCAGCAGAAGGAAGGCACCCGCAAGGTGTGCCATACCGTGACCGAGAAGGTCAAGCGGAAAGTTCAGTATTGCGAAACGGTGTGGGAAGAACAAACGGTTCGCGTTCCGGTGTGCGCCACCAGCTGCGATCGCGGCTGCGGCCCGCGCTTCGGCCTCTTCCGCCGCGGCTGCTGCAACTAGAAAAAGAACCACAGATGAACACGGATAAACACAGATAGAATGGGTTGGCGAGTGAGCCTCGATTCTCATTCTCATCCGTGTCCATCTGTGTTCATCCGTGGTTAATTCTCCCCGCCGCTTGCGATGATCGCGAGCGGTTTTTTTTTGCTTACAGTTTGATCTGGTGCTCCAGAGCGATCGGCTCGGCCTCGGCCAAGAGCTCGGCTGCCGTCTGAAAGCGATCCTGCGGCGATTGCGCCAACAGGCGAAGCACGACGGCTTCGAAATCGTCCGGAATACTGGACTGAAGCGTGCTCGGCTTGGCGAGCTTCGTCGCGCGCAGGTGGTCGAGAATTTCCGCCGCCGAATCTCCCGTGTACGGCGCCTGGCCGGTGAGCAGATGGTACAGGACGGCGCCGACGCTGTAAAGGTCGGCGCGAAGATCGACGCTGCTTGCCAGCTGAAGCTGTTCGGGCGCCAAGTACGGCAGTTCGTCGGCGGTCTTCCTCTCCAGAACGGCCTCGCGCGGACGGCTGCCCGTCAGCCCTTCCTCCAGCATCACGTCGGCCAGCTTGGTCATCTTGTCTTCTTCGCGGACCAGCACGTTGTGCGGCGTAATGCATCGATGGCTCACTCCACGTTTTTCAAGAAAGATCAGAGCGCGGGCCAGATGGACCGCAAGGCGTCCGGCACGCTTCCACTTGAACTGCCCCTCCTCGTGGCTCCGCCGTATCAGCCAATTCACGCTGCCTCCCTCGACATATTCTCGAGCGATCCAGCAATGGCGCCCGGTGCGGCCGGCGCCGTGCAGGAATAACAGATTCGGATGATGCAGCCGCGCCGCCACTTTCATCGCCTTGACAAAATGCTCCAATTCGGCCTGCGACGCCGGGAAATCGGCCGCCAGCACTTTGAGCGCCACAAGCCGTTTGGCTTCCTTGTCCTCGGCCCGGAAGACCACTCCGGAATGGCCTCGGCCTAACGCCTGCTCCAGGTGAAAATGACCGAGCGTCTGTCCTTCGAGCGCCGCAATCTCCTCGATGCTCGAGCGCGTCTTGGGCGCTTCGACAGCTGGGCCGGGCTCCTCCACCACCTCCGCCTCGACTTCCGGGATCTCTTCCGGTTTCTCCACCGTGGTTTCCAGCTTCAGATACGAGTTGCCGATCCTCACGATGTCGCCCACGACAAGCTCGCGCGGCCCGGCGATCTTCTGGCCGTTGACGAGCGTCCCACCGTCTCCTTCAACGTGGAGAATCACCAGCGTGTCCCCGTCGATTTGCAGTTCGCAGTGGACGCGGGAAACGAACAGATCGTGCAGGATGATCTCGGCGTGGCGGGCGCTTTTGCCGATGTAGATAGGCCCGGTATCCGGCACAAGATGAGCGCGGCCTTTGTCGGGTCCGTCCACGATGACGAACCGCTTGCGCGCCGTCGCGCTCGGTTCCGAGGCCGCTCGGGCGGCGCCGTCGGTCCGCAGATCGTCGAGCGTCGGCGCCTCATCGACGATGGTGGCGTCGTCGGTCGCCAGGCCCGCGCGTTCGGACGGAAGTTCTTGCAGCGCCGGCGCCGCATCCGGCGTCGCGATATCGTCGGCCGCCGCGCTGACCGCCGATTCCAGGTGCAGCTGGGCATGGGCGAGTTGCAGCGAGTTCCCGGCAACAAGCTCCAGTTCCAGCGGAGAGTCCGCATCGGTCGCGACGATATCGCCGACGACGACGGCGTCGTCCTCCAGTTCAATCTCGCAGTGAATCCGTTTGATGTGCACGCCGTGCATGATCGCTTCGGCGCGCGTGGGCGTTATGCCCACGGTAAGCGTGTCGCCCTCGACGACGAGCACAAAGTGCCCCTGGTCGTTCCCCTCTACCATCAAGATCTTGCCCGGCATGCGAGTCCCCCTTTCCGGCGGCAAAGGGCGGCGTCCGAAGGACGTGCTAGTGCTTTGGCTTCCATGGATTGATGGATGCAGGGTGCGTGAAACGCACCGGTCCGCTCATCGGTGCGTTGCACGCACCCTACGTCTATCCATCAACGGATCGTAGACGGTGCACTAGGTTGGTGGTATCATGGTGCGGCCAAGCTGGGACTGCAAGAGAAAACCGCGCGGAATTAAAAAAAATGAGAACTTTTTTCGTTGAGCGCCCGCAGTGAGGCGCGCTGCGGGCGCTAAACGAAAAAAGACCTATTCCAACGTCTTGATCATCACATTGCGGAATTCGACGCCGGTGTTGTGATTCTGCAGGCCGATGAAGCCACGCCGTGGGCGTTTGTTGAGCACCGCATCCTTCGAAGCATCCGCGTCG
>VGZI01000079.1 GCA_016872605.1 Planctomycetota bacterium
CGCCGCCTTCTTCGTTGAAACGCGTGTTGCGATTGAAACCCGAGGCGATCCTATTTGCGATCGTGGCGTTCGGAAGCAGATCGCCTGCCAACTGCTCGATCGTGAACTGATTGAACGGCATGTTGCGATTGAAGGCGTCGATGACCCAGTCACGCCACAGCCACATCTGCCTCGTGCTGTCCATGTGATAGCCGCTGGTGTCGCCGAATCGCGCGAGGTCGAGCCAGATGGCGGCCATCTTCTCGCCGTAGTGCGGCGAGGCGAGCATGCGATCGACAAGCTTTTCGTAGGCATCGGCTGACTTGTCCTGAAGGAACTCGTCGACTTCCGCAAGGGTCGGCGGCAGACCACGCAGGTCGAACGAAAGCCGGCGAATCAGCGTCACGCGGTCGGCCACTGGCGAAGGCGAAAGCCCCGCCCACTCCAGGCGATGCAAAATGAACCGGTCGATGTCGTTGTAAACCCACTCGCGCCGATTGACTGTCGGCAGCGCCGGAGGCACTACCTTGGCGAACGCCCAATGTTGCTGGTATTCGGCGCCATCATCGATCCAGCGTTTGATGAGTTGTTTCTCGGCCTCTGTCAGCGGCTTGCCGCCCTTGAGGGGAGGCATGCGTTCGTGTTCGTCCCCCGACAAAATGCGACGCACGACCTCGCTGGACGCCGACTTGCCCGGCACGATTGGAATGTCGCCCGACTTCCGCGGCCGAATCGCCTGCTCGCGCTGGTCAAGCCGCAGCGCTCCTTTGCGTGCATCTACGCCGTGACAGGTGAAGCATTTGCTGGAGAGAATCGGCAGAACATCGCGATCGAAGCGAATCGGTTGTTTTTGTTTCGCTGAAGCGTGTTGAACCACCGGCGCCAAGGTGGAGTCGGCGCGCGGCGCTTCGGGCACCGGCGGCCAGATCGATAGCGATCCGACACACAGGCCGGCCAGCAGACACGCCAACACCCGGCAATCCATAAATGATCCTCGTCCTCTGATTTATTGTGACGTTCATGAAATCTGTTTGCAAGGGGAGCTCCGCTGCATTTTCAGCCAGCATTCCTGTCCATTGGCTCTGACCCCAAGTAGTATGAGATGGTCGTCCAACCGTGTCAGTAGGCTGACCAGGACGCCAGCGCGCCGACCCACACAAAAAAGAGAATTTGACACCGCCGAGCAGTGCAAAAATACAGTTCCGGTGCTGTACCGTAAATCCCCGAGCAGCGGGGCCCAGTCCCTTCACGAGGCTCCAGGCATGAGCGACGATCTGCGAACCAGTGCTACGTTGCTGCGGCGTCTACGCGACCCGGCCGACCGCGACGCCTGGGCCGCCTTCGCCGAGAACTACGGCAAGCGTATCTACTCCTGGTGTCTGCGCTGGAATCTGCAAGAAGCCGACGCCGAGGATGTGACGCAAGGTCTGCTTGTGCAAATCCCGACCAAGATGCGGTCGTTCGCCTACGATCCGAAAGTCGGTAGCTTTCGCGGCTGGCTCAAGACGGTCGTGCGGCACGCCCTGACCGATTTCGTTCGCGCTCTGGGTCGTCGCGGGAAGACCAGCTATGCCGCCCTCGAATCGGTCGAAGCCGAAACCGATCTGATGAAAGAACTCGACGAACGCTTTGAACGAGAAGTCCTCGAAGAAGCCATGGCCCGAGTCGAGTTGCGCGTCAACAAGGTCACCTGGGACGCCTTCCGCCTTACCGCCATCGAGCAAATCTCAGGCAAAGACGCGGCGGCCCAGCTGAATATTCCCGTCGCGCACGTCTATGTGTACAAACAGCGCGTCCAGGATATGCTCAAGGAGGAGATTCGCAAGCTCGAAGGCGAGTAGGCGGCTCGATTTTCTTGTGTCAGGTTGGCCAAGCCACGTTCGTACCGTTCTATTGACTGGCTCATTCGATCCCTGAATCCAGAAAATCCGGCCGAATTGCATGGGAGTCTCTCATGATCCATTGTCCCAATGAAAACGACTTGGTAGGCTTGTTGACCGATCGCTTGCCGGGCGACCAGCGACCGCTCGTCGAAGGTCACATCGAGACTTGCACAGCGTGCCAGCGCCAACTTGACGCACTCACCCAGTCCGGCGATTTGAAGCTTGCCGATTCCGACACCGCTGTCGAACGCGGCCCCAAGTTCCTCGCAAAAATCGGCGAAGAATATCCCGAGACGTTGCTCAACGGCTCGGCGGTTGCCACGGACACGTTGCGTTTTCCGGGACCGACGAGCGACGCGGCGCCGCTCGGTCAACTGGGTGACTTCGATATTCTCGAGCAACTCGGCAGCGGCAGCTTCGGCTGGGTCTATCGCGCCCGCGAGCGCAGCCTCAACCGCATCGTCGCGTTGAAAGTACTCAAGCCGGAGATGACCGCCCGGCCGGACGTGCTTTTGCGTTTCGAGCGTGAAGCACGCAAGGCGTCGCTCGCTCACGATCACATCGTCAGCGTTTACCGATTCGAAAAACCGGCCGGCTTTCCACCTTACATTGTGATGGAGTTCGTCGACGGGGAAACGCTGGACGCGAAGCTCAAACGCGAAGGCCAGCTCGCGCCGGAAGAAGCGGCGTCGATCGCCCGGCAAGTCGCACTCGGCTTGGCGGCGGCGCACGAACACGGCATGGTCCACCGCGACATCAAGCCCGCCAACATCCTGCTCGACAAGAAGACGGGCCGCGCCAAGATCAGCGACTTCGGCCTGGCCCGCGACGTCGCCGACGAGAGCATGGCCGTCACCCAGGCCGGCGAATTGGCCGGCACAGCGCCGTACATGAGCCCCGAGCACTTTCTGGCGCCCGAAAAGGTCGATGGCCGCAGCGACGTCTTCAGCCTGGGCGTCGTGCTCTACCAGCTGCTGACCGGGCAGTTGCCGTTCCGCGGCACGTTTCTGCAGATTCGCTCGAGCATTCTCGACGACGAGCCGACGCCACCCCAATCGCTCAGCGACGCCATTCCGGTCGATCTGGAGACAATCGTCCTGGCGTGCCTGCAGAAAGACCTGCACGCACGCTATGCGTCGGCCCAGGCGGTTGCCGAGGATTTACGCCGCTACCTTGCCGGTGAGCCGATTCTCAGTCGGCCGACTGGCTCGGTCGAACGGGCCGTCAAGTGGATTCAGCGCAAGCCGGCGCAAGCGGCGCTGGTCGGCGTCGGCACGATTGCCATTCTGATGCTCGCGAGCCTCATCGCCGGCGTCTGGTTTACCGCCGAACTGGCCGAAGCCAAGGGCAAACTCGAATCGGCCAACACGACGTTGTCGGTCGCCAAAAATGACCTTCAGCTAACGAACGCCAGCCTCGTGTCGGCAAAGACCGATCTGCAAGACATGAACGGCAAGCTGGTCTCCGAGAAGGCTCAAGTGCAACGACTGAAGTTCGTGGCCGACATGAATCTCGCCCATCAAGCGTTTCAGAACGATAACTTCGAACTGCTCCATCAGTATCTCGAAGCCTACAAGCACTCCGATTTGCGCGGATTCGAGTGGCGTTATCTGCGCTGGCTGGCCGACGTCGACGGTCGGCGGCTTGGGCCGGCGGATCGGGTTCAAGCCCTGGCGTTTGCCGCGACGGGCGAGTACCTGGCACTAGCCGTCGATACGAAAGCAGGCAAAGAGGTACAGATCTGGACCACGAACCCGCAGCCCTCGTCGGTGACAAACCCGACGCGCGGTCAACTCGCATTCACGGTGCGGGTGGATGTCAGGGAGATTAGCGACTTGGTGCTTATCCACGGCAAGGGCCAGGTCGCGGTTGCGAGCGCCGATGATGGAATCTCGCTCTGGGACTTTCGCAACGGTCAGAGACTCCATGTCTTCGACGGCTACGCGCCGCTTGCCCTGAGCCATGACGCGCAACAGCTTGCCTTCATGCGCATGGACGGAAGCATCGGCCGGCACGACCTTGTTTCGCGAAAGGAAATTGGCTTGCCGCTGATGTTCGATGCAGGGGGCGTGGGGGGCGGCTCGGATAAAGGCAAAGGCAAGGGCAGCAAACTGAACGAGAAACCCGGGCGGTCCAAGACGGGCGAGCGAGGACCGCGCGGCGGCAAGTTCCAGGACACCGGATTGACGCAGCTCGCGTTCAGCCCGGATGGAGCGCGACTGGCGGCCGTTGGCGGACACTACGCCATCTCCGGCGCGATCGCGGTGTGGGACCTGAAAACGGGCGCGCGGGCCAGCCTTGAAGACGCCGAACAGAAGGACGTAGTTGCCGGCGTCGCCTGGAGTCCCGACAGCCAATCCCTCGCCGCCGTTGGCTACGACCACATGCTGCGCGTCTGGAACGCCAAGACGGGCATGTTGCGATTTCGCCACGTCGCTCACAAGCTCGAAGTCCTGAGTGTCTCCTTCGATGCCGCCGGCGAGTTGATCGCCACTGGCGGCTGGGACAAAAACGTCAAGGTCTGGGATGCCCGTACCGGTGAAGAGGTCGGCAGCTTTCGCGGGTGTCGCGGCATCGTCACGCACGTGCGCTTTGTTCCCGGACGACGCGACGACCTGGTGTGCCTCGATGATCTCGGCGTCGTGCGGAGCTGGAACGCGCGAACCGAACAAACAGCGCGCGTGTTTCGATTCGATGCGCCCATTCATGCGCTGGCGTTCGGTCCGAGCGGGGCTCAACTGGCAATCTTCGGAGGAGGCAGCGGCCTTCGGATTGTGCCGACCAGCAATGCGGACTCGATTTCGCATGGAACGCCCGCTCTCGCCCCAGGCTCGCGCGGCATCTTCAGTGCCGACGAGGCAGCGTTGTTCACGTCGCCAGTGGATCATCCATACGACCTATCGACGTTTGCCAAGGGAAAGGCGACCACGACCCATCAGCCGTGGAATGTCCTCAAGGGGATTCCCGTTCGAGGAAATCGTTACTGGATGGCGTCCGAGCGAATTGTGTTAGAGAAGGATCAGCAGTTCTGGGTCACCCCTGCGCATCCATCACCGGAGTCCGTCACTTTGACATCGTTCGGGCCTGTGCCGCGCGTGCTTCCCGACCGACTCACCGTCGATGCTTCCGGCGAGCGTCTCGCCTTTGCCACATTCGATCGCACCATCGTGGTCCGCCGCCGCGGCAAAGGAGGCCAACAGTTTGCCGAAGCAACTTTGCGGCTTCCACGCGAGACACAAACGGTAAACGCCCTGTCGTTTAGCCCCGACGGAAACCTGCTCGCTGCGGGCATCGGCGGCGCCACGCCTCAGGACTACCTCGTTCTGCTCTGGGACACGCGTACCCGCGAGCTTCGCCATCAACTCACCAGCCACCTTTGCTACGTCAGTTGCGTCGCCTTCAGCCCCGATGGAAAACGGCTAGCCTCCGGCAGCGAGGATTGGACCGTAAAGATCTGGGACATCGACGCCGGCCGCGCCACACTGACATTGGGCGGACATCGTGGTCGTATTCGCGACGTGGCCTTCAGCCCCGACGGTAACCTGCTCGCCACCGCCAGCGAGGACCGCACCGTGCGCATCTGGCCCGGCATCGTCGAAGCCGCCCAGCGCCGCAACGAACGCCCCATTTTCGGCCTCGGGTCTATGAATCGTTAATGATCGAGCCGGCATCTCATAGAGTGTGTGAAACTCACTATGGTGTGCGTTTCACACACTTTTCGAATGATCAGCAGCAAACAAATCGAATTATTTCCAAAAAACCCCTGTTAGGTCCGAAACACTCCCAACGTACCCTTTCTACAACGGCAACGACGGGTTGCCGGAGTGCGGCCAGGCAAACGCTCAGTGGAAAGGTAGCTCCTCATGCATCTGCGCATCTTTGCAACACTTTGTGCCGGCCTACTACTTGGCCTGCTTGGTCCCATGGCATCGGCTCAGACGCCGGTCGTGACGCCGATGCCCGAGTCGTTCAAATGCCAGGCCAGTCGCGAGGCGGCATTGCCTCGCTTGATCAACGAGCTGAGATCGTCCGACATCAAGGTCCGCGATCGAGCCATTGCGACCCTCGGCAGCTTTGGTGTCCTGGCAAAACCCGCTCTGCCTACGCTCGGCGAAATCGCCGTCAACTCAAACGGACACGCGCTGGCCCTGCGGTCCCTCGCCAAGATCGACGACGAGGCGACTCGCGTCGCTCTGCGAAAGCTCCTGGTCGGCGGACGCGGGCGGTGCAAGTGCGGCAACACGTTCGTGGAGGTCGTTGCTGCCGCTGGAGAGCCGATCGTCCCGCATTTGATCAGCTTGATTCCCGAGGCACAGTTCACCTCCAACGCATTGAGCGCGCTCGTGGCAATCGGCGAGCCGGCGGTCCCATACCTTGCGGTCCACCTCGAACACCCCAGCGAGGCGATGCGAACGCACATGACGGCAGCATTGATCCAACTCGGTAAGCAAGCCAAGGCAGCTGTCCCAATGCTTGAAAAACGCCTTTCCATCGAGAAGGGGATTCCGCAGTTGCAAGTCGCCCATGCCCTTTACGTCTTCAACGAATCACACAAGGCCGCGCTGGATGTTCTGCACCATGCGGCGCGCGATTCCGACAAGACACGGCGACAGGAGGGCTTGATGCGATTGCAGCTCGCGGTTGTCAAGGATAAGGAACTCATTCCAACCATGATGAAGCTGCTGGCCGGCGGCGACAGCAATGACCGAAGCTACGCCTCGGTAATACTCGTGAACATCGGCCCGAGCGCCGTGCCGCACTTGATCGATGCCATGCCAACCAAGGATCGCGATCACCTGATCTCCGTCATGAACACGCTGCATGGCATCGGCCGCGGCGCCGCGGCAAGCATGCCGAACCTCATCGGCATCCTCGAAGGCATGGACGTCGCCCTGGCGAGTCAGGCGGCGTCGATCCTTCCGTCGATGGGACCCGACGCGACCATGGCGATTCCGAGCTTGTTGGCCGCCTTGAACCACGACGACTATAACCTCAAGCTCGCCAGCGCCGCCTCGATCGTTCTGATCGATGGCAAGCAGGCGCCGAGCGTGGTTGATCCGCTCATCGTGGTGCTTCGCAAAGGCAAGAACGAACAACAGCTTCGTGCCTTGGGCCAGTTGAATAGCCTGCGCGAGCTTGCCCGCCCGGCGGTTGGAGTGATCGTCGAAATGCTCAAGTCCGAGCAACTTCCCATGCGCATGACGCTTGTCGACACCCTGCTGCGACTGGACAACAGCCAGGTGGACGCTGTCATGCCAACTCTTCAGGAAGCATTGACCGTGGGCCGAGAACAGTCGCACTTGCAGCGATTCGCCGTTCGGCAGTTGGCGAGTCTCGGCCTAAAGGCCAAGATCGCCGGACCAACACTTGCCGTCGTCTTGAAACGGTCACTGGAGAATCAGGGGGCTGGCGTGAGCGGCTATCTCGTCGTCGATTGCATGAAGAAGATCGGCGCCTCCGACCGCGTCATGCCAGTCGTGCTCGCCGCACTGAACAGCGACAACGCCGAGGAACGCGAGGAAACCCATTATCTGGTGCAGGACGTTGTCGGCGTGAGTGCGCTGGGCCCAATCGAGACGGCGCTCGCCAATGGTCAACTGCGCGATTCCGTCGAAGTGCGATCGGTGTTGAGGGACTTGCGGAGTCGAGCCGGTGCGAAAAAGGGGTGATGGCCGCATAGCCAATGAAACGCAGAGATCGCAGAGGTCGCTGAGAATGAAAGCACCGTGTGCTAAATTTCAGGGCGTCCTCTGCGTTTCAGAATTGACTCCAGACTGCTACTTCTGGCGAATGTCGTAGCAGAGAATCTGATCGTTGCCGCGCAGGTAAAGCCGACCGTTATAGACGACGGGGTGTTGCCAGGCGGGGGTGCTGAGGGGCGGCGTGAAGGCTCCCTTCGCCTTGTACCCGGTCGTTGTCGCTTCGATCAACGCCATGACGCCATTTTCGTAGCGGAAGTAAAGGTTCCCGTCCGCGTAGAGAACAGCGGCCGACCTGGCGCCGGGCCCACGTTCGGGACCCCACGCGAACTTGCCGCTCTTCCATTCGAGGCAGAACGGCAATCCGTCATTGTGGCCGTGCCCGCCGTAGATATGATCGCCGATCATGATCATGCCTCCATGATGGTTCTGAAGCTTTGCTCCTTTGAGGAAGTATTGTTCCTCCGCTTTGACCCCGCCGTTGCCGTCCGGGACGAGTTTGAGCAGGGCAGCGCCGGTGCCGTATCCGGTCGAGATGAAGACGTATTCGCCTTTGACGATGGCGGTCGGGATATTGGCGGTGCCGTTAGCGACCTTGTCGTAACTCCAGAGGAACTTGCCGGACTCGGCCTCGACGCCGATGAGTCCGAGCTTTTTGTGAGCGAGCGTGATATATAGTTTCACGCCGCCGACCTCGGCCTTGACAATAGAGCCGTGACCTGTGCCGTCGTTTTTGGGGGGATCGCAAGTCCAGTAGACGTCGCCGCTGAGTTTATTGAGTGCGACCATGCACTTCTTGCCCCCGGGGGCCAGGACCAACTTGTCGCCGTCGACGAGGGGGGATTCCCCGTACCCGCCGAAGCCCGGATGCTGGCCGCCGAATTCCTTGACGAGGTCTTTCTCCCAAAGAATCTTGCCGTCGGCGGATTTGAGACAGGTCAGTTTGCCCTGGGTCGTCAGCGCATAGAGACGTTCGCCGTCGACGGTCGGCGTGCTGTGCGGCCCAGGCCCCGGGCTGCCCATCGATGGGGGTCCGACCTTCGTTTTCCAGATTTCCTTGCCCGAATCGGCGTCGAGGCAGAACACGTGGGCCCCACTCCCCTTCTTGCCGCCCACGTCTCCCATGGTGTAAATCTTGCCTTGCGTGATCGCCAGGCTGGACATGCCGGTGCCGACCGATGCGCCGCCATTGACTTTCTTGGCGTCCCAAAGGAGCGCCGGTCCCCCCTTGGGCCATTCCTTGAGCAAGCCTGTCTCGGCACAGATGCCATTGCGTCCGGGACCGCGCCACTGGGGCCAGTCGGCATTCTTGGAGTCGGCTGATTTTCCGGGTTTGGTGAGCGCGATCGGCGACAGCAGCAACAGTGCCGCGCATGCAAAGAAAAGGAAACGCATTCGAGGAAACTCCGTCAGGAAGGCAAGGTGAAAAAAATCGGCGGGATCGTCACACGGACGACATCCTCTTTGTAAGCAAAAACCACGCGGAATGCAAGATGCGAACGGGCGCCACTAAACAAGGCAAGCAGGCCCAGTACAAGCCGGCTGGTGTAGTGTTCTTCTCCAAATCTCGTCGCGCCTCTTACGAGGCTAAGCGGACCCGAACAGCCAGCTGAACCAGCCATCCGAACCGGGCGGTTTGCCGCCCAAAATTATCGCCAGGCGAGCGGGGATCTGATCGACTGGGAGCTTGGCAAGCTCGTGATAGGCCTCGCGCGTCAGACGGATTGGCTTGCCATCCTCGGCGCCGATGTAGAAATAGCCTTGCGGTTCCTCCGCATTCAGTCCTTCGTCCTGAAGGTGCGGTCTGCCACAAAGCGACCGCCGGATATGTGATTCCATTGTCCACGCAGAACACGTAAGACGCGAACGAGAAGCGCAACGTTCTGAATTCAATGCCGTTCGATCTTCTTTCATGAGCGGATATCGCGAGACAGGATCGCCTTCCGCCATGTTGTACCGTTACAGCCTTCCTTTCTTCCCAACCCGAAGTTCTGGGCTAGATTCGCCAGGCTGTTCCCCGTCAAACGCAAAGCACATGATTTCCAACCTCCGACCTCCGATGCTACGCTTGCGCGGAGAAGCGCGGGTGCGGCGTCTTGTGGATGATCGGCTTGGCCTGTGCCTGGGCAGTGACGATCTCGGCCAGGACGCCCGCCACACCGCCGGCGCTGTCGAGCACGTCGATCGACCAGGTGGTTTCCCATTGGCCTCCTGCCGGTAGGTTGACCACCCTGCCCTGCTTGCGCTCGAACGACTTGAAGTTCGGATAGTTTGTCGCCGGCTCCAGGCCGGTCACGTAGCCGTCCTCAAGCGCGGCCGTGTTCTTCCAGACGGTGAAGCACGGTAGTTCCTGGCGATTGAAGCGCAGGACGATCCCGGCCATCGACGTGTGATTGTAGAGCATGGCCAGGGTTCGTCCGGCGGGGTCGCCGAGGAGATCGCAGCAATACACTTGCTCGCCGAAGCCGGCCGTCGGCGGGCCGTATGTCTCCAGAGTGCCGATTCCCTCGGCGGCGGCGGAAGAGATCGGCGACACTTCGCGGATCGGCATTGCGACGCGGCTGCCGGCGCCCAAGAGCGGCGGCCCCAGATTGCAGTGATAGAGAAGCTGCATCTCAGCCGATTGCCCGCCGCGGTTCTCGACCTTGTCGTGAATGACGAGCCGATTCGAACCGGGAACCGTCGTGTACGTCGTCGTCAGCACCAGGTGCGGACAAAAGAGGCCGCCTTCTTCGACCTGCCCGGCGACGCTGAGTTCATAAGGCGGATCGAGACCGATGCGCACTTCGACGTAATAAGCCGGCTGATTGGCGATGCGGCCGTGCAAGGGAAGCAGGTCGCGGCGCTCGCGGCCTGTGCGATCGGTGTACACGTCCTCGCCGGGCGGACCGTTGGAGGCAAGGCCGCAACGGCACAACCATTCGTCGAAGCCGGTAAGCCAGCCGATATTGCCGCGCTCGGACGTATTGACGTGGCGAGGATGGACGGGCCCGTGCAGCGGCGCTTTCCAGCCGAGATGGATGCCGCGGAAATGGCCCTGCCAGAGGCCCATGCCGCGCGTGGGGAGGATGGAATAGGCCAAAGCGCCGTTGTTGACTTCGATGAGATCGAGGCCGTCGGAAACGCCGCCGCGCAATGTGCGTTTGCGGATCGACCAATCGTGAGCGGGCCCCAATGGGACGCGTTCATTGCCGGTGGCAAAGTTCTCCAGCCAAACGTCATTGACCACGTCGGTGAGGGTCCAGGTGCGATAGCGTTTCACGGCCGGCGTCCTCGATTTGCCTTGCGATCAAACCGGGACCGCAGCCGGCTTGGGGGCGGCGAGCGCTTTCAGGGTATCCAGGTGCTGGCGCCGCCGATCCAAAATTCCTTGCACCATGCCGCGAACCGTTTCGTCACCACACGACGCGAGCCCCGTCGTGACTTCCGCGATGGTGTGCCCTTCCTCGGCCACTAACTTTGGCAGCAGATAGTCAAGGGAGCAGAAGTTGATGGTTGTGAAATGCGAGGGATAGGTTGCCGGCGCCGGCTGATCCAAATGTCTCTTTGCCAAGAAGCCGGACAGACGAACAGCATCGTCACGTTCCGCGGCTGCCATGGCGACCACGGCGTCTTGCGCGGCATGCGCCGGGTCGGCATACCACGGAAAAGATTCGCACACGTATTGCATCAGCGAACTCGATCCGACGGCAATCAGGCGGTGGATCAGCTTCAGGCTGCCGGCGTCCATCGTCACTTCTTGGCTCCTTTTTTCGGGGCCTTTGGAGGCGGACCTTTCGGCGGCCCTACAGGCCCACCCGTCTCCGGCAGCGGCGCCGCTCGTACTATCGGCGTTTCCCGGAACGTATCGACACCCTGCCCCGACGTTCGCTCAGCGAGCGGATTCCAAAGCACGCCCGCAACCACAATGATCACGGCCAGGGCCGTCGCATAGATACTAGGGAACAATGGCGCCGGCTTCTGCTCGATCTCGCGATCCTCGACTTCTTCCAGCGTCTTTTCGAGCACCATCACTTTCAGGACGCGCACATAGTAGAACAGGCTGATCACCGTATTCAAGCCCCCCGCCAACAGCACCGCCAACAGCGTCCAACCCAGGTGCGGCTTGTTCAGGGCGAAGTAATCTTGCGCGCCTTCGTACAGCACGGTGAAAATTTGAAACTTGGCCGCAAATCCAACCAGCGGCGGTATGCCGAGCAAGCTCAGCAAACATACGCCGAGCATGATGACCAGGAGCGGCGAGCGATACACGAAGCCGCGCAAGTACGTGACGTCCTCATGCCCGGTCAAGTTGCGGATAAATGCCACGATCGCGAAGGCGCCGAGGTTCATGAACAGATAAGCAATCAAATAGAACAGGACCGCGCCGGCTCCTTCGCGCGTCAAAGTGGCGAGACCCATCATCATGAATCCGGCATGAGCAATCGTTGAGTACGCCAACAGTCGCTTGAGGTTCGTCTGTCCGTAGGCGGCCAGGTTGCCGAATGTCGTCGTGACGACCGCGAAGACGGCAATCACCGGCACAAGATAGTCGGTCGCCTTGCTCCAGGCGGCAAAAAGTGCCCGCCCATCCACAAGCTCAAGCTGGCCGTTCAACCCGCCGATGCCGAGCGTTATGCGTGCCAACAGGGCGAGCGCCGCGCCTTTCGATGCCACCGAAAGAAACGCGCCGACTTCGGCCGCGGCGCCTTCGAAAACGTCGGGACACCAGAAGTGGAACGGCACCGACGCGAGCTTGAAGCCGATTCCCAGCAGGATGAACGCCAGCCCCATGATGACGACGGGATCGGCCAGGTTCCCATCGGTGCTGATGCCGCGCACGACCGTTGGCAAAAATCCCGAATCGAATCTGCCGGCGAGCAGGCTAATCCCATAGAGCATCACGCCCGACGCGCCGCCGCCGTACACCACATACTTCAGCGCCGCTTCGCTCGATTGCCGCCGGCCCTTCAAGAATCCGGCAAGGGCATAGCTCGGCAAACTCGCCATCTCGATACCGATGAACACCATCAGCAAGTGATTCGCTGTCGCCATGATCGACATGCCGACGGTCGCGCCCAGAAGGAGGCAGTAGAAATCAGCCGAGTCTTCCTTGTCCGGTATTCCGGTCAAAAGCGTAAGCAAGACAACAAGCGCGGTGAAGCCGTAGAGGAAGATCTTGATGAAGATGCCGAAGCTGTCGTAGATCAGCATGCCGCCGAAGAGGTTGTGCGTGCCTCCGATGACTTTCCAGTTCCCGCCAGCGGTGTAGTCGTCGTTTCCCTTGCGGATGTCCCCCTTGACGGGATTGTTGGCATCCTCCCGGAGTTGGAAGCTCAAGGCATCGAGCACCTTTATGCGGAAGGCGCCGTTGGCCGTGGTGTTGCCCTCCACTTCGGTCACCTGCACTAACTGATCGTCGCGCAGTCCGTGCGGCTCGGCTGCGGTCACAACAATCGGCGACACGTCCTTGCCGCTGGTCTTCGCGACCTGGCCGGATCGCGGCGTTTCCTGCATCCATTGATCGCAGCTCAGGTAGCACACGTAGCCCGTAATCACCAAGGCAATCCAGCCGAGGTGAACATCATCGTAACGAGGAATGAGCCGAATCACCAGCATGAGCACGATCGTGCCGCAAACGACCAACTCCGGCGCGAACGCGATCGCGTCGTTGACAATCGAACCCGTCAGCATTTGTGCCAACGTTGAATTCATGACATCAATCTCAAGAAAGACACCGTGCCCAGCCGTGATCACGCCAACTTAGGACGGGCCTCTTGACCCGTCCCTGCGAACCCGGACGGGTCAAGGGACCCGTCCTACGCAACGAATCATGTCCGTATCTGCATGAGCGAGTCAACAAAGAACGTCACGTGCGGCTCCATCCATTGCAACACGAGCGCCGGCAAGATGCCCAGCACAATCGCCAAGATCGCCAGCGGAATAACACAGAGAAGCTCCCGCACCGTGATGTCCGGGTAATCCTTGTAGGCATCGTTGGTGCCGAAGTAAACGCGCTGCAGCGTCCACAGAATGTACGCCGCCGTGATCACCACCGTGAGCGCCGACAACACAGCGAAGATCTTGCCCGCGTTCGGATACTCGGGCGTCGAGAAATTCCAGGCCGACAGGACGACCATGAACTCGCCGACGAACCCGCAAAGCCCCGGAAGACCCAGAGCGGCGAAAAAGATCAACGCGCTGATGCCGCCGTAGAGAGGCATCGGTTCATAAAGCCCGCGGAAGTTGTCGAGGTTGCGGTGATGGGCCCGATCGTAAATGACGCCCACGCAAAAGAACATGCCGGCCGAACTGATGCCGTGCGCAATCATCTGATACATCGCCCCGTTCATGCCCCAGGCCCAGTATTGCTCTCCGGTCTGCGGCCAGACGGCGATGCCCAGAAGCACGTAGCCCATGTGACTGATGGAGCTATAGGCCACCAGCTTTTTGAAGTCGGCCTGGGCCATGGCCGCGAAGGCGCCGTAGATGATGTTGATCATCGCCAGGATGCAGAGGTACCACGCCAGGGCATGGGCGGCCCACGGGCAGATCGGGTAGGCGATTCTCAAGATGCCGTAACCGCCCAGCTTGAGCAAGATGCCCGCGAGGATCATGCTGATCGGCGTCGGCGCCTCGACGTGGGCGTCCGGGAGCCACGTGTGGAACGGGAAGATCGGCACCTTGATTGCGAAGCCGACGAAAAGGAACAGAAACATCACATACTGGAACGTCGGCGTGAAGAACGTTTGTGACATACGTTTCTCCACGGCCTCCTTGGTCGTCGGATTGCCGTCGCGGGCGCGCTGGTCGACGATCTTCTGCAGGAACTTGTCCCTGGCCTTCGTGTCGGTCAGGTGCATCCACTCCATGGCGGCCGCGCCGGTGCGGGCCAGCACGATCAGGTCGAAGCTGTGAATCTCAACCTTGGTGAGCGCCGCGGCCATGACGCGCGCTTTGGCGGCGGCGTCGTTCTTGGCGGCGTCCTGCGCCTTCTTCAGGGCCGGGTTGCGGGCGATCACCTCGGCTGCCTTGGCGTTGAGCGTCTCCTTGTTGGCGAAGTCCTGCACGTCGGTGAAGTAGAAGCCCAGGAGCGCGATCAGGATGAAGATGCTGCCGAAGAGCGTGTAGAGGAAGAACTTGATCGCCGCATACTCGCGATTCTTGCCGCCCCACACGCCGATGAGGAAGTACATCGGCAACAGCATCACTTCCCAGAAGATGTAGAAAAGGAAGAAGTCAAGCGAGAAGAACGTCCCGAGCACGCCGGTCTCGAGGATCAAGAACAGCATGCAGTAGCCTTTGACGTACTTCTCGATCCCCCAGCTTGCGATCATCGACAGCACGAAGAGCACGGTGGTCAGCAGAATCATCGCCATGCTGATGCCGTCGACGCCGATGTAGTACTCGATGTTGAATCGGGAAATCCAGGGGAAGCGCGCGTGCAGATCGTCGTTGGCGAACGGCTTGTTCTCAGCCTCGGCCTTGGCAGCGGCGCTGGCGCGTTCCATCAGTGTCGTCTTCTTGTCGGCGCGTTTAATGCCTGCGCCCATCAATGCTGGATCGTTGTTGTTGTCCAACATGCGAAGGTAATCGATGAACACAAACGAACTGATGACGAACGTGACGACGGTGCCGGTCAGCGAAAACCAGCGCATGTACTCTTCGCTCCCGCTGGGGAAGAACAACAGCGCCAGAGCAAAGACGCTGGGGATAAAGATGCACAGAGTCATCAAGAGCAAGTCATATTCGAAGAACATAGCATTCCCACATCTTCGTTTAGCGCCCGCGTGGCGCCACGCAGGACGAAAGCCAATTCGGCCGAGGTCACGGCCCGCCCATTGCGGTGGCCCACGCGTATAGCAACATCCAGATGGCCATCGCCGCCAGGGCTAAGAACAACACATAGCTTCGCAAGTAACCCGTCTGCACATTACGGAGCCAGTTTCCGACCGAGTAGGAAACATCCGCAAGCAGATTCACCGAGCCGTCGATGATCCCCTTGTCGAACAAGCCGCTCACGTACGACACGAACATGTTCCATTTTGCGACAAGGTGCACGAAACCGTTAATCACAATAGTGTCGAATCCGCTGCACCAATGGGCGAAGATGAGCCCGGGACGAACCAGCAGGGCGCTGTACAACTCGTCGAAATACCACTTGTGCAAAAGGAACTTGTGCACACCCGGAAACTGCTCGACCGCTTCATTGGGATCGAGGACGTTGTAGTAGTAGAGCACGAGTGCGAACGCCACGCCGATGGCCACCACGGCCAACGCAAGCATGCCGACCATCGTGTGGTACGACGGCGTACCGTGCAGCAGCTCATGAGAAGCCTTGAAATCGACGTCCACCGCGGCCGGCTGGCTGTAGTGATGCAACTGTTGGCCGAGCCAACTGTGTTCCGGGTCATGCGGAGGCCAACCCCACGCCACGCCGACGCTGAAGATCGCCAGGATCACCAGCGGCGTCGTCATCACCCATGGCGTTTCCTCGGCATGCTTGTAGACATGCTCATCGCGCGGCTCGCCCGTAAATGTCATGAACCACATGCGGAACATGTAGAACGTCGTGATGCCGGCCGTAACCAACGGCAAAAGGAACAGAAGGAAATGCTGCGGGTGCGTCATGCTGAACCCGAACGCCGCCACGAGGATTTCGTCCTTGCTGTACCAGCCGCTGAAGAACGGCGTCCCCGCAATTGCCAAGACGCCGACGAGCATGGTAAGCGCGGTGATCTTCATCTTGTCGAACAGGCCGCCCATCTTGAGCATGTCTTGCTGATGGTGGCAGCCATAGATGACGCTGCCGGAGCCGAGGAACAAGAGCGCTTTGAAGAACGCATGGGTCAACAGGTGCAAGAGGCCCGCAGTCCAGCCGCCGACGCCGAGGGCGAGCATCATGTAGCCGAGCTGGCTGACGGTCGAGTAAGCAAGCACTTTCTTGATGTCGGTGACGACCATGGCGATCGACGCCGCCACGAACAGCGTGATGCCGCCGATGTAGGCGATGGTCAATAGCACCTCCGGCGTGAAGAGCGGATAGCATCGGCCGACGAGATACACGCCCGCGGCGACCATCGTTGCCGCATGGATGAGCGCGCTAACCGGCGTCGGGCCTTCCATCGCGTCGGGCAACCACACCTGAAGCGGGAATTGCGCCGACTTGCCGACGCAACCGAGGAAGATGCCCAACCCCGCAACGACCAGCAGCCAGTAGGGAATGAAACCATACTCACGCGAACGCGGTGAATCGTGTACAGCCGTTGTCGAACTTGGACCGTGGAAATGCCCGGGCACGTTTCCCATGATGCGTTCACGTGGAAAAATCAACGCCACGTCGCCGTTTGAATCGAGCTTGACGAACCGGCCTGTCTTCAACACCCGATCGGTCTTTGCACGGACGATCGAATGGCCGGCGGGCTTTTCGTTGATCAATATTACGTCGTCGGCGTCTCGCTCCGGGCAGCGAACTCGGCTGAAGATCTCTTGAAAGTTGAACGTTCCAAAATAGGTCCAGACGATCAACAGGCCGATGATGAATCCGGCGTCGCCGACACGGTTTGTGATGAATGCCTTGTTCGCCGCATTCGAGGCGCTGGTCCGCTCGAAGTAGAAGCCGATCAGCAGATACGAGCAGATGCCGACCAACTCCCAGCTCACGAAGATTTGGAACAGGTTGTCGGCCAAAATCAGATTGAGCATCGAGAAGCAGAAAAGCGACAAGAACATGAAGAACCGCCCATACCGGCCGCGGCGGTGGTAGTGGCCGTGCGCGGTATGGACCTCGTGATCCTCCACCGTCTCTTGCAACTCCTCCGACATGTAGCCGATCGAGAACAGATGGATGAGCGTCGCGATGAGCGTCACCATCACGAACATGACGGCCGAGAGCATGTCGATGCGAAAGCCGAGCGTCAGCAGGGTTCCATGCTTCGTGTCAGCAACGTTGTCCTTGCTTGGGAAAATGCGGGCCCATTCGAGGGCGCCTTCCCAGTTTTTGGTCAGCCTGTTGTAATCGCCTACGTTTTGGTCATGCTTGGTCTTCGCGTCGGCCTTGGCCTTTGCTGCCTTTTCTTTGGCAGCCTCATCGGCAGGCTCGTCCTTTGCTTTCTTTTTGGCTTTGCCGGGTCCGTGATGGTGCGGCTCGGCGTGCTCCGCCTCGTAATGGCGAATATCATGCTCGAGATGATGCATGTGGGCGGCGTCGATGCAGAACCAGACGAAGCCCACGACACAACACAAAAAGGCCAGAGCGATCGATCCGAGCGCGACATAGGCCGGTCCGCGGCCCGTCACTTCGCCGCCTAGCGCCTTGAAGACGGCGTCGGCTGTAGGCGATTCCGCGGCGTAGGGACGCAGCGCCCAGCGAATTGCGGCCACCGTCAAGAGCAACGTAAACCCCGCCAACGGCAGGAGCGTCGCCAAGACGAATAGCAGTCCCGGTTTTTCCGACAAATCGGGCATCGCTAACCTTTCAATTCATCCGCGCTATCGACATCGACGGTCGAGTGATTGTTGTAGAAGTTCAGCACGATCGCCAGCGCAGTGGCCGCCTCTCCTGCCGCCATCACGATCACGAACAGGGCGAAGATCATCCCCTCCACCTGAAAGTTGGGATGGTAGCGCGAGAAAGCGACGAAGTTGACATTCGCGCCATTGAGCACCAATTCGACGCCGATGAGGACGCCGATGGCGTTGCGCTTGGTCGCCATGCAGACGACGCCGCACGTGAAGAGCAGCGCGGCGAGGCACAGGTAGCCCAGGAGCGGATCGAGTTCGTTCATGGGGCGGCCTCCTCCTCCTTGCGCCGTTTGGTACGGGCCAGGTAAGCCGCTCCAATAAGCACGACCAGCAAATGCACCGACACGATTTCGAAGGGCAGCAAGTAATGAATCGTCTGCGACGGCATCTTCGGATCGCTCGGTCCAACCGGCACGCCGAGCAGCCCCTGCCCGATCGTCGTGCTGTTGCGCGAGTCCTTCGGATTCTCCGGCACAGTCTCTTTCGCTCGCTCGGCGCTGCTGCGAACATAATGGGTCGCACCGAATCCCAGAACGGCAAAGAGCATGATGCCGGCCACGATCGAGATCGCCCACTCGGCGCCGCTGGTTTTCATGGTGATGAACGGCCCCTGGGCGGTGAGCATGACGCCGAAGATGACCAGGACCATCGTGCCGCCGACGTAGACCAGAAGTTGAATAGCGCCGACGAGGTCCGCGCCGAGCAAGAAGAAAATGCTCGACGTGCCCGCCAACGTAAACAAGAGCCAAGTGGCCGAACGGACGATGTTCTGCGTGATGACCGTAGCTATGGCGCAGAGTCCCGTCAACGGCGCAATCAGCCAGAACATGTACGGATGCAGGTCGTCCATCGTGTGTCCATCAATGTCTAACTACCGATCACAGACCAGCCGCTAACAATCGGTTTCTAAACCGTAGCGTGGACTTCAGTCCACGCCATTTTCCGTGGCGGCGAGGACTGAAGTCCACGCCACGCCCGAATCTTCTAAGCAGGTTTCTCCGCCTTCGGCGCCCCGTGGTATCCCGGTTCGTCGGCAAGGCGCCACATGCCCGGCATGCCCGTGCCCGGCGGGAGCTTTGCCAGCGTGATCATTTGCATCACCAGCCAAGCCGTGGCGCCCATACTCACGGCGAATATTCCCCATGCGATGTAGCGCTGGATCGGTGCCGGGATCCACAGCGTCCACAAGGCGACGCCGACCAGTAAGACGCAACTGATCGGGATCAGGTATTTCAAGCACATCATCATGACCTGATCGATACGAAGCCGCGGCAACGTCCAGCGAACCCACATCATGACGAAGACGAGGATCCACCCTTTGGTCAGAAAGACGGTAACGTTGATGACATTGCCGATCACCATTCCGAATGTGCCCAGGCCGATCGTCTCGCCGAAAAACGTGGTCAGTTCGACCGGAACGCCGATGCTCCAGCCGCCGAGAAACATGATGCATGCGATGCCGCTGACCGCGAACATGCTGCCGTATTCGGCCATGAAGATGACGAGCCAGCGAAAGCCGGAGTATTCGGTGTGGAAGCCGGCGACGAGTTCGCTCTCGGCTTCCGCCAGGTCGAAGGGCGCTCGTTTGCAGCTGGCCATCGCGCAGGTAAAGTAGGTCCAGAAGGCGCAGAACGTGAACGGATCGTGGAAGATGAGCCAATTCCAGATGCTGCTCTGCATCTTGGCGACTTCGCCGAGATTCATGCTACCGGCGACAACCACGGGGACGAGCACGCACAGGGCCATGGGGATTTCGTAGCTGACCATCTGGGCGGATTCGCGAATGCCGCCGAAGAGCGACCATTTGCTGCCAGATCCGTAGCCGATGAGAATGATGCCGAAGACTTCGCTCGACATTACGGCGAGCATGAAGAAGAGCGCGATATTCATCTCGCGGGCCACGACGCCGTCGCCGAAGGGCAAGGCCACGAAGGCAAGGAAGGAGCCGACCAGCGCGATATAGGGGCCGACGCGAAAGAGAAATTGATCCGCCGCGGCGGGGATGGTATCTTCTTTGACGAGGAGCTTCATGCCGTCGGCTAGCGTTTGCAGCCAGCCGAACTTGCCGCCGACGCGTGTGGGCCCGAGGCGATCCTGGATGCGGCCGGCGACCTTGCGTTCGAGCCAGACCGAAAAGATGGCGTTGATGAGCATGAAGCCGATGAGGGCGTTCGACGCTATTAGCGCCAGCGCGAAGATGCCGTAATCCCGCCATGCATCCGATAGCCAATCGAGCACTGTCCTGGCTCCTGAACCGCGAATCGCCCGTCAAAACGTATGATGATGGGCGTTACTTTATTTCTCGGATCGAGGAATGGCCAGTGCGTGTAGGGTGCGTGAGACGCACCTTTCACGAAACGGTGCGTTTCACGCACCCTAAGGTGGAGCCGTAAGCGGCGGAGAGAACATGTTCCGCGGATACACGCCACGTACCTTGACCGCCCCGCGACCGCCGCGTAACCACGCGCCGCGCAGCGTCCATCGGCTTGGCATCGACATCGACGACGCCGACGCCACGAACGATCCGCAGGCCCGCGACACGGACCTGGCCCTGCTCGAAGCCGTGTTGCTCATCGCCGACGAGCCGCTGCCGGCGCGGAAGCTGTCACAGATCACCGGTTTTTCCGATGTGCGGCGCTTGCTCAAACGGCTGCAAGAACTGTACGACGCATCGGGTTCCGCGTTCGAACTCGAAGAATTGGCCGGCGGCTACCAGCTGTTGACGCGGCCCGAATACCACCGCTGGCTGACGACACTCAAGCGTAGCCAAGTCGACTTGAGACTGACCGGCGCTTCACGCGAGACGCTCGCCATCGTCGCTTACCGCCAGCCGATCATGCGTGCCGATATCGAAGCGATCCGTGGCGTCCACTGCGGCGAGACGTTGCGCCTGTTGATGGAGAAAGGCCTGGTCAAGATCGTCGGTCGTCACGACTCGCTTGGCCGTCCGGTGCTCTATGGCACAACGAAGCGGTTCCTGCAAGTGTTCGGCCTGAAGAGCCTGAAGGACCTGCCCAATGTTGGGGCGACGTGATGGGCGGATTCCGTCGCCTTTCGTGTGCTTGCGTCGCGAGCCGTTCGTTGTCGAGTTGATCGACGGCACATCGCACATCGTACCGCACCCGCCTGCCTTTGATGAAAACGGGGCCGGTTTCATTGACACCAGCGGTGCGTTGTCCGATTCTTGGTTCAAAGATGTCCGCTCAGTCCGTCTCGTATCGGCGGCGCAAGTCTCATGACCATCAACGAACTCGAAATCAGCCTCCGAGCATTTTGCTCCCGTCGACCGTTTCGGCCATACTTGATTGAATTCACAAGCGGCGTTCAAGTCAAAGTGAAACATCCTGAGGTACTGCGCCAGCAGGATCCACCCTTCGTGTTTCGGTCGACAGGCCATGGGTTTTGTTGCTATTCAGCCAAGGGCGTTGTTCGGGTGCTCGATATTCCAAAGACGTAGAACGTCACTCCTCTGCCCTTCCTACCAACATCCCGCCTTGAACTATCATGCCAATTTGCGTGAACGCGAAGCACACTAACAGCACAATGGCGGCGATGCTGCCACGGTCGATCCAGACGGGGATCGATTGCCGCGACGACGCGAGCCGCTCTTCCGCGATGGTGAGGCGCTGCTGAAAAGTGCCGACTTGCTTCTCGGTGTCGCCGAGTTTGTTGTGGATTTGGTCGACCAACCCCGTGGCGCGGGTAAGGCTTTGCTGGGTCACTTCCTTGTCAGTTAGAATCTCGTTGAGGAACTGAGCGAGTTGATCGAGCGCCTCCGTCGCTTCCTGGACCGAGCGGGTCAGATCCTGCGTCTCGCTCGCCTGCTTGGCCTCTTCGCTCGCCACGGGCTTGAGCAGGCTCGGCACCGAGTTGAAAAGCACCAGTGCGTTGCTGAAACCTTCCAGCGTCGATTGCAGCCCGACGACGGCCGACTGGGCCCGTTGCAATTGCTTGGACACGTTGGGATCGAGCGAATCGAGCAGCGCTCTGCCGGACGGATTCGCCTTGATCTTCTTGTCGATCTCTTTGAGCACGGCGTCGAGCCCCTTGACGCGCGTCTTGGTGTCGCCGAAAAGAAGCTGCGACTTGGCCGTTCCGCGTTTGACGAAGCGCACCCCCTCCTCGGCCGACTTGAGGATGTTCGTCGTCTGGGTCGCCACGGGCTCAGCGGCGCCATGAATCTCCCGAATCGCCAGCCCACAGACGATCAACCCGACAACCCCCGCGAGCATCAGCACGACCCCACCGACGATCCGAATGGTTTTCATGGCGAGTGTCCTTCCAGGCGACGCAAATTGGTCATGGCTTCTTGATTCTATGGCGAGACGGCGATGTGGTATGACCGATAATCGTGATCTGCAGGAAGGAAGGAAGGAAGGAAGGAAGGAAGGAAGGCAACCGGGTGTACTATGGCGAGATGGGCGCAGGCCTCACACTCCGCGCGAGGGGTCCATCCCGCGGAGCGTGACGCCCACGATCACGCCAACACCTCCCGCACCACCTCGCCGGCCACGTCCGTCAGGCGAAAGTCGCGGCCGCCGAACCGAAACGTCAGGCGTTCGTGGTTGATGCCGAGGCAGTGGAGGATGGTGGCGTGCAGGTCGTTGACGTGGACCGGACGCTCGGCGATGTTGTAGCCGAACTCGTCGGTTGAGCCGATGGTCAGGCCCGGCTTGATGCCGCCGCCAGCCAGGAAGTAGGTGAAGCAGCGGGGATGATGATCGCGGCCAAAGAGGTTGCCGGGGAGATCGCCCTGGCCGTAGCTGGTTCGCCCAAACTCACCGCCCCAGATGACGAGCGTCGATTCGAGCAGGCCGCGCGCCTTGAGATCGTGGATGAGGGCGGCGATCGGCTGATCGACATCGCGCACCTGGCGAGCGAGAGCCGGGATGACGCCAATGTGAGCGTCCCAGCCGCGATGAAAGAGCTGCACGAAACGGACGCCGCGCTCCACTAAGCGGCGAGCCAACAGCGCCTGGCGTGCGAACTTCGCCGGGTTGTGCACATCGGGGCCGTAGGCATCGAGCACGCGGCGTGGCTCATCGCGTATGTCCATCAGGCCCGGCACCGACGTCTGCATGCGGGCGGCCAACTCGAATGCGTGAATGCGAGCGTCGATGTCCGGATCGCCGACACGCTCGCGGCGAAGGCGATTCAACTCGGTCAACCCTTCGATCTGATCCTGGCGTGCCTCACGCGACAGCCCCTGCGGATTGGACAGATAGCAAACTGGATCGCCGTCGGCCTGAAACTGCACGCCCTGATGCTGCGCGGGCAGAAAGCCGGCGTTGAAGTAACGCCAACTGATCGGCTGATCCATCGTCCCTGACATCATGACGATGTACGCCGGCAGGTCGCGATTCTCTGAGCCCAGGCCATAGCTGATCCACGATCCCATCGAAGGCAATCCGGTTTGGCCTCGGCCCGTTTGCATCATCATGACCGCGGGATCGTGATTGATTGGCTCGGTGTGCATCGAGCGGATGAAGGTGAGCTCGTCGGCGACGCGCGGCAAATGCTGCCACAGGTCGCTCATGTCGTGCCCGGCTCGGCCGACCTTGCGAAAGCGAAACGGCGTGGCGGCGGCCTGGAAGTGCCCCTGGTTGCGCGTCATCAGCGTCACCCGCTGCGTGCCCAGCACCGACGCCGGCATCTCCTGGCCGTGACGTTGACGCAAGATCGGCTTCGGGTCGAACGTGTCCATCTGCGACGGCCCGCCGCCCATGAACAGGAAGATGACGTTGCGCGCGGTGGGGGCGAAATGCGGCTGCAATCCCCGGGGTTCGGAGTACCTCACCACGGGGCTTCCGCCTTCACCTAGAAGCGACGCCAGCCCGGCCGCGCCGAGAAAGGCGCTTGTCTGAGTCAGGAGTTGTCGGCGGTGAAACACAGTGACTCCGCATAGGCGTACAGCGTTCAATTGTAAGGCATCAGGAATGCCGCCGTGCCGTTACAGACATTTTACACACCTGTCAGCTAAATCAATGTGCGCGAATGTGCAGCGACCGATCGTAGACAACACGCTCCGCGTGATGGTCGGACAGTGGGGCTCGGTTCGGCGTGACGGTCATACAGGCTGCCCTCATCACGCTGAGCGTGATGTCTACGATCTTGCAGCCGAATCGCGCACAGTCATTCAGACGAGTCGCACGCTTCCTTCGTTTCCTTCCGTCATCGAGCCGTACCCGTTCACTGACGATACAGGTTTCCGGATCAGACATGCTGAATCCCGGAATCGGTGGGCTGGTTGTCGGGGGCGTCCGGTTCGGCGTAGGTTAGGCTTTCCAGCCTGACGGATGCGCCGCGCAGGCGTTCGAGCAGGACGTAGAACACGGGGACAAGGATGAGCGTAATCAGCGTCGACAGGACGATGCCGCCGATGATGCCGCGGGCCATGGGAGCGCGCGTCTCAGCGCCGGGGCCCCAACCGATCGCCGCCGGGATGGCGCCGGCGACGGTGGCCACCGAGGTCATCAGAATGGGCCGAAGCCGAATTGGACACGCTTTGAGCACCGCTTCCTCCAGACCGAGCCCTTCCTCACGCAGCTGATTGGTGTAGTCGACAAGGATGATCGAGTTCTTCTTGACCAGGCCCATCAGAAGGATCAGGCCGATCATGCTCATCATGTTGAGCGTATCGCCGGTGAGCCACAGCGTGGTCAATGCGCCGGTAACGGCGAACGGCATCGCCATGAGGACCGTCAGCGGGTGCACGAACGAGTTGAACTGCACCCCGAGGATCATGTAGGCGATGATAACGCCGAGGACGAGGGCGAACACCAAGCTTTCGATCGTCTCGCGCATCGCCTGGGCGTTTCCAAGCTCGACGACGCGAATCTCACGCGAGCTGTGGCCTTCGCTTTGATCGGGCCAGGCCTTCGATTCCTCGGCGACGGCGTTGACGATTTTCTGAGCCGTGGCGATCGCCTCGCCTTGCGCGTTGCCGTGCGACGGGTTGGCGGTGATCTCGATCATGCGCTGATGGTTGTAGCGGTTGATGACAGGCAACGTGGGCACGACTTCGATCGAGGCGACGTCGAGCAGCGGCACCTGCTTATCGCCGGCGCGCAGGAGCATTGAATCGAGCTGGTTCGGCGAAGAGCGCTGGTCGCGCAAGACGCGCAGCCGGACATCGTAGCGCCGACCGCCGTCGGTGTATTTGGCGATGCGCTGCCCGCCGACGTGGAAGCTCAGGCTGTTGGCGAGGTGGGCCATGTTCATGCCGACCATCGCCAGCTTGTCGCGGTTCGGCTTGATGCGGACTTCGGGCATGCCGGGGCGGAAATCAGAATCGATGTCTTCGAACATGCCGCTTCGCGTCATGCCTTCTTTGATGCGCTCGGCGACCTTGGGAAGCCGTGCCCAGTCGCCTTGGATGGCGAAGTCGACCGGATCGCCTCGCTGGGCGGTGAAGCCTTCCGTCGATTGATCGCGCAGGACGACGCGGATGTCGCGCACCTCGGACAGTTGATCGCGAATGAGGCGCATCAACTCTTGCTGCGAGCGGTTCCGTTCGTGACGCGGAACGAGTTGCACGAAGATGTCGGCCTCCGTCATGAGCTGGCCGGGCTCGCTCGCCACGGTCGTCAGAAAGCTCGCTACCTCCGGCATGTCTTGAAGTCTCTCTTCACACTTTTGCAAGCGATCGTCGACCGAGTCGATGCTGGCGCCAATGCGGCAAACGACATGCACGACGAGTCGGCTCTGATCTTCGCTTGGGACCAATTCGCGCCCAAGGACATCGAAGCCGATAAACACTGCCGCCACGCCGATGAGCGCGACGCTGACCGCGAGAACGAACTTCCAGAACGTCAGCGACCAATGCAAAAGCCAAGCGTACCCGGTCGTTGCTCTGTCGAGCAGCCACTCGGTGGGCCGCAGAAGGCATGGCTCCAAGAGATAATAATCGAGGGCCCAGTACAGAACGTTGGCGAAGCGCATCAGAAGCATGGCGATGACGAACTCGACGACGGTGATCGCCGTCCAGGCGAGAACCGGATGATCGATCTTGCCGACGAGCGATTCAAACCACCATGCCCAGGGACTCAACACCGGGGCGAAGATCGCGGCAATGCGCACCGAGCTTGTTGTCACGATCGTAAACACACCCACCAGTATCGCCAACGGCCAGCCGAACAAACTCGGCGGATGCGGCAAGCGCTCATGCACGTTGAGAAAGAAGGCACACAGCATTGGGGTCAACGTCAATGCCGAGATCAGCGAGAAGAACACCGCGACGCTGACCGTCACGCCAAACTGGAAGAAGAATTTGCCGATCGTTCCTTTCATGAACGCCACGGGAAGAAAGATGGCCATGATCGCCAGGGTCGCCGACAGGGCCGCGAACGTGATCTCGCGTGCGCCGATCAGCGCCGCTTCGGTCTTCTCTTTGCCCATTTCGCGATGTCGATAGATGTTCTCGAGCACCAAGATCGCATCATCGACGACGACGCCGACTGAGAGCGAGAGACCCAGCAGAGTCATCAGGTTAATAGTAAACGGCTCCATGCCCATCATGGGCATGGCGTAGCGCAAGACGAAGAATGTGCCGACGAGCGATGTCGGAATCGACAAACAGATATTGATGGTCGTGCCGAGCGAGCCAAGAAAAAG
>VGZI01000080.1 GCA_016872605.1 Planctomycetota bacterium
AGGATATTTCTCCTCCACCAGCCTTGGCTCTGAAACTCGTTGACGGCAAGGGATCGTACACCGGTCGCATCGCCGCCACCGATAGCCGTTTCAATCCCCAAACGGGCATGATCGGCAACGTCGGCAAGCTGGCCCGCTCGCTCGCCGTCAGGCTTGAGGAAGGAAAAAGCTATCAGATCGACATGGTTAGCGACCTGAACAACGGCGAGTTGGATTCCTACTTGTTCCTGCTCGGACCCGACGGCAAGATTCTGGCCGGCGACGATGACGGCGGCGGTTTCCCCAATGCTCGCATCGTCCATCGCATTGCCCAAACCGGCGAATACCGCATCATCGCCACAAGCTTTGGCGCAGGAAATGCAACCGGTGAGTTCACCGTCACCATCACCGAGTCCAACGACAAGTAACGGCATTCGGTTCCCCGCCTGTCGTAGAGTTGCGGGCGGAAAACGGAATTGCTCATGAAAGCCGTTCGGTGGACGGCCACCGGACGCCTTTTTTCGCAACTACCTTGCTATTCTTGTGGAGGGGTAAACTGAAGACTTTCATCAACACGCTGCGTCTTCCGATCGTGGCCGCTTTGGCGTTTCTGGTGATCGCCGGCCTGGCGCACGCTCAACCGAGCCGGCTGCCCGATTGCTACATCGTCTCGGCCGGCATCGATGATTACCTGCGAGCCAACAAGCTCAAGGGCGACGTCGCCGACGCACGCAACACCTCGGCTGCCTTCCTTTCGCAAAAAGGCAAGATCTTTGGAAACGTCTACAACTACACGCTGGTTGACGCTCAGGCCACGCGCAATGCCATCCTGCAACGCATGAACAGCTTCGCCAAGGTCGGCAACCCGGGCGACTTCGTCGTCATCTTCCTGTCCGGCCACGGCGATTCCAACAAGCAATCGCGCATGTGGTATTTCCTTCCCTACGACTTCGACCCGCAAAACTCCGCCGCCACCATCATCACGGACAAGCATTTGCTTGACGCCGCCGACGTGAATGTGCGAGCGGGCAAAAAAGTATTCATCATCATCGACGCCTGCTTCTGCGGCCAACTCAATCTCAACGCCAAGGCATACATGGATAAATACACCGACCCCAACGGCGGCGGACTCGTGGTCATCGCCTCCAGTAACCACCTGCAAATGAGCAACGCCCTTGGCCCGTACAGCGCCTATGCGAAGGCGTTTTATGACGGCATGGCTGGGAACGCCGATTTGAATAGCGATGGCAAAATCACGCTTGCGGAAATGAAGCAGTACACGCCGGCACGTACCATTGCCGTTCTGCGTGAAAAAGGCAACCAAGCCAAGCAAGACGCCGTCATCACCTGGTCCCCCTCCATTTCCGGCAACCTGGTCATGGGGCTCGGACAGCGCGTCGTCGCCCCCGGTGTCGGCGGAGGCTTCAATGTTGCAGGTGTGCGTGTTCTGATCGGCAACGAAACGCTGCAAGGCTTCGGCGATCTCAGCTTCATGCTCTATGACGGTGGCCGTGCTGTCATGATCGACGCGCAATCGGCGATGCAGGGAACCTGGCAGCGCACCGGCAACACGATAACCATCGGGTTCGACAATAACCGCATCGTCTACACTGGGACGGTAATGGGCAACATCATCACCGGAAATGCCAAGAACGATCGCACCACCTGGACCTGGAGCACACGGCTGCATGCCTTGACCCCGGTCGCGAAGTAATCCAATTCACCGAAGCACTTCGTCGGTGTTGTTGACGAGGTGCATCGGTATTTTCCAGATTACTGTCTCGTTCATTCTTGTGCATGCTCGTTTTCGACGCTGCCAACGCCGGTGATACGCGAACGACTCTCTCTCGCCATTCGTCGTTTTCATTCGCGAATAATGTCGATCAATCTTTCTCCACCGCTCGGGTGATGCGCTTGACGACCAGGGTGGCATAACAGCCGCGCGGCAGGTCGAAGCGGAGGGTTAGCTTCTTCTTGCCGGTGTGCTCCTCATCGCGGGCTGAGCGCGATTCCAGGTCCGCGGGGAAGCACCAGGCGGCGCGTTCGCCCTTCGAAAAGAACAACTTGCGGAAGCCCTTGAGCTTGAACTGCTCCAGCGTCACTTCCTCGTCGGCGAGAATGCGATCGTAGTAGGGCTTGCGCGGGTCGGCGTCGTCGAGGTGGCTGCGTGCCGAGTGCAGGGGCAACAGCAACGTCCTAACGATGTCGCGCAAATTGGGCGGCATACGCTTCGGCATCGGGACCTCGCCCAGCCGCAGTGCGATCGGCGTCAGGTCGCCGGCTGCGAAATGATCTGCGAGCCAAGCGACAAGCATGTGGTTCCAGAGATGGCTCTGATAGGCTGACAGATAGAGCGACCGCAGTTCCGGCGGCAGGCGTTCTAAACCGCCGCGAAAGTCGCCCGAATGGGCGGCGAGATAGTCGATTACGTTGCGCGTCGGCCCACGCGACAGGTGCTGGCGGCAGTAATCCCAGTTGCCCCAGTGTTGCCTGAGCGTCGCCTTCTCTTTTTTCTGAGCTGCCCGCTCGAAGGCGTAAGGGGCGGTAAGGGCGGATTGCAAAGCGGCCTCGTGTTCGCCGGCGAGAATGAGCTGCGCCACAAATGGGCCGCCGTGAATCACCGACCCGAAGCGCTGGTCGTCGTAGTAGTTGGGCACGCCAACGTCGCGCACTTCCTCGAGGGCCGTGAGGGCGGCGGCGACCTGGGCGTCGGTCATCGCTCGCACGGTGATGGCGAATCGATTGGCGTCGATCAGCTCCGATGTGTAGGCGGCTTCGAGTTGGCCCAAGTGCGTCAGTTGCAGATTGGTGTGCGTGAGTTTTCGCTGTGGTCCGCGGTAGATTGTCAAATACTGGATGGTCTCGGCATGGCGATCCTTCAGTCCGCCGACGGCGATGCGGCGCGCGTCGATGCGCCAGCGCTGACGAATGATGCGCAACGCGTCCGCCGTCGTCCAGCCACGTTTCTCGAGGCGATAGAACGCGAAGTCGCCGCTGGGAACGGCCTGGCAGCGCGTCATCTCCTCGACTTTGAAATCCTCGGGCTTCTGCTTGATGTGCATGCCAACTCCGTGCCGGCGGATCAATGGGCGGATCGCGAGGCAAATCATGTCGCCAGAAAATAACTTGGCAACAATTACCGTTTTCCCAAAAATTGCCAAGGATATTCTACGGAATGAACAAGGGAGCCCTTTTGATCATCCTTCGCAGCGGCGAAGTCGGCTTGTTTAACCCCTTTCGTTCGAGCCCATGAAGACCAGAGAATTCACATCCGTTTTCGATGCGATTCGCCCGCTGGGAGAAAGTCACGATCCATCGGTGCTGAACGCGGCTCTGAAAGCCCTATGCGATTGCCTTCGCGCGGATGCTGTCGGAATCTGCAATCCGGTCCAGCCGTCGACCGATGTTAGTTATCCGCCCGGACACGCGGCCGGCAGATCGCCGGCGTGGCTGCGGGATGAGCGGTTGCTTGCTCAGCTTCAGTTTTCGATGACGGCGGGCGCCGTCGATGACGCTCAGGGCGAGTGGCTAGTCGCCGTCGTGAACTCGGCGCTGATTGTTTGGGCACAGCGATCTGCGGAGAGAGGCTGGGACGACAACGATCGCTGGTCGTTGATGGCGGCCGGCCAGGCGATCGAGCGTTGGCGCGGCCAGGCGCCCAATCACCTTCATGACAACCTGGAGCAGGCGGCCGTCGTGGCAAGTCGTCTGTGCCATGATTTTGGGAATTACTTGACCGGCGTGCTCGGCTTCACCGAACTGGGGCTAAGTCAGGCCACGCCGAACAGCGTCTTGCATCGGTACTTGTTGGAAGTGCTGCAGTCGGCACAGAAAGGCGCCGATTGGATTCATCGTCTCCATTGGTTCTGCCGTCGTGCGGGGGCGCCGGTTTGGCCGACACCGATCCTGGACGTATTGATCGAGGAAACGCATCGGTATGGTCCGACGCCGAAGCTGCGATTTGAGATCGACGCTGCTGCAGATCTCCCGTTGGCAGACATCGAGGCCGCCGCGCTGCGCACCATCTTGACGGAACTGATCAACAATGCCCGTGAAGCGACCACGCAGGAGACTGTGGTCACGATCACCGCCCGTTCGGTAGCCCTGTCCGGGGCCCATGCGCGAGCTTTGCTCGGCTCACCTGGTGCGGGGGAATTCATCGAGTTAACGGTGAGCGACACGGGGCCGGGCATGGCGTTGGAGCACCGCAGCAAGCTGTTTCGGGAGTTGTTTCTAAGCACCAAGCCAAGGCATCGGGGGCCAGGGCTGCTCATCGTCTACGGAATAATGCAGCGATTTCACGGCGGGCTCGAGTTGGTTGCGCCGCCATCCGGCCGGGGGTTTGCAGTGCGATTGTTGCTGCCCGTGGCCGGTGTCTCCGGGCCGCCGTTCCGATCCGGGGACTCGCCGAAGGTGCTGGCGGTCCATCCCAATCCGCTCTGCCTGGAGACGATGCGAAGGATCCTCGAAGCACGCGGCAGTCGCGTGACCATCGCAACCTCGGCCGACGCTGCCCTGAACACCGTGATGACGCCCGGCAATGTCTTCGAGCTGATCGTCACTGAGACGGCCCTGCCCAATCGATCCGGGTTCAGTCTGGCACGCAAAGTCCGCGATTACGCCTCGGATACGGCTTTCTTGTTCGTCCAGGCGCAGAGCGTCATGAACAACCTCGATGAAGACGCCGCACTCAAGCGATTCCCCATCTTGCGCGGCCCTATCGATGTGCGGATATTTGTGGACGGCGTACAATCCGCACTGGCCTTGGGCAGTGCATGACGTAGAACGGATTCCTCGGCGCGTCGCCGCGAGGAATCAAAGCAAAGAGGAAAAGATGGCATCGGCTCACGGAGAATCGGCCGAAAGCTCCGAACCGGCAGGCGCAGATTCTGAGTCCACCGCGAACGGAACTCAGCCGGTCGTCGAAGAGGCTGGCGAGGCCGCCGACAGCATTCAGGGCGCCGGCGACGTGGCCGTGCTCGTAGTCGACGACGATCCATCGATCGGTCGATTGGTCGAGGCGACGCTGACCGAGCACGAGTTTCTGGTGCAGGTTGTCAGCGATCCGCGCGAGGTCGAGGCCGCCTTGCGCAGCCGATTGTTTCAGGTTGTCATTCTCGACTACGTCATTCCGGGACTTTCCTCCGCGGACCTGTTGCGACTTGTACAGGACACGCAGCCAGACGCCAGCATCGTTGTCGTCACGGCCTTTCCATCGGTGGAAAGTGCACTCGAATGCCTGCGGGCGCGAACTTTCGACTACATCACCAAGCCATTTCAGGTCGACGTGCTCAAGAAGGCGGTACTGCTAAGTCTCGATACGCGCGGCCTTTTGCGATTGTCAGAGCAAGTCTTGCGCGAACGCATCGGTGTCGCAGTTCGCGAACGCCGCAAGGCGCTCGGCCTGACGCTGACCGACCTCGCACGGAGAACCAAGATCTCCGTCGGTTACCTCTCACAGATCGAGCTCGGAAAAAACTCGGCGTCGATCGAGACGCTTTATCGCATTTGTTTGGGGCTGTGCCTTTCGGTCTCAGAGGTTTTTCGAGCTGTCGAAGGACCGCAGGCGGAGATGACGCGATAACTCGTACACGGAGCGCCAGCAAGGCGTGGCATTCTCAGCGTTTGATTCGAATCCTCAACGTATTTTCGCTTATGACGTGCATCGTGTGTTGACGATCTTTGGAAGCGACGACGAGCTCGCCTCGCAGCCGCACGGTATGGTCGCGCTCGGACAAAATGCCCGAGTCCGCATCGAAGACAAGTCGGCCCTTCGAATCGTCGAATCCAAAACTCCCCTTGACGACGCGAAACAACGTCATCCTGTCGTCTTTGATGGGCGGTTCGTACGTCGCGGCGACGGTGTAATCGATGAGGTGTCGGCCATCGATCGCGCCTGCGTATTCGTAGCTTGCCGTCTGGCGCAGCAGGCCGAAGTGCGGCATGGACTCGACCGATCGTCGATCCCACCGATCTTTTTGGTTGACGCTCTTCGTTGGGAGGGGGCCGAAGAATTCCTCGAATCTCGCCGTTAGCGCCGATTCCGACAACGTCACTCGCACGGCAGCGGCTCGCGTTTCATCCTTCTCCGCAAGGCGATTCACGAAATCGCCGTAGCCCTTGAGTGCCAACACACGGCCCGACGGCGTTACGTCCAGATCGAAGACGGCGCCGCGCATTTTTTCGTGCAGCTTGGCGTCAATCAACTCGCTCTCGGCAGGCCCGGCGGTTTTGTGCTCGACCTTGGTCAGCGTCGCTTGAATCTGGGCGGCGCTTGCGCGAACGTCCATGACCTCGAATCGGACATGCCAGACGCTGTGAGTCTCACTCTTCAACTTTTTGTTGTTCACTTCCACGAGTTGTTTTTGGCTGGCAACGCGCTCGGCGTGAATCGTCTGGCCTTTGGTGAATTTCCAGGCAAGCGTCGTCTGAGCGTTGCCTGCGCCTGCCCACATCAAGACAGCGATGCATGCCGCTGTGTGATTTGACATTGAGGATTTCCCCAGTTAGCCGTTCGTTTTGGGCGAACGCGGATGCGGGACGTGCCTTGGGTGAACTGCTATGCTAATGGGCAAGGGGCCCCTTAGCAAGTTCGCTTGGAGTCACGAAATGTGCAGAACAACACGCTGGATCGTCGCGGCCTTGCTCCTCTTCGTCAGCGCGAGCTTTGCGGCGTCCTATCAGGCCGGCGGGCCAAACTTCGATTCCTTGGCCGACGGCGACCGCAAGGTCCTGCAGGAGCGATTCATCAAGGAAATTTGGCCGCTGTTCCTGCGCGGCGAGAAAAACGGTTGCGTCGGTTGCCACAACGGCAAGATCGTCAGTGCGCTGAAGATGTCGGGCAACCCGGAGAAGGATTTTCGCATGCTGCTCAAGGACGGTTTCTTTCTCAAGGGCGATGCGGGGAGTATGCTCGCACGCATCGAATCGAAGGATCGCAAACGCCGCATGCCGCCGCCGGGCAAGATGGACCCGTGGACCAAGGAGGAGATGGACATCCTAAGGCAGTTCGTAATCGACATCGACAAGAAGCAGGCGAAGAAATTCTGAGGCCATGCCATGAAGGGCCCGCGATCCCGTCATCGATTCAATGTCTGGCGCGTCTGGGAATGCCCGAAGTGCAAGAAGCGGGTGTTTGCGCCGCCCCAGGTCGTCACGCATGCTTGCACATGCCAGGGCGCCGACAACCCGACTTGGATGTGTCTGATCGATCCGGAGCGACCCAAGCGCCCGCCGCCAACCGCTGCGCCGCAAGCAGCAACGCCCTAGCCGCTCCTCACGATTCTTCCGCCCAATCGCGAGGCTTCAGATACACATCGTACAACTCCGCCTCGCGCGTGCCGGGCGCTGGGCGGTAGTCGTAGAGCCAGCGCACCACAGGCGGCAGCGACATCAGAATCGACTCCGTGCGGCCACCGGTCTTTAGCCCGAAGACCGTGCCGCGATCGTAGATCAGATTGAACTCGACATACCGGCCGCGGCGAAACTCCTGAAACTGTCGTTCGGCTTCTGTGTACGATTCGTTCTTGCGCCGCTGCACGATCGGCACGTACGCGTCCAAGAACGCATCGCCGCAATCGCGCACGAAGCGAAAGACAGCGTCGACATCGCCTTCCAGGTAGTCGAAGAAGATACCGCCGACGCCGCGCGGTTCCTGACGGTGTGATAGGTAAAAATACTCATCACACCATTTCTTGAACTTCGCATAATCGACCGGCGCCGGATGCCGCGTGCAGACCGCTTTCCACGTCTTGTGAAAATGGATCACGTCCTCGCGATACGGGTAGTACGGCGTCAGGTCGGCGCCGCCGCCGAACCAGGCGCGGTCGCCTTTGACGAGGAACCGGAAGTTGGCATGGACCGTGGGAATCTTCGGATTGCGCGGATGGAGAACAAGCGAAACGCCGGTCGCGCTGAAATCGAGCCCTTCGCCCGGAAGCGACTTGGCAAACTCGGGCGACATTTGGCCGAACACCTCGGAAAAGTTCACGCCAGCTTTCTCGAACACGCCGCCATCGACCATGACCCGGCTTCGCCCGCCGCCGCCGCCCGGCCGAGTCCACGTGTCTTCGCGGAACTGCGCTTGCCCATCGGCCTGGACGAGCCCAGCGCAGATGCGATCTTGCAGACTGCGAAAGTAAGCAGTGGCGTCAACTCGTTGCTGTTCGAAGTTGGTCATGGTCGGAAGATGGATAAGGAAGGAAGGATGCAAAAACTCTGACAGTGTTAGTGTACGGACCGAAAAATCCGAGAGCAATCGATAGGACTTTCGTTTTACCTGGGCAAGCGCGCTTGCCGAAGTAAGAACTGATACTGTGTTGTCCTGCTACGCCGCAAGCGGCGCGGTCGAGGAGGGAGTCTCGTGGCCGAGCACTCCGCCGATTTGGTGGTGGAAACGAGCAACCTGACGAAGATCTATCAGCACCGCCAGATCGCGCTCAATGATGTGACGCTGAAGCTCGAGCCTGGCTGTGTCCTGGGCCTTTTGGGGCACAACGGCGCCGGCAAGACGACTCTCTTGCGCCTGATTCTCGGTTTGCACTGTCCGACGGCCGGCTGGGTCAAAGTGTTTGGCGAGGAAATGGGACCCAATGCCGCCGACCTGCGTTGCCGCATCGGCTACATTCCGACCAATCCGCAATTCCCCAAGGGCATGACGCCGATCACTTACCTCGACTACATGGCCCGCCTGTTCGGCTTGCCCGCGGAGGTGCGCAATCCGAAGCTGGCGTCGCTCATCCGAGCCGTCGATTTGCTGCACGCGTCCGGCGACTACATTGAAAATTTCTCCAACGGCATGATCGCTCGCCTAGCCGTCGCCACGAGCTTGATCAACGATCCCGATCTGTTGATCTGGGACGAACCGACGCTCGGACTTGATCCGGAAGCGCGGCGCAGCATGCTGGAACTGATAAAGACGCTGGCATGTGACAAGACGCTGATTATCGCCAGCCACAATCTGAGCGACGTGGACGAGGTATGCAATCACGCCGCCGTGCTGAGCCGCGGGCATTTGATTTACTTCGGTTCGCTGCAAGACCTCAAGGGACGGATGAAGCGAAACCACTACGAGTTCGATCTGGAAGGCGATCACAAAGCGATCACACGGGCCATGACGGCGCTCAAAGCGATGGCCGACTTCAAGCTCGTCAACCTGAAGCAGCGCCGGCTTGAGATTCGCATGAACGACGACGTGAACAACACCAACGCTCTCGCAAACATCTTTATGACGCTGGCCGACAACAAGGTCACCGTGATCAGCATACGCAGCGTCGGCATGCAGACCGAGCAGGCGTTTCTCGATCTCGTCGAGGAAGAAGAATCGCGCGGTTTCGCCCGCGCCTACAAGAGCGCCGCATGATATGCCGCTTGCGGCTTCGCGCTCGCGGCGGACCCTGAGAGCACAAAGTCGCGAGCGGTATGAGGAGACGACATGGACGCCACCGCTGCCACAGCGACGCCGAAGGTTCGGCTCAATCGCTTTCTGCCGTATTGGGCCGTCCTGCAAGCCGACTTTTCCGCGACGCTTAACAGTTGGCTTTACCGCGTCTGGGTGCTCCTGTCGATCGCCGTTGCCGTCGGTTATTTGCTCTATCGCTACGGCGCCATGCGCGTTTCGGGAATGATCCAGCCTGCGCCGGAAGCGGTTGGCGATCTCCTTGCCTGGGTCATCTACGGCAGCATCACGCTCATCATCGCGCTGACCGCCGGCACGATCTGCTCGGAGCGCGGCAGCATGGCCGACTCCATTCTGAGTCGAGGCATAAGTCGCTACCAGTACTTCCTCGGCAAACTTCATGCGCGATTGGGATTGGTGCTGATCACATTCTTCGCCAAGGGCAGCCTCGTGCTGGGCGCGGCATACTACATGTTGCACAGCGACGCACTGACTCTGCATGGCTGCGCCGTCGCCCTGCTTGTAGTCGCGTCGCTTCTGGTGTTTGTCGGGACATTCGGCGTAAGCGTCAGCGCCATGTCGAGCAACACGCTGGTGAGCATCGCGGTCGTCTGGATCACGCTCTATGGCACAGGATTCGTTCTGTCGCAACTGCCCGGGACTTTTCCATCGCCGGAGCGCGCGATACAAGGCCTGCCCAGCGTCCTCAAGGGTTGGTACGACTGGAACCTGTTGAGCAAGCTGATGTTGACAAGTCTAGCGGCGTCCGGCATGACCGCATTGATCGGTATGTACCACTTCTCGGGCCGTGATGTGTAGGTCGCTTGCTGCGTAGCAACTCCTCTCACCTCTGCAAATCTGCGATCGTGGCGCGCGTCGCGCGTTCGATCGCTTCTTCCCATTTCGGCTCATCGGGCTTGAAGCACGCGGTGATTCCGCGTGAGCTGTTGACGATCGCGCCTATCCCATCCGAACGAAATGCCGCGGCGATATCCGACGCACTCCCGCCTTGTGCGCCGTAGCCGGGGACGAGAAAGATAACGTTTGGGATCCACTTGCGAACAAGCGCCAACTCTGCCGGATGCGTGGCGCCGACGACCGCGCCGACATCGCCGAAGCCGCAAGCGCCGACGTTCTCCGCCGACCAGGCGCCGACCGCTTCGGCCACGTGCTGATAGAGCGGCTTGTCGTTGCAGCGCAGGTCCTGAAATTGGCCGGCGCCCTTGTTGCTCGTACGCACGAGCACGAACACGCCCCCCTCGCACCGACGAGCGCTGGCCAGGAACGGCTCGACGGCATCGCGACCCAGGTAGGGATTAACGGTCAAGGCGTCCGCGTTCCAAACCGGATGCCGACGCCCCTCGAACTGCGTGCCGGCCAAGGCCGCGTCGGCGTAGGCCTCGGCCGTGGAAGCGATGTCGCCGCGCTTGTTATCGAGGATGGTAATCAGACCAAGCGTTCGAGCCTTCGCCAACACGCGTTGCTGAGCGAGCATGCCTGCGGGGCCACACGATTCGAAGAACGCGCTTTGCGGTTTGACGATCGGAACAAGCGGCGCGACGATGTCGAGGACGCGCATGCCGAACTCCTCGAAAGCCGCTGCCATTGCTTCGAGCGTCAGCTCCGGATGACGTTGGCGAATCTCCAACGGCAGTATGTCCCAGCGTGGGTCGATGCCGCAACAGACGGCGTTCCCCTTTTTTTTGCAAGCAGCGAGCAGTCGATCCGCGAAGTGCATCGATTGGTCCCCCGCGATTCGAACCGTGGACATCACGCTCCGCGTGATGGTGTCATCACGCGGAGCATGAAGTCTACGATTCGCGCGTGTTGTTGGGCTCATTTTCCGTCGCGAATTCCCTTGTTGTCGTCTGCTGTCGGCACGCCGGACTGGATTGCGCTCGATGCAGGCGGCGTGAGCAGCCCTTGGGCGTGCATCTCGGCCGTCTCGAGAAGCTGACCCTTTTCCAAATGTACGATCCGCTGGGCGCGCTCGGCGGCGTGGGGATCATGGGTGACCAGGAGGATCGTCTTCTTCAGCACCTTCTGTAATTCACACAACAGGTTCATGGTCTCCAGCGCGGACCGCGCGTCGAGATCGCCGGTCGGTTCGTCCGCGACGATGAGCGTCGGATCGGTGACGATGGCCCGTGCGATGCCTACGCGTTGTTGTTGGCCACCGGACAATTGTCCCGGCTGATGATACATGCGGTCCGACAATCCGACGAGTTCCAGGGCGGTCAAAACCTGCTGGTCGCGCTTGGCGGAATCGAGCGGCAAGAGCAACAGCGGCAGTTCCACATTCTCGTACGCCGTCAGCACCGGTAGCAGGTGGTAGAACTGGAAAATAAACCCGATGTTCCGTGTACGCCAGGAAGCGAGCTCCGACTCGGACATGGCCGAAACGCAATGGCCGCCAATCCAGACCTCGCCGCGATCCGGCTTGTCGAGCCCCGCGATGAGATTGAGCAGCGTCGTTTTCCCTGAACCCGACGGCCCCATGATGCCGAGGAACTCCCCTTCGGCGACGTCAAGATTGAGGTCGCGCAGCACCGTGATCTCTTCACTGCCGCGTGTGAAGGATTTGATGACGTTGCGAATACGCATGATCGGTTCGGGCATGAGGTCCTCTCACAAGAAGTAAACCGCGGATGAACGCAGATTAGGATTCAAGAGCATCCGTGGACAAGGGATCGTAACATCCCACGCACGTCTCTTCGCTTACTTGCGTTCCTCTGTAGTTTCCTTCTTCTCGGCAGCAGCCCATTTTTCGGATCGACCGCTCAGGAAAGTCACGATCGCGCCCATCTCGGGCCGCAGGAATTCGCCTTGCTTGTCCTTGTCCAGCGGCTTGCCCTTCATGTCGACGGCGGGGAAGTTGATCTTTACGCGCACCGGCACCGCCGACTTCGCCCGGTCGGCCATCGGCATGATGCGCGACACGTATCCCGGATAGATCCGCTCCGGGAAAGCCTCGGCACGAATCCTGCAGTCCTGGCCCGCAAAGAGCTTTCCGATGTCGCGCTCGGCAATCGACAGGTCGACTTCGAGATTATGCAAGTCAGCCATTTCACACAGGCTTGCAGACAGGCCATTGGAAAAGGCTGATGGATTGACGATGTTTCCCTCTTCCGTTTTCTTGCTCAGAATGATCCCCTTGATCGGCGCGCGGACCTGAGTATTTTCGTAACGCCACTTGGCTTTGACGAGATCGGATTCAGCTTTCTTGAACTCAGCACGCATCGCGTCGATCTCGGCATCACGCGGCCCTTTCAGCATCAGATCATATGCCAGTTGCAATTTTTCGACACGGGCCTTCATGGATCGAAAACTGCTCTCGGCAGACTCGTAATCCTTCGGCGCCAGCGCGCCGCGCTGTTTCATGACGATGCTGCGCTGAAACTCCTTCTCCATGGGGTCGAGCTGATAACGCGCCTCGTCAAGCTCGGACTTTATCTGGCGAATCTCCTCCGGTCGGTACTTGGTCAGTTTGTCGAGGCGAGCTTGTGCGGCCTTCTTGGCGCTGCCATGACCGTCGAATTCTGCTTTGTACTCGATCTCCTCCAGTTCTGCCAGGACGTCGTTTTTTTCGACGGGCATCCCTTCGCGAATGTAGAGCTTCATGACCGTGCCGCCGACCTTGGGGCTGACTTGAATCAGGCTGAAGGGAACGATGTAGCCTTTGCCTTCGAGAGCGATTTCGGTTTTCGGTCCGACGGAGTTTCCCAGGCCGAGTTTTGCGAGGGCCTCGGAATTGGACGACTGTTTGTCCACGTCAAGCCCGCGATCCGCGGCAAGCTTTTTGATCATCTCGTCGTCGATGGGGGAAAAAGCCTCTAGCGCGAGGCCGGCGCTTACGCACAGAAGTACCCCGCAGAGCGACCAGGGCAGCCACCACCACGCGTTGCCGTCCGACTCGGCGGACTCGGTCAGGCGCAGCGACTTCACGCGGTCGGTAAGCGATCCGTTGTCACTGCTGGTCGTTTCAGTTTCGGCCATGAGACACCTTTGCGTTTTTCTTGCCGCGGCGCGGGGAGCGACGCTTCAGCGGCGTGTCGGGTAATCCGAGGTACGATTGCAGTATGTCGAGGCAGAGATCGGTGATCTTTTCGGCATCGACGGCATGCGGATCGGCAGCACGTTGGACGGCGAGTCCGTGGAAGATCGCTTGTACTAACGTCGCCACGACGAGCGGCGCGGCACGCCGGTCGGCGCCGCGCTTCATGTCCCGCTTGAGCGCCTTGGCGCTGCGGCTGCGCCAGTGCTCATACAAGTCGGCCAAGCGGCGGCGGAAGTCGGCGCGATGGCTGATCTGCGACAAGAATGCGTGCTGCAGGGCGTGAAACTCCGGATGCGCCGGCGGGTCGGCCAGCACGATGCCCAGAACGTGCCGGACGATGTCGAGCCACGGCAACCGATCGATCTCCGCCTGCCCGTGCCGTTCTCCCATCAGCATGATGAGCCGATCGAATACCGCCAACAGGATGTCTTCCTTGGTTCGAAAGTAATACGTCAGCTGCCCGCGGCTCATGCCGATCTTGTTCTCGATCTCTGAGAGCGACAGATTCTGTATCCCCTGCTCATTGATGACGGCAACCGCGGCGTCCACGATCTGCTCGCGGCGAATGGCGCCAATGCTGATGCGGCCGTTTTTCATGAAATCTCGCAAGTCGTGTTATAACGCTGCGTATATGTTGTGGGACCGCTTCGATCGATCGGCACGGCAAAACGCTTGTCGGCCTTTACTAGACTGGGAAGTGTAATTTTAGTCCGATCGGTCTAGGCTTGTCAAGAGGCCGGCGCACGCGCTTCGCTTGCGCTTCAGGATCTGAATTTTGGCGTAGGGCCGCTTGTCAGAACGAGAACAGCGACCTACTATTCACATGAGTTAACAATTCGCCCCGACCATTTCCCGTCCAGCTACCATCCTTATTGACCCCGTCGCATGGAGTCCGCGCACATGTTGAAATTCTTCACGTCCCGCAAGCCCAGCCGTCCCTCTCGCTATGCGTTTCTGCAAGTCGAATCATTGGAAGAACGCCAAGTGCTCTCGGCCGCGCAGATGTGGGATATCGGCGCCGGCGTTTACGATCTCGCGCAGACCTTCCAGCTTCACAGCAATCCGACCGCCAAGCACACGGTCTTCCTCGATTTTGACGGCTACACGACAGGCAATGTCACCGGCACCAGTTGGGACAATCTCACCAGCCCCGCCTGGGATTACTCCGGCAACGGCCCAACGTTCACGGACGCCGAAAAACAGATCATCCAGAGGGTCTGGGTCCGCGTGGCCGAGGACTTCGCTCCCTTCAATATTGATGTCACGACGCAGGATCCCGGAGCGGAAGCCCTGCGCAAGTCGGGCACGGGTGACGACCGCTGGGGCATCCGCGTCGTTATCACCCCCAACGATGCGCCGGCCCCAGGTTCTGGCGGAGTCGCTTACATAGGCTCGTTCAACTTCAGCGACTTAACCCCGGTGTATGTCTTCAACAGCGGCGAAAAGGGGATCGCCGAAGCGGCCACACACGAAGCCGGACACTCACTCGGCCTGAATCACGACGGCACCGCAACGCTGGGCTACTACGGCGGACACGGAACCGGAGTGACGGCATGGGGCCCGATCATGGGGGCTGCCTACAATCCCAACGTCACCCAGTGGAGCAAGGGCGAATACTCAGGCGCCAACAACCGTGAAGACGATCTCAACATCATCACCACGCAGAACGGCTTTGCCTATCGCTCCGACGATTATGGAAGCTCCCAGGCCAGTGCTTTCACCCTGCTTCCGTCGGGAGACTCCGTCGTCAGTCCGCTGTACGGCATCGTCGAACGTAATACGGATTCGGATTGGTTCTCGTTCTACTCTAACGCCGGCGCGATTTCGCTCAAGGTCGATCCGCTCAACCTCGGTCCGAACCTGGCCGTGAAGGCCGACCTCTACAACGCCGGCGGCACGCTCCTGACCAGCGTCAACACGCCGGGCGCCCTCAACGCGGTTGTCAGTATTACCCTTCCCAGCGCCGGGCAGTATTTCCTGAAAGTTAGCGGCGTCGGCAAGGGCGATCCTCTGACCAACGGGTTCTCAAGCTACGCCAGCCTGGGCAACTATCGCGTCACCGGAACGGTCCAGGCCTACACCGGCGGAGGCACGGGAAACCCGCCACCCGTCGCCATCGCCGACAACGCGACCACGACAGCAAACACGCCCGTCACCGTCAACGTTCTCGCGAACGACAGCGACCCCAACGGCGATCCGCTCACCATTACCGGCGTCAGCAATGTCCTCAACGGCACAGCGGTCATCTCCGGCACCAGCGTCATCTTCACGCCCAGTTCCGGATTTACCGGAACTGGCTCATTCACCTATGGCATCAGCGACGGCAAAGGCGGCACGGCGTCCGCCAGCGCCAGCGTCGTCGTCAATCCGGGAAGCTCGGCCAGGTCGTTCACCAACAACACCGACCTGATCATTAGCGCGAATTATCCGTCAACCGTCACCTCCAGCATCAGCGTTGCCGGGCTTACGGGAGCCGTTCGGGATGTCGATGTCAAAGTCAATATCTACCACACCTGGGACAGCGACTTGCGGATCACGCTCATTGCGCCGGATGGCACACGCATCACGCTTTTCAATCGCCAGGGCGGCAGCGGGGACAACCTGCTTAACACCACTTTCGACGACTCCGCCAGCGCGAGCATTCTCAATGGCGCGGCGCCCTTCACCGGCTCCTTCCGGCCCTATTCGGCTCTAACCGGCATGAACGGGAAGAATCCGAATGGCGTCTGGAAGCTCGAAGTCCGCGATTCGTACTACCTCGATGGCGGCTATCTCGACAACTGGACGTTGAGCCTGACGACCAGTGCACCGGCGGCAATCGCTAAAACCAATGCGAAGGCGCAAGGCGTTTTCGTTCCGATGACGTTCATGAACCGTCCGTCGCAGTTCAACGTGTTTTTCGTTGACGCCATTCAGATGCCGGGGTTGTCCAAGAATCCGAGTGCGCCGCCGGCATCGGGGTGGAGTTCGGCTCGCATGCAAGCGATTCTCAACTGGCTCGCCAACAATTTCGTTCGCAACGACAACAAGCTGGATTTGGATCTCGACTTCCCCGCGACGAATGTATAGCGGGTTGTTAGAGTCTATCCGGCAAGCTGCGTGGGGCACGTTTCTAACGTGCCAGAGCCCGGAAAAACACCGGACGTGGCACGTTGAAAACGTGCCCCACGGGCCTTCCCGGATAGACTCTTAGCCGGACGTACACGCAACGGAACCCGAGTTCGTCGCTCGCGCGTCCGGCTAAGCGGCGCTATTTCGATTCCCGCTTGAGCACAAGCAAAACCGAGCTTGAACCGTCGGGCGCATCGAAATCCTTGGGACGACCATTTCCGAAGACCTTGGCGCAAATGCGGAGTTCACCGTCCTTGAATTCGTAGATGCCCTGCATGGTCGCATCGGTTTGGCTGCCGGCAGACACCGTGATGTCGATCGCTCTCGGCGTCATGGTTGCGTCGAGCTTGAACTTGATCTTGTCATACTCGCTGGCCACCTTGTCGTTGCCTTCGATCTTGCCTTCGTTCCCCCTGAAAACCACCTTGAACTTCAAGCTGGAGTGATCTCGTCCGTCATAACGGCATTCGCTCAATGCCCACGTTCCGGCGAATTTGGCGACCTCCTGCTTTTGCTCCGATTCGCCACCGGCGCCGAGTGTCAGCGCAACAACCAGCAGGCACGCGAGCTTCGTTTTCATGGCAGTTCTCCGATTATTAGATCGCTTAACCGCTCGCTTTTGGTGAGCGAACGAGTAAGCCTCTACGCTAATGCAGCGATGGCGGCATCGGCGATATCGACGGTCGTCGCCTTCCCGCCGAGATCGGGCGTGCGGACTTTGGCTTCCTTGAGCACGCGTGCGATTGCCGAATGCATGGCAGCGGCGCTCCGGGCATGGCCGAGATGATCGAGCATCAATTTCGCCGACAAAATCGCCGCCAAAGGATTGGCGATGCCCTTTCCCGCAATATCGGGAGCGGATCCGTGCAACGGCTCGAACATGCTCGGAAACGCTCGTTCCGGATTGATGTTCGCGCTCGCCCCGAGTCCAACGCTGCCGGTGATGATCGCGCTTAAGTCGGTCAGGATGTCGCCGAACAAATTCGACGCCACCACCACATCGAACACCTCAGGCTTCCGAACGAAATCCATGGCGGCGGCATCAACGAGCAGCGAGTTCGACTGCACATCCGGATATTGCCGGGCCACGTCGCGATAGACTTCGTCCCACAATCCGAGCGTGTGAACCTGAGCGTTGGATTTCGTAATCGACGTCAGCTTCTTGCGTGGCCTTTTGCGGGCAGCTTCGAAGGCGGCGCGCATGATGCGCTCGCAGCCGCGCCGAGTGAACACCGATGTTTGTACCGCCGTCTCGTTCGGCGTGCCGGGGTAGAGCCGGCCGCCGATCGGGGCGTATTCGCCTTCGGTGTTCTCGCGGTAAACCAGCATGTCGATGCTGCCCGGCGCCTTGTCACGCAGCGGCGACTGCACGCCGTCAAAAAGATACGCGGGCCGCAGGTTGACGTACAGATCGAACTTGCGGCGCATCGGCAACAAGAGGCCGTGGACCGTCACCGTGTCGGGAACATCGGGAGAGCCGATGGCGCCGAACAGGATCGCGTCGTGTTTTTGGAGCGTGTCCCAGCCGTCGTCGGGAATGATCTTGCCCGTTTGCTTGTAGTAGGAGGAACTCCAGGGCAGGCGGTTCCAGGCGAACCGGATGCCCTCGTGTTTCAAGGCGGCGTCGGTGACGCGAATCGCCTGCTCAATCACTTCGGGCCCGATGCCGTCGCCTCCAACGACGGCGATAGTCGCTGCGGTCATGTCGTTTCTCGTGTGTTGCGTTTACGTATTGCGCTCGCGAAGCGCCATAGATCCACAGAACGAATCGCGGAAAAGCTAAAGGTCTCCACTACGGAATACCGATACCTTTTTATTGGAGACGGTGCGCTTCTCAAGATCGGCAGGTATGCGAAAATGGCGAATCCGCGACAAGCTGGGCAAACAGGATCGGCCAAGCGTTGGATCGCGCTGGCCCTGTGCGGTCTCTTGGGCCTGATGAATGGATGCTCCAGCACGCAACACGCCGCCGCTCCGGGCCCCGATCCGATCCTCGGCGTCCTCGAACCGCCCGGGATGCCCAAGCCGACCAGCGTGCCGAAAACTGCGGCCGGCCCCAGGGCGCCGCAAAGCTATCAGCAAGCTGGCGTCCCGGGATTACCGACCTCGCTGACCTCCACCAACACGGCGACCTTGGCGACGATGAGCTCGCAAGGTCTGCTGGGCCAGCCGCTCCGCATCGACGACAGCAACTCGTCCGGACCGTCCTTCTTCAATCGGCCCGCTGGCGCGCCTGGCGTTCCAGGGTACATCCCGCCCAATCCGAACCCCAAGGTCGAGCCGGTCCCCGACAGCAAACCGATCATCGCGCTCGCCGAGCCCGTCACGACATGGCGAACGCCCCCGACCGCGGCTGCCGACGAAAGGACACCCGTCCTCCCCGCAAGCGCCGCGCTGCCTGCGAGTGCCGAGTTGCTGTCGAAGCAACTTCAGGACCTCGGCGTCGTCGAGCAAGAGCAAGTGCTAGTCCCGGAAGGCATCCGTCTGACCTGCTATGTGCAGCGCGGGCCCAACGCCGGCTTGCGAATTCTCGAAGCCACCGCCGTCGATTACGCAAGTGCCGCCGACGCGATCTTGAAGCAACTCACTACGGCGCGATAAGGTTGTCGTGGCGGATTCCTTCGCAACTTCTGCCCATGCAGGCATGCGTCGGCCCTGATACTCACGAGTCGAAAACACAGCGACGCGAGGGTTTCTCGACCCCCGAGGTGGCATACCGCCGCGTGCGAATTGGCATACGGTGAATTCACTTTCCGCATCCGCACGGTTGATTGATAGTTTTGACACACGATCGTTCGCCAACGCAAACACCGAGTTTGAGTCCACACAGCGAGTGTGAGACACTACTTCACGGAGATTCGGAATCGAAGCGTCGCCATCATAGATTCCGCGCCAACTCACTGCGCCACGGAGAAAAGCACGACTTCGCCTGACGCCGCGCCAACCGCGAGTTGCCGATCGTCCGCGGACCAGGCGAGTTGCGAGACGGCAGCGTTGTGCTTGACCTGCGTGATCGCATTTTTCTGCTTGTCGGGTTGCCAGAGAAAGATGAGCCCGTCGTCGCCGCCGGACGCGAGCAAGGGACTCTGGCGCTGGTAGGTCAAAACGTTGACGTTGTCCTGGTGGCCTTCGAGTTGCACGGGAGTCGAGCCAGCCGGTCCTCTGCCGGCGAAGTCCCAGACACACGGCGTCGGTCCGCCGCCGGTCGCGAGGTATCGGCCCGTGGCGTCCCAGGTTAGCTCGCGCACCTTGGTGGGATAGCCGGACATCTGCAAATCGTCGCCAGTCTTAAGCACCCAAAAATGGACGGTGCAATCCTGTGCCCCGGCCGCGATGTGCTTCGAATCGGGGCTCCAGGCGAGCGCCAACATCGACCCGGCCCAGGAGAACTCGCGCATCGGCTTCGGTTGGGTTGTCGCGGCGGCAGCTTGTGCATCCCAGAAAAAGAGCTTCCCGTACGCTGTCGACGCCAGCACCGACGACTTGGGCTTCCATTGAAAATCCATGATGGTGCTGGGGTGATCGGGGAACTCGCGCAACATGACGCCATCAAGGTTCCACAGACGCAGCTTCTTGCCCGCCGCCGACGCGAGGAGATTGGCGGTCGGACACCAGGCAACGCGTTCGACCCAGGCCGCGCCGCCGGGCATCTCCTTGATCTGCGTGCCGGTTGCTGGATCCCAGGTGCGAACCTTGCCGTCCTGCCCCGCCGACGCGAGGTACTTGCCGTCGGCCGACCACGCGACGCATGCCGTGCCGAACCCATGGCCCGCCAGCGTATGTCGCGAGTGCCCGGTCCTGGCATCGAACAAAACGATCGGTCCATCCGCCGACGCCGCCGCGATGAGCCCGAGCGGCGAGGACCAGGCCAGCGACACCACGTGCCCGTCGATGCTCGCTTCCCAGAGCTTCGATAGCCTGCTGCGGAACCAGGAAGACGGGTTGAGACTTGCCAATTGGCGATTCCTTGGATTGTTCGTAGGGACAAGCTGCCAGCTTGTCCCCGATCCACCGCACCGTTCGTTCCGGAACAAGCTAGCAGCTTGTCCCTACGAGCCTCGTTACGTCAAGCATCGGCGAAAACCCTCTTCCAGCCGTTCGCGGTTGAGCTTGCGGCCGATGAAGATCAGCTTGTTCTCGCGCTCTTCCGACTTGCCCCACGGGCGATCCGGTCGGCCGTCGAACAGCATGTGGATGCCCTGGAAGACGAAGCGGCGCGGATCGCCCTTGATGCTCAAGACGCCTTTCATGCGGAAGATGTCCGGACCTTCCTGCATCAGCAGCTCTCGCAGCCAGTTGTTGAGCTTCTTGTCATCGAGATCGCCTGGAATCGTGATGCCGACCGAGTAGACATCCTGATCGTGCTCGTGTTCGTGGGCATCAGTTTCCAGGAAGTTCGGATTGATCGCCAGCACGCGGTCGAGGTCGAAGCCGTTGACGTTGAGAATCTTGTCCATGTCGATGATGGCGTTCTGGCAGCGATGAATCGGCGCCGTCGCGTTGATGGCGCGAATCTTCGCCTCCAAAGCGTCAAGCTCGGCCGGCGTGACGAGGTCGGTCTTGTTGAGCAGGATGACATCGGCGAACGCGACCTGCTCTTCCGGCTCGCGCAACTCATCGAGATGTTGAACGATGTGCTTGGCGTCAACGACGGTGACGATGGCGTCGAGCTCGAGCTTCGCTTTCATCTCTTCGTCGGAGAAGAACGTTTGCGCAACGGGCGCGGGGTCGGCCAGGCCGGTCGTCTCGATCAGGATGAAGTCGAACTTGTCCTTGCGCTTGAGCAGCTTGCCGAGGATGCGGATGAGGTCGCCGCGGACGGTGCAGCAGATGCAGCCGTTGTTCATCTCGAAGATTTCTTCCTCGCTTTGAATGACAAGGTCCTGATCGACGCCGATCTCGCCGAATTCATTTTCGATGACGGCAATGCGTTTGCCATGATGCGCGGTGAGGATGTGGTTGAGCAGCGTGGTTTTGCCTGCTCCCAAGAATCCGGTCAAGACGGTAACAGGAATGCGGCGATCGGCCATGGCGAACCCCTCGAAGTTGCACGGGTGTATTGTATTCGGCGAGCAGAGCTGCATAAGCAGCCGGTTGAGGGACAACCGGCCCCTTACGGGACTCGGCTCGCCAGCTCATCGAGCACGAACTGCGACCACGTTTCAAACGCGTCCATGTCGCGCACTAACTCATGGATCGGCGCGAAGCCAGCGTTCGTCAGATGCTCCTCGCGACGGGACACGGCCGGGCGCTCCAATTCAAATAGATGCACGACGCCGAGATGCACTTGGCCGACCGGCGTCGCGTCGTCGTTGATGAAGCCGATGCACGATTCGTCATACGCGGTGTCGATAACGACTTCCTCGGCCAACTCGCGCAGCATCCCCTGGCGATACGGGTGCGCCGCGGCGTCCTGGTCTTGGGGATTGATATGCCCGCCAATGCCGACCGAGCGCAACGCCCGCAGCCTTTTCTCGCCGCCCCCCTGACCTCGCGTGTAGTGAAACAACTGATCGCGATAGCGCAAGATCACATACGGAATGAGTTGCTTGAAGCTCGGATCGTGCTCAGCCAGTGACCGCGGCATGAACGAGAAGTGAGCCGGGTCCAGCAGCGTCGGCGCATAGCGATCGACATCCCGGCACAGACCCTGAAAAACACCCACGCCATGGAAAACCGACGTCGGGATGACCAGGACCTTTTCGTCATCAGCCACTCGTCACGCTCCTTGTTTAGCCGCGCGCCACAGACCCGCGCGGTTCTTCGAACCGCGGCTAAACGGCAATCACTTCGTGTCGCCTTTCCATATCGTTTTTCCATACAGGATCATGCCGAACGACGTGAACGGATCGCCGACGCCGACGATACCCGCAGCCGCGGCCGCTTGTTGCTGCGGCACCGTCGGACCGGTCTGCGGCGGGGCCGGCGCGAAGTCGATGAATCGGCTCAAGATAACGATGGCCGACACCAGGATCAAGCAGATGAGTGCTAGCCGAATCGTCGAATGGCTGTCGCGCCGGCTGAACACTTCATCGAGATCGTCCTGTGTTCCGGTCTCGACGGCGCTTTGCAAAGCTACTTCGTAAGCACCTTCCGGATAGTCGGCGGCCTGCTCTTCGGTCGTGTAACTCTCGAGTGGAACTTCACCCAGATGCGGCACGACCAGGACATCGAATTCCAGGTCGCGACTGAATGCGAAGCTCGCGGGCCAGAGACGGCAGCGCGTTTCCTCTGGCAGAAGCAGCCACAGGCCCGACACCATGCGCAAGTCGCCTTCAGGGCGTTCGAAGACGAGACGGCCGCCGTCGACCAGAATCTGAGCGCCCCCCAAGAGCGCGGGGCTTTCGGAGTTTTCGATGGTCCGCTCGAAATCGGGCGCCTCGGGGTCCTCGCCTTCTTTCAACGCCGATGCCTTGATCCGCTTAAGCACATCTTGCAACTGCGCGAGAGTGCGCGGCGAAAACGCTTCTTCGGGAATCGTCAAGCTGGGTAGGGCGTCGGCTGGTTGCCAGGTTGGCGCGACCTTCTCCGCCAGCATAAACGGATCGCGGATCCAGGCCTCGTAGCTTTCAAGAGAAACGACCAGGAAGTGAAATCGCAATCCGTTCGGACCGCCTTCACCGACATCGTCCATCACCCGCACGACGGCGACATGGTTTGGGTCGATCGGCTGTGCGAATACCGTCAGCGGACAGCGCATGCCGACCCGGCGATCGCCGAAGCCAAAGACCAGATGCTGCGCCTCGGCAATCCAGGCGGCGTCGAATCCGGGCGAGCGCGCGATCAAGTTCGGCGTTGCGCCGTCGGGGCGATAGAACAGCGCTTGTTCGAGTGGAATGGCCGGCATAACGGTCGTTGCACCTGCCGCCCGCCTTGTCAAGGCGGGGCTAAACGAGTTCGCTACAATCCAAAGTCGCCTGTGGTGCGGCGCCAACAACTGTGAATGTGATTGGCTGGGTTCTTCTTCTTGGACGAATCCGGTTGGACATTCAGAAACTCGCAGACAAAGGTCGGACCTTGCAGGCGGTAAGTATATCCCTTGCCCGGTTCCGGCGAGCCGCTGAAGGCGAAGTGAATCTTGTCAATTCCCGCGTCGTTAACTTGGCGCAATTCTTCCTTGGCGACGTCCGGCGCCATACGTCCGACGTAGGCGTTGATTACCTTGATCAGCGTGTCTTGCTGCGCGTTGGTCATCTTCGCCGCCGACAGGCCGACCGCTTTTTCCATCTTGGGACGCTTGAGCCTGGCTCCCGGTTCATCAAAGTGCTTGGCCTGATGGGCGGCGTTCTTTTGGCCATCGTCGAGCGATTTGAATAGCGCGATCGCGTAGTCCTCGGCATCGGGAAGAATCCGTTTGCCCGCATTCGGCCCATCCTTGATCTGAGCCGGGTTGGCGCCGAAAAAGCAAGGCGTGGAGGACACCACTTGCGTGCCTTGCATGGTGAAGTTCATGGACAAGTGATGGCCTTCGACGCGCCAGCCCCACTTCCCGGTCTTCGACGGCGTGCCGAAGATGGTGAAGAAGTACCAGCCGGGGTTTCGCACCATGGCGCTCTTGGGCCCCTCCTGTTCGAGCAAGATGGCTTCGAGGCTCATGATGGTCGTCACCGCGATGTTGCCCGATTCGCTCAGTCCGGCTTTGATGAGCGCCAGCGCCGCCTTTTTCTGGTCGGCGGTCATCTCTTCCATCGGCAGCCCTTTGCGCGTGTATTTGCGCGTCTTGGCATCCTGGAGTGGAATGAAATGCCAGTTGAATCGCTCATCGCTGTCGAAAGCGTACATCGCCTGTTTCTTTTGGTCCGCGTTGAGCGAGGAGATGAACTTCTCCGCGGCCGAAACGATGTTTGCGCCGGCCGAGTCGCCTTGCTGCGCGACGTAGGCAATGCCCGCGACAACAGCCAATGCGGCGAAGGCGAGACTGATCTTGAGCGTTCTCATGCGCTGCCCCCTTGCTGTGATTCGAAACGTTGTTACGGAACATCATAAGCATTTCGACGCAAACCGGACATGCCGCCCGCTCACTTGGATGATCTCCCTCGGTGGAGGTAAGCCTCAATCGCCTCTTGCCACGGGCGTAGGCGAGCAAATCCATGCCGAACCCAAAGATCATTACAGAGCACGCTGTAGCGAGGCCGCCGCGCGGGGGAGGCATACTCCGCGCTCGAAATTGCTTCAAGCGTCACGCTTGCTTTCGAGATTTCAACGATCGTCCGCGCGAATTCGTGCCACGTGCATGCTCCGGAGTTCGTGACATGATAAAGACCGTATGCGCTGGAATCGAGCAGGCTGCCGACGGCCTCGGCCAAGTCGAGCGCGGAGGTCGGCGTGCATGTCTGATCAGCAACCACGCGAATAGCGCCGTCCGCCGCCGCCTTTCGCAGCATCGTCTCCACAAAGTTGTTTGCATTCGGACCATAGAGCCCGCAGGTCCGAATGACGAAGTGCCGAGGACAGATCGCCCGCACAAACTCCTCGCCTGCCAGCTTGCTCGCGCCATACACGTTGATCGGCCCCGGCGCATCAGTCTCCCGATACGGAGCCGTACGAGCTACATCTTGGCCAAACACATAGTCGGTGCTGAAGTGAACCAGCGTGCAATCGATATCTCGGCACACAATTGCAAGATCGCGCACGCCGTCAGCATTGACGGCAAGCGCCCCGGCCCGGTCCGACTCCGCGCGATCGACCTGCGTGAAGGCAGCCGCGTTGATGACGACATCGGGGCGATGCTGAGTGAGCACGAGCCGAACTTGATCGGGGCAGCGCAGGTCAGCGTCGGCGTGCGAGAGGGCGACGATATTGCCGCGGAGCGTCGCCGTCAGCAGTCTGCCCAGTTGCCCCGCCACGCCGAGGAGGAGGATCTTCATGGCATCCATCATGCGCCGAAATGGGCGAAAAAGAAAGCCCGCGGCGCGGTTGCCACGAGCTTTCTTGGAAAACACTGCGAATCGGCTTAGTTCTTGATCTTGATCTCGATCTTGTTGTCGCCCTCTGTGACCGTGTGGGCGGCAGCGTGCACCCGTTCTTTGGTCTGCTCGTGCCAATACACGACCGACAGCTCGGCGCCGACCGGAACGTTCTCGATGCGGAACTTGCCATCTTCCCCCGTGACCGCGAAGTACGGATGATCAAAGGTTACGACCGAGCCGGTCATCCATCCGTGCATGCTGCAAGAGACAGTCATCGGTTCGCGTTCCATTTTCAGAACGCCGACCTTGAACGATTCACCTGCCGGGATGTTGCCCGAATCCTTCTTGCCGTTGATCTTGTCATTGCCCTTGATCACGGTGTTGTGGACGACTTTGGCGGAGTTCTTGACTAACAAATCTTGCACGTCGGCGTAGACGCCGATCACGCGTGGAGCATAATTGCAGAACGGCTGATCCAATTCGACGGTTTTCTTGTACTTGGTCTTCAAAGCGTCGTCGATCTTGAACTTGAATCCGTCCTTCGGCTTGAGCGAGACGATGACGTTCTCGACGTTGCCATCTTTGACGAGCCAGTCTTGTTTGTTCTTGTGTTTGGCTGGCCCTGCCTCGCACATCGCCTTTTCCTTCGATTCGCCGATGCGCGTGTCATACTCGGCCTTCGGCGCGTCGCCGTCGAACTTCACGGTGCCGACGATCACGCCTTTGAGAGCGCCATCATAGTCTTTCGCGGCCGTCCCGT
>VGZI01000081.1 GCA_016872605.1 Planctomycetota bacterium
CGGCAGCGCCATCTGGTTCACGCGCATCGGCCATTCGATGGGCGACGCGATGCTGGAACTCCTCAAGCAACGAAAATGAGCACTGTATTTGCGAGCCGGAAGCGTCAGCGACGGGTTCAGCGAGGGCCCGCCGCTTACGCTTCCGGCTTGTAGTGGATCGGCTCAAAAGCCTGGGATGAATCCACCGGGAAAGTATAAGTACGGATTGAACACGCCCGGATAAAAGCCCTGGTACGTGCTGTAGGGGTTGTAGCCATAGGGGTTCACGCCGTAAGGGTTGTAACCATACGGATTCATGCCGTAAGGGTTGTACCCATAGGGATTGACGCCGTACGGGTTAACTCCGTAGGAACTGATGCCGGAGGGGTTGTAGCCGTAGGGATTGACGCCATAGGGAATGGGGTACAGGCCGAAGACGTTGGCGTTGGGAACATAGTTGTTGAAGCCGGCGTTGTTCGGCCTGAACGTCGACAGCGGCTTGATGGCAGGTTTGGTCAGGTTGGAGCGATAGAGATTGGAGTTGACGGTTCGAACCTGGGCGTCGGCGGTTGCCGAGCCGGCAAAGAGCAGCCCTGCGCTAAACATGGACCAAAGACCGATGCGGGTGTTCATGGGTTTCCTCGTGATGTGCCAAGACTTTGAGAAATAGATCGACGCCGTCGGGCGATTTCGGCACTTCCTGGGCGGGTTTCGCGAGCACTTCCATTGTTCGTGGCCGACTGTAGGTTCGTCAAGCCCGTCAGGCAGGAAAGGCTGACCTACGAACGCAAAAACGGTCACGACTTGCGCATGCTGACAGTCCGATTCACTTCTGCCTTGCGTGTGGTCACGCCACCGCCGGCCCAATGAACGGTGATGTCAACTGGGCCTTTCTGGAGCCCTAAGCCGAAGTGGAGCGTCAGATCGTTCTGCGCGCCCGAGTCGGTGCCGGCTTCGACCTGGCGCGTGAACGTCTTCGCGCCCGTTTTGACGATGACGCGCGATCCGACGGCCAGGCGGTTGCATTTACCGGCGCCTTCCAACCGCACTTTGAGATAGTTGTGCTTGGACGATTCGCCGAGCGTGTTGATCCAGACCTTACCGCCGGAGACGAGATCGAGAAACCCGTCGCCGTTAATGTCGGCAAGGGCCGCTTGATAGGTCTGCTCTGTCGTTACGCCGGATGCTTTCGTCACGTCGGTGAATCTTCACTCGCCCAGGTTGCGGTAGAGGACGCTCTTGTCTCCCGGATAGACCGTGGTGAGGAAGAAGTCGACCAGGCCGTAGTTGTCGAAATCGCCGGCGACCGCGACAGCATAGCTCTCCTGCCAGCGCAGTTTCGCCTTGTCGGCCATGTCCTCGAAGTGCCGCCCCCTCACTCCCTTCCCCTTTCCCACCGGGGGCGAGGGGGGAACATTGCGGAGAAACTGCACGCGGTTCTGGTAAGCGGGCGGGTGCGAGAAGTTCGCGACCAGGATGTCGAGGTGCGTGTCGTTGTCGAAATCGGCGACGCAGCTTCCGATGGTGTGCCCGCAGCAGGGAACGATCGCACCGCTGGGGTAGCGCATCTTCGGTCCCGGCTTGCCCGCGGCGCCGAGTTCCATGCCGCGATCTTTGAGAATCGACCTGGTGTCGAAGAACCAGAGGAAGTTCGGCGCCAGGCGATAGTTCGACACGTAGATTTCGGGTTTGCCGTCGCCGTCGACATCGAGAAAGGTGACGCCGCGTCCCGGCAGCACCTGATCGCCCTTGGATTCCCACCAGAGTTCGAAGCCGCGATCGCCGCCGAGGTTGCGATAGAGCAGATGCGGATACGGATAGGTGTCATCCTTCCAGTCCTCGTAGTTGGAGACGTAGAGATCGACGTTGCCGTCGCCGTCGACATCGCCGACGGCGGCGGTCTGCGAACGGGCGTGCTTGTTGGGCGGAATCTTCTTGGTCCAGTCTTCGAACTTGAAGTTGCCGAGGTTGCGATAGAGCCGCACGTTCCCTCCGCAGAAATAGAAGTCGGGCTTGCCGTCGTTATCGACATCGGCGACGCAGGCCGCCCCGGAGCCGGAGACTCCGGAGTCCTTGGTGACATCGATGAAGCGCTTACCGGCGTCGTTTTTGTAGAGCTTGCCATCGCAGATATGATCGGGCCAACCGTCGCCATCAAGATCAACGAGCGCCGCTGGCCCCCGCCGATCGGCCCATAGTCCTTGGTCGCATCGCGGAACCAAGGCGCCGGTTGAGCCGCGAGCGAAGCGGTGTTGATGAGGAGTGCCAGAACAACGGTGATGAAGGAGAAGACTGATCGCATCGCGCGACTCCAGTTTAAGGGGGGCACGACGGTATTCTACTCCAGCGGAGGGCAAGATCGCGCCGAACTTGGTGGCGCCGCACTGAAAGCAGGGTGCCCAGGTCATGGCGAGTCTCCTCCGATTGTTGGAATCGTGATTGACTTGCCGTTTGCGTTCCTTGGCGTCGGCATTTGAGGACCGATGTCCTTGCGCCAGGCGATCATCTTCTCGTACAATTCGCGCGTCTTCTCCCATCATCTTGACAAGGTTCTTCTTCTGCCCGAGGTCGTCCTGATTTGCTGACAGGCGTCGGTGTTCCGAGGCCGAGTGGATTCCGGCTACCGTCGCCGTGGGTGGCTCGCTGCAATGAATCTGCGAAAGGGGATCAGCGATGGAGTCGCGATTCTGGATTACCCCAGCTGGCGGAGCACCACGAGAACATGACCGAAGCCGAACAAGTCGCGGAAATCGAACGCTCTCTGAATGATGACAATCAGACGATGATGATCGTGCCTGCTGAACTGGTGCCGGAAATCGTCAAGCTGATCAACAAGAAACGGTCCGCATGAAGCCGTGGACCGACGACGCTTTTCTCTTGGGCCATTCATCTCTTCAACGTGGGCATGTGGGCGCCGATGTTGCGCCGCCAGTCGATCATCTTTTGATGCAGCTCGCGCGTTCTGTCGGGCATTGTCTTGGCGAGGTTCTTGGTCTGGCCGATGTCGTCTTTGACATTGTAGAGTTCCAGGCGGCCGTCCTCGAAGTATTCCAAAAGGGTGAAGTCGCCGCTGCGCATCATGCCGCATGGGGTGGTGCGCCAGGCGGCTTTGGCGCCTTTGCCGGCTTCGAGGTAGCCGGGGAAGTGGAAGTAGATGGCGTCTCGGTCAATTTTCGTATCGGGGTTTTTCCATAGCTTGGCGAGACTGACGCCGTCGAGGGTGTGCTTGGGCAACACTTTTTTGCCCGTGAGTTCGACGAAGGTGGGCAGAAGATCGACGTGCACGCCCGGCACGTCGGTCGATCGGCCGGGCGGGATGTGCCCCGGCCAGGCGACGATGAACGGGACGCGCAAGCCGCCTTCGTAGAGCGTTCCCTTGCCGGCGCGGAGGGGACGATTACTGGTGATGCTGCGAGCGTTGATGCCGGCCGCCATGTATCCGCCGACGCCGCCGTTGTCGGAGGCGAAGATGACGATGGTGTTCTCGGTCAGCTTGAGCGCTTCGAGCTTGGCGACGATGCGGCCGACGCTCTGATCGACGCTCTCGATCATGGCGGCGTACACCGGATCGTTGTGGCCATCCACGCCGGGTTTCTTCTGGTACTTCTCGATCAACTCCTTCTTCGCTTGCAACGGTGTGTGCACGCCGAAGTGCGAGAGGTACAGGAAGAACGGCCGGTCCTTGTTCTTGTCGATGAACTTCTCGGCATGATCGGTGAGGAAGTCGGCCAGGTAGGCGCCGGCGGGGACCGGGACCTTCGGATTGGTGTTGAAATCGAAGTGCTTGCCCATGGACACGATGGCGTCGTCGAAGCCGCGCTTGCTGGGATGGTACTTGCCCATTTCGCCGAGGTGCCATTTACCGAAGATGGCGGTGGCGTACCCGGCGTCCTTCATGACCTGGGGCAAGAGCACGCGGTCGATGGGCGGTTGCGTGACGTTGGTCGGCACGTTCAGCTTGCGGTCCTTGGGGTCGCCGCGTTCGAGCGAGCCGACGGTGTAAACGCCGGTGCGCGGGGCGTATTGGCCGGTCATGATGGCGGCCCGCGTCGGCGTGCAGTTTTGCGAATGATACCAGCTCATGTGCTTGAGCCCGCGCGCCGCCAGCTTGTCGATGTTGGGCGTCTCGTAGTACTTCGTCCCCATGCAGCCGACGTCGGTCCAGCCGAGGTCGTCGGCGAGGATGAAGACAATGTTCGGCGGCCGCGTCGGTTGTTGGGCGAAAGCGGAAGACGCCAGGAACAAAGCGGCGAGTATGAAAAGGTAGCGCATGGGAGCGGCTCCATAGATTGGATTAAAGCGATTGTACCGTATCGCCAACGGTTTGCAACGAATTTGGTGCAAGCCTCGGCGCCGGGACAGTCAGGAAGCGGTTTCGCCTGGTCGCTCCTTTGCTGTGGCGAGGGAACAGATTCGTGTAGGGACAAGCTGCCAGATTGTCCCCCAAGCGAGATGGACACCGGTGTGAGACAACCTGGCAGCCTGTCCCTACGAGGACGTTGCGGCTCCGACACGATCGGTGTCCGCCTCAGAAACGAGAAAATCGCGGAACCTCCTTGCATGCAGCGTGTTTAATGTTTAATATCTTGATAACCTGTTCCATAATGTTGTGACCAAGGCTTTTTTGGGTGGCGACGAGGATGGGGACCATGAACAAGCTCCTTGGCTTCTTGCTCTGCACTCTGCTGGCAGCGGCGGTTTGGCCCAGTGTCGCTCAAGCCCAGAAGGGCGCCATCGTCCAGGCGCGCGAAGGCATCGAGTTCTTCGAATCGAAGATTCGGCCCGTGCTGGTTACTCACTGCTACGAATGCCATTCCGCCAAATCGTCGAAGCTCAAGGGCAGCCTTTATCTCGATAGCCGAGCCGGCTTGCTCACCGGCGGCGAAACCGGACCAGCGATCGTCTCCGGCCATCCGGACAAAAGCTTGCTGATGAAGGCCCTGCGGCACGATGGCCTGAAGATGCCCAAGGAAAAGCTGCCGGCCAGCGTCATCGCGGACTTCGAGCAATGGATCAAGATGGGCGCTCCCGATCCGCGCACCACGGATACCGCGTCGTGGAAGAAGCTCACGATGGAGGAAGCCAAGAACTTCTGGTCGTTCAAGCCGATGCAGAAGCACCCGGCGCCGGCCGTCAAGAACGCCAGCTGGGCGCGAAGCGACGTCGATCGTTTTCTGCTCGCCAAGATCGAAGCGAAGGGTTTGACGCCTGCCAAGGATGCCGATCGCGCGACGCTCTTGCGACGGCTGACGCTGGACATCATCGGCCTGCCGCCGACGCCGAGCGAGGTCGACGCGTTTGTCGCCGACCAGTCATCCGACGCGATGGAAAAAGTCGTCGATCGGCTGCTGGCGTCGCCGCACTTCGGCGAGCGCTGGGGCCGCTATTGGCTCGACATCGCCCGATATGCCGAGTCGAATGGCAACGCCGACAACACGGCGTTCCCGCACGCCTGGCGTTATCGCGACTACGTCATCAAGAGCTTCAACGACGACAAGCCGTACAACCGGTTCATCACCGAACAAATCGCCGGCGATCTGCTGCCCGCCAAGGACGCAAAGGAAAAAGACACGAACCTGATCGCAACGGGCTTCCTGGCATTGACGAGCAAGCCGCGAGCGCAGAACAACCCCGATTATCGCATGGACCTTGTTGCCGACCAACTCGACGTCACGTGTCGAGCCGTCATGTCGATGACCATTATTTGCGCTCGCTGTCACGATCACAAATTCGATCCGATTCCGACGAAGGACTACTACGCGTTGGCAGGCATTTTCGACAGTTCGGAGATGCTGAGCGGCACGGCGGCAAAGGGCGCCAAGAAAGGCGGAGGCGGCGGATTGCACAAGCTATCAACCGGTGACGACGCCATGGGCATCCGCGAAGGCTCCGCTACCGACATCGCCATCTGCATTCGCGGCGATTCGACAAAGCGTGGCAGCGCCGTGCAGCGCGGCTTCCTCAGCGTCGCCAAGACGCCCGACACCAAGCCGGTCAATCGCTCGCAAAGCGGCCGGCTCGAACTCGCCGGCTGGCTGACGGAAAAAGACCATCCGCTGACATCGCGCGTCGTCGTCAATCGCATCTGGCTGCACCTGTTCGGCCAAGGTCTGAGCCGCGTGGTTGACAACTTCGGACTGCACGGCGAGACGCCGACGCATCCGGAATTGCTCGACAACCTGGCCCTGAAGTTTCAGGAAGACGGCTGGTCGTTCAAGAAGATGATTCGCTACATCGTTTTGACGAGAGCCTATCAGATGTCGAGCACGTATGATGCGGCCACGTTCAAGGCCGACCCGGACAATCGGCTCTGGTGGCGCACGCAGCCGCGCCGTCTCGATGCCGAGGCAATACGCGACAGCATGCTGTTCGTCAGCGGCGGCATCAACTTGACGCCGCCCAACCGGTCGACGGCGACCGGCGCAATCGCGCCCAAGAAAAAAGCCGCCGTTGCCATCAAGGAGAATCCATATCGCAGCATCTACTTGCCCATCATTCGCAATAATCTGCCCGAGTCGCTGGCAATTTTCGATGTCGCCGACCCGAGCCTGATCGTCGGCCAGCGCGAAGTGACGACAGTGCCGGCGCAGGCGCTGTACCTGATGAACAGCCCGCTGGTGCTCGATCTGTCGAAGGCGTTCGCGAGCCGATTATTGGAAAAGAATCTTGAGGATCCGGAGCGATTGGACTTTGCGTTTCGCGTCGCGTTTTCGCGATCGGCGTTGCCCAAAGAACGCGAAGCGGTGCTGGATTTCCTCAACGCGACGCAGAAGGGCGGTACACGCCTGGCCGCATGGACCGCAGTATGCCAAACTTTGCTGGCGTCAGCGGAGTTTCGGTATCTACAATAATTCCCGATACCCCTCTCCCTCCGGGAGAGGGGCAAGGAGTGAGGGAATGGCAGGCAGTAGCCGCGTTTTCCCCTCGCTCCCAACCCCTCTCTCGACGGGAGAGGGGAGCTTGAAAAGATGACTAATCCCATTAGGAGGTTCGCACGATGAATTCGTTCCTCACTCGCAGGCAGATGTTGCAGATCTCCGGCTGTGGCTTCGGCTATCTGGCGCTCGCCGGACTCGCCACGCAGGATGCGCAAGCGCAGAACGGCTCGGCCGCTCGCAACCCGCTCGCGCCGAAGGAGCCGCACTTCCCGGCTCGGGCGAAGCGAATCATCATGCTCTACATGGCGGGCGGTCCGACGCATGTGGACACGTTTGACTACAAGCCCCACCTCTTCAACAACCCGGGCAACCTGCTGCGGCCGCCGTACGAATTCCGTCCGTATGGCACAAGCCGGCTCATGATGTCCGAGCTTTTCCCGAACGTGGGCGCTCACGCCGACGACATCTGCCTCGTCAATAGCTTGTACACCGACGTGCCGAACCATCCGCAATCGTGCTTGATGCTGCACACCGGCGAGTTCCGCTTCACGCGTCCGAGCATGGGCTCGTGGCTCCTTTATGGTCTCGGAACCGAGAATCAGAATCTGCCGGGCTTCGTCACGATCAGCCCTCCGACGAATCTGGGCGGCGCACAAAACTACTCCAACGCGTTTCTGCCGGCCGCGTATCAGGCGACGCGCGTCGGCTACGAAGGCACGCCGGTATCGCAAGCGCGCATCGGCAACCTCTACAATCCACAGACGACGTCCGATCAACGCCGTCAGCTCGATCTCTTGCAGTCGCTCAATCGCGGTCTGCTCGAACGGCAGCAAGTCAACAACGAACTCGAAGGAATGATCGATTCCTATGAACTCGCTTTCCGCATGCAAAACTCCGTGCCGGGCCTGATGGACATCAGCCGCGAAAACCAGCGCACGCTCGACCTCTACGGCATCGGCAGTGGTGGTGGCGCGGGAGCCGGAAGGGCAGGGGGCGGCGGCGGGACCGATAACTTCGGCCGGCAATGCTTGATGGCTCGTCGCTTCATTGAAGCCGGCGTTCGCTTTGTCGAGGTCTGCCAGGGCGGCTGGGATATGCACGGCGGTCTTCGCAATCGGCTGGCCGCCAACTGCGGCGCCATCGACAAGCCGATCGGCGGCCTCCTCACCGATCTCAAGCAGCGTGGCCTACTTGAAGACACGCTGGTCATTTGGGGCGGCGAGTTCGGGCGCACCCCGGCGGGTCAAGGCGCCGATGGCCGCAACCACAACTCCGCCGGCTTCTCGATGTGGCTCGCCGGCGGCGGCGTCCGCGGAGGCCAACGCGTCGGCGCCACCGACGAAACCGGCGCCCGCGCAGCCGTCAACCGCGTCCATCACCACGACCTGCACGCTTCCGTCCTGCACCTCATGGGCCTCGACCACCAACGCCTCACCTTCCGCTACGGCGGCCGCGACTACAGCCTCACCGACATTCACGGCCGAGTGGTGCGCGAGATCATGGCGTAGCAAATCTATGTCTTCGTTTAGCGTTCGCGTGGCGCATTGCGAACGCTAAACGAAGAATCGGAAACCTTATCGAGCTTGATTCGACTTTTCTTACTGCAACGCCGTGATCGGGTTACCGTCGCTGATCACGTTGGCGACGCGGCCCAGGTCGCGCTGGACGCGGATTTCGCCGACGTCGAAGAGAAAGTGCATCACGGTTGAGAGCAGATTCTGCGGGCCGAAGCGTTCGGTAGCGGGGACGGACGCCATGCGATCCGACCGGCCGATGACTTGGCCCATGCGCAACCCGCCGCCGGCCAAGAGCAGGCTCGTCAGGTTGCCCCAGTGGTCGCGGCCACCGTTGCCGTTGCGGCGCGGCGTACGGCCCATTTCACCGGTGACGACGAGCAGGACCTTGTCCGACAACCCACGTTCGTTGAGATCTTCGAGAAACGTGGCGACGGCGTGATCGACCTGCCCGGCCATCAAGGGGAGCGCGGTCATGTTGCGCGGGCTGTTCTCGTTGGCGTGCATGTCCCAGCCGCAATCGCTGACAGTGACGAACCCGCAGCCGGCTTCGACCAATCGGCGCGCCAGCAGCATCTGCTTGCCAAGCAAATTAGACGCTCTCCGCATATCGTAATAGCGCTGTACATCTTCATTGCGGAAGAATCGGCTCGTGTCATACTGGGCGACTAATCGCGGATCCTCGCGCGATAGATCGAACGCCTGCGCGACGCCACGGCTAATGACGTCGAACGCCTGCTGTTGAAAGCGGTCAGCGCCGGCCATGCTGCCGCGGTCGTCGAGGTCGCGGCGCATGGCGTCAAATTGATTCAAAAGCTGGCGGCGGTCGTTGAAGCGGTCGGCGCCGATGCGGAGTTCCATGTTGCGCTGGATTTCACCGCTGCCGCTGGGATCGAACGCGCGATAGCTCGGCCCGAGGTCGCCGGACGCTGTCAGGGTGGGAAGCGCGCCGGTCTCGAAGTTGCCCTGGAGCCGAAGACCGGGCTGAACCGCTTCGGGCAGGACGAGGATGTTGTTGGGAATACCGGTGCGTGGATGATTGACGCCGGCGACGCGAGCATAGAGAGCGCTCATGGTCGCCTTGAGGACGTTGCCTCCGCCGGCCGCGATGTTGTAGGTGTGGTCGCCTTGGCCGGACGCGTAGGATCGCACGATCGCCAGCTGGTCGGCCATCGCCGCCAAGCGCGGAAAGCTGGCGCCGAAGGTGATGCCCGGAAGTGCCGTTTGCACTTCGCCGGTGATCGAGCGGATCTCGGCCGGGGCTTCCATCTTCGGGTCGAAGAACTCTATGTGCGACGGCCCGCCGGAGAGAAACAAAAGCACGACCGCTTTGTCGCGCGTGCTGCGACCGGCTTGCGATGCATGCGCCTTGGCTTCGAGCAGTATGGGCAACGACAATCCGCCCAAGAAGCCGAGGCTGCCGATGCGCAGGAACTCGCGCCGGCTGTACCCTTGGCACGTACGGTCGAACTGATTGTCGCTGAGCGTGAGCATCGGGATTTCCTAAAGTAGGGTGCGTGAAACGCACCGCTTTGGCGGAAAGGTGCGTTTCACGCACCCTACAGCGGGGGGACAGAATGTGGGCTCATTCTGCATGCAGTAAACCATAACCACGGATCGCGCGGCCGTCAAGGAGATTCGGGCGAAATTGCCCCTAGCGGCTTCGCGCTTGCTAGGACCGCTCGGCGAGCGCGAAGCCGATAGCGGCGAGTCATACAATGGTCAGCACCTTGTTCCAAGGAGCAACCATGAAATCCGTTCGCTATTTCTTTGGCGCGGTCGTGCTGTTTGCAAGCCCCTCTGCAATGCCTGCCGCCGAGACGTACACGCTCGACCTCGCCCACTCGTCGATGACGTTCATGATTCAGCACCTGGGCATCAGCTTCGTGCATGGGCGGTTCAATGAGTTCTCGGGCACGTTCACCATCGACAAGGAGACGCCGGCGAAGTCGTCGTTCGCCATGACGATCAAGGCCGACAGCATCGACACCAATGTCAAAAAGCGCGACGATCATCTGCGCAGCCCGGAGTTCTTCGATGTCAAGAAATACCCGGAGATGGTCTTCAAGAGCACAAAGGTCGATGCGATCGACGGCGGCTTCAAAGTCACCGGCGACTTCACCATGCACGGCGTCACCAAGTCTATCAACTTCGACCTCAAGGGCGGCAAGGTCGTCCAGACCAAGGGAATCCAGCGCACCGGCTTCTCCACCGCGTTCATCCTTCGCCGCAGCGACTTCGGCATCAGCGCTCTGCCCGACGGCATTGCGAACGATGTCAATATCTTCATCGGTTTTGAGGGGACGAAGAAGTGACATCGGCCGCCGTTTCCGTTTAGCGCTCGCTCCACGTTCGGCGAACGCTAAATGTAAACAAGATCATTTTCGAGACTCTAGCATCCTTACCGGCGACGGAATGCCTGGCCTACAACGCTGGAGGCGTTGAATGGAACGCCGTTGGCGTACAAAGTACGGATCCCACCGGTAATGATGCTAGAGTCTCCGTTTTCCTGTTATCGTGGCTACTGTTTTCTCAAGGCCGAACGCACCTGTCAGTGGCTCGCTGAGGCGATCGATGCCGCTCGCCGCGATCACGACTTTTCGCTCTGGGCTTACGTGTTCATGCCGGAGCATGTGCACATCCTGTTGTGGCCCAAACAGCCGGACTACAACATCGCGGCCATTCTCAAGGCCATGAAGCAACCGGTCGCCGTCTCTGCAATCAAGCATCTGCGTCATCACTCGCCGCTTTGGCTGTCGCGAATTACCGTGAAGAAAGGCGCCAGGCTCAAACGCCGTTTCTGGCAGCGAGGCGGCGGCTTCGATCGCAACGTTACCGATCCGCGGCTGATCCTGCTGATGATCGACTACATCCACAACAATCCCGTGCGTCGCCGCCTCGTAAAGAAGCCCGAGGACTGGAAATGGGCCAGTGCCGGCTGGGTCGAAGGCAAGAACTCGCTGCGACCTGACCCCATCGATTTCGGCGGTTTAACGGGACTGTTCGGCGGCGAGGGGTGAAACGACGCTTCCGATGGGGGAGGCGACACGCACCGGGCGCTTCGCCGGTGTCGGAGTACCGACACCGGCCATGGCTACCCGAACATGACAAAGTCCTCCCTGACCTGGATTTCCTGGCCCCGAGGTTGCCGTACTCCACGCAATTTGTCGCGATCGATTGTTGGTAATGATGGTCGAGTCTCGCGTAGCCGAACAGAATCGAGGCGAGGTGATGATGCTCGAAGCGGTTCATGATGGATCTCCTCGTAGTTGGTGAGATCCACCTTACTCACCGATTGCACAATCGCCACGTCAACGGGGATACCAAAGGGCAAGGCCCCTTGACTGGCTGGGTGGGTGGGACGAATGCGCGTACGTGCGGTTGGCTAAAGGAGTTACGTGCAAAAAATACGTTGCACGCTCATGGCCAAATCATGAGAGAAGAGGGGGGGCCTGGCCGCTAGCGATTGCAGGCAGGGCAATGGACGATGGCCGCGCCATACGAAGGGGGCCGATTTGATCGACCGCCAATCGTGACCTAGACTTGGGCGTCCGCATTCATGAGCGGCGAGGCTCGATCCCCTGGGTTGCGAGGACGCCATGAGCACGACCGTTGTCTCCCCCGCGCTTACCGCAGCGCCGCTTGCTCCCGCCGTCGCCTCGGATGCCCCGGCGAAGACCTGGCTCGTCGGGCCGTGGTTCGATCTGGTCTTTCTCGCCAATCTGGCCTGGCCGCTCGCCGTCGCGGCAGCACTTTTCTCTCCGCTCGATGAGACCAATCCGATCAGTCTGTTTCAGATTTATTTCCTGAGCACGCCGCACCGCTGGATCACGCTGGTGATGGTGTTCTTCGACTCGGAGCGATTTTGGAAGGAGCCGGCCAAGTTTGGCGGCGTGGGGCTGTTGCTCATCGCGTTGGGCTTGGCGCTGGTCGGCGTCGCGGGGTTTCTGCCGTATGCCGCCAGCTCGCTCATGCTGCTCATGATGCTCGATTATGTCTGGAATGCCTGGCACTTCGCCGCCCAACACGCCGGCATCGCGCGCATCTATGGCCGGGCCGTCTATCCCGAGCAGACGCCGGACGAAGCGGAGTTCGAGAAATCGGCGATCCGCACGCTTGTCCTTTGGGTTTTCTTCCGCCTGGCCATTCACATCGGCACGGCCACCGAGTTCGGGGATAACGTCCGTTGGCTTACGCCCTGGCTCGGTTGGATCGATCCGTTGGCGCTGATCCCGGTCGGCATCCTGGTGTATCGTGAAGCGGTCGCGTTTCGTCCCGAGCACCTCGGCCGAGCGCTCTACATCGGCAGCGTGCTTGCTTTATATACGGCACAGCTAGTGGCGATCCGCATCGAGGCCGGCCCGCTGATGATGGCATTCTTCTTCGCCGGCGCAATCTTTCATGCTGTCGAATACCTGGCGATCTGCAACTGGTCGGTGCAGAAGCGAACGAGCGGCATTTGGCATTACCAGATCACGCGCACCGGGCTCGCGCTCTTCGTCTTCATGGCCCTGCTCGGCGCCGTCAACTACTTCGTCAACGCTCAGTCGGTCTATCTTTGGCAACTCGTTACGCTTCTTGTGTCGCTGCTTCATTACGCCTACGACGGCATCATCTGGAAGGCGAAACCCGCGGCGGCGAGTTGATGCTGTTTATGCGTCGCCGAATAGCGCGCGAAATCCCATTTCACACGCAGTTTACGTTTGACATGCAGGTCACATCTGGTAGGATTTCCACGGACTTCCCGCAGATTTCGTCGAGTTCGTTCGATGGGCTGGCTCAAAGATCTGATGCTGATCTTCATCGGCGGCTACCTAGGCCTGCTCAGTTGGTTCATTTGGATCGGCGCCACCGGCGCGAGCTGGTGGTACGCCGGCGAGATCTCCGCGGCCGTCACGATGTTCGTCGTCGGAAAATTCACGACGCCTCTCTGGGTTGCCGGCATGACCTATGAGTCGAGCCAACGCTGGCCGTTCGTCGGGGACATCGTGAACGGCATCAAGCCGTGGTGGGACACTCACTTTCGCACGGTCATAGGCGTCGCCGTCGCCGCCGCCGCCTTCACGGGCATCATCTGGGCGTGCTGGCCGGAGTGAACCTTCTGCGCCGCGCACGCCTCGTGGCGCCAACTGGCCGGTTCATAGCCTATGATCCTGCGGGAATCCTGGCTTGGTTTCCGGAGTTCCGTCGTTACGGAAGCTGGGATGCCGATCACCACACGGCGTTGACATTCCCAAAAACCAGTTGGGCGAATATCGCTGCCGATGCCGCCGAGTATGTCGGCGCCCAGTGGAATGGGCCATCGGACATTGCTGAACCTATGATGCCATGGAAGCACTGCCGTTTCAAGTTGCGATAATTTGATAGTACCATGCACCCCACCCGCGAACACGCCATCCACCAAACCCGGCGCCAGTTCCTCACCGGCATCAGTGGCACGTTCGGCTCTCGGCGCTTCGCTTCTGACATTGCAAGGAGTCAGCGCCCATGATACCGGCATTCAATCAGAATGGTGATCTGCCGGTCGGCGTTTATTCGGCGACGTTGGCGGAGATCGTCGGTCGCTTCGGCCAGGGCTCGAGCCAGCGGAGGACCGTTGCGGGCCGACTGGAACGCGTGCATCAGATAGCACACGCCACGGGTCATGTCGCACGGATGATCGTGTTTGGCTCCTTCGTCACCGATAAGGACGAACCAAGCGACGTGGATGTCGTTATCATAATGGAGGACGCATTTGACCCGGACCAATTAGCGGGCGAAGGAAAGATACTGTTCGACAATGCCGCGGCCCAGTCGCATTCTGGCGCAAGTGTGTTTTGGATAAGGCGGTTTGCCATCTTCGGCGATCCGCAGGAGTTCATCGAAGATTGGCAATTCAAACGCGATCGCCAGCGGCGCGGCATCGTCGAGATTGTCGGAGAAACATCATGATCCAAAATGATATCGAACTGCAAGCGATGCTCGATCGCATCGCACGATTTCAGCAACAGCTCGCTCATCTGCGAAAGGTGGAAACGAATCCTACGGCTTTTCGCCTGTCCGCGGGAGGCTTTATTGCCGAGATCGACCGCATGCAACTGGAAGTGCGTGAGTATCTTGGCTCGCTGCCGACAGAATTGAAAAAGGGGGCGTAATAGAGCCTTTTCCCCAATCCTCTCGAGAAAGTACCTATTGCATGCATCCCACCCTCGAACACGCCATCCGTCAAACGCGCCGCCAGTTCCTCACCGGCGTCAGCGGTACGCTTGGGCTCGCGGCGCTCTCGTCGCTGCTGGACGACGCTGGGGCTAAATCCCCCTCACCCCCAGCCCCTCTCCCGGGGGGAGAGGGGAGACTCGGTCTGCCGCACTTTGCGCCGAAGGCGCGGCGCGTCATCTATCTCATGCAGACGGGGGCGCCGACGCACGTCGATCTGTTCGACTACAAGCCGAACATCTATCGCTATCGCGGCACGCAGCTTCCCGAGAGCGTGCGCATGGGCCAGCGCCTCACCACCATGACCGCGGGGCAGCAAAACCTCGCGATCCTGCCCGGCATCGCGCCGTTTCGGCGCTGGGGGCAGTGCGGGCAGTGGCTGTGCGACTTCTTGCCGCACACTGGGTCGATCGCGGACGATATCTGCGTCATCCGCTCGATGCACACCGACGCCATCAACCACGCGCCGGCCGTCACGCTGTTTCTGACCGGGGCCGAGCAGCCGGGCCGGCCGAGCATGGGGGCCTGGCTCAGCTATGGCCTGGGCAGCATGAATCGCGACCTGCCGACCTTCGTCGTCATGACCTCGCAGGATCGCGAGCTGTCGTGCGGCCAGATCTTCTACGACTACTACTGGGGCGCCGGCTTTTTGCCGTCGAGCTATCAAGGCGTCAAGCTGCGGTCCAACGGCGACCCGGTGCTCTACCTCTCGAACCCGCAAGGCGTCACGCCGGGCGTTCGCCGCAGTCAACTCGACGATCTCGGCGAGCTCAATCGGCTGCGCCATCAGGAGACTGGCGATCCGGAAATCCAGACGCGCATTCAGCAATATGAGATGGCGTATCGCATGCAGACGTCGATCCCGGAGCTGACCGATTTCTCCAACGAGCCGCGCCGGATCCTCGCGATGTACGGCCCCGACGTCAATCGCCGCGGCAGTTTCGCGTGGAACTGCCTGATGGCGAGGCGCATGGCGGAGCGCGGCGTGCGCTTCGTCCATCTGATGCACGCCGGCTGGGACCAGCACAACAACCTGCCGACGCAACTCGCCGTGCAGTGCCGCGACACCGATCAGCCGTCGGCCGCCCTGGTCAAGGACCTCAAAGAGCGCGGCATGCTCGACGACACGCTGGTCATTTGGGGCGGCGAGTTCGGCCGCACGGTTTTCGTGCAGGGCGATTCGAACGCACCAAGGTATGGCCGCGATCATCATGGCCGATGCTTCAGTATCTGGATGGCCGGCGGCGGCATCAAGCCCGGCATGAGCTACGGCAGGACGGATGACTTCGCGTACAACGTCATCGAGAACCCCGTCAGCGCCTACGATTTCCAGGCGACGATCCTGCACCTTTTGGGCATCGATCACACGCGGCTGACGTTCCGCTTCCAAGGCCGGCAGTATCGGCTGACGGATGTGCACGGCGAGGTGGTGCAGCCGGTGCTGGCGTCGTAGCCAACAATTTCAGAGTATGCTATGGAGAAGCTACTGTCTGAACTAATGGTCCGCTTGAATCGAATCCCCGCTGAACGCTGGGAGAAACGAGACAAGGATTACGTCGCGAAAACCGAGTACGGCGTGGAAGTGAAAATCTGCAAGGAGAACGAGCATTTTATTTCGCCCGAGTATGGGCCGACGTATCTCGATCGCTTGGACATCGTTGTGTACATCAATGGTCACCCTGTCGCAACCGAGACCGATTGGGGCACTAATTTTCCTTCCTTGAGGAAATTCACGAATAGAATTGATCGTGGGCTGGATCAACGCGAACTCGAAAAAAAGAGGAATCTCGTGGACCTCTTGTGAATTCCCCGGGTTGCAATCCTTGTTTCGGTCAGACTCATGAACGAATCCAAACTCCTTGAACGCATCACCTGCAACCCGCAAATCTTCGGCGGCAAGCCAATCATTCGCGGGCGGCGGCTGGCCGTCGAACATGTGCTCTCCATGCTCGCAGCCGGCGACACCGCGGACGTCCTGCTCGAAGGCTATCCGTGGTTGGAGCCCGAAGACATTCAGGCGTGCCTAGTCTACTCGTAGCGTCTTGAAAGCACCTCATGATCACCGTCCACGTTTGGAACGCTGCCGGGAAGACGCTCGACGCCATCGCGGCAGACCAGCTCATGGCGCGCCGCGACGAACTGTTTGCGGCCGACAATGTGCTCTGGATCGACCTGAACAAACCGACCGAGGCGGAAGAACGATTGGTGTTTCAAGAGTTCTACGGCATTCATAGCCTGTCGTTGGAGGACGTGACGCGGTTGCGCCGGGAGCCCGAGGCGGCGCCGCATTTGCCGAAAGTCGAGGAGTTTCCGGATTACCTCTTCGTTGTCGTCAACCCGCTCGCGCCGGCGATCCACCACGCTGTGGACGAGAGCGATCACGACGAGCCGGCGCTGACGCAGCTCAGTGCAGTGATCACGCAGAACCTCCTGATCACGCACCACTATGCGCCGCTGGAGTGTATCAACGCGGTGCAGGCATACTTACGACGGCATGAAACGCAGATGGTGCGCGGACCGGATTATCTGTTCCACCTCGTCCTCGACTATACCGTCGACGAATTCGTGCCGGTCCTCGACGCGCTCGAGACAACCCTCGACGAGCTTGAATTGAGGATCATCGATCGGCCCGAGCCCTCGGTGTTTCGGCGCTTGCTGCGGCTCAAACGCGTCATTTTCGTGTTGCGCAAGACGCTGATTGCCGAGCGTGAGGTGCTGGTCCGCCTGGCCCGTGGCGAGTTCGAATTAGTGGATGAGCGCGAGACCGTGTACTACCGCAACGTCTACGATCACCTTGTGCGTTTCACCGAGCTGATCGAGAGTTCGCGTGAAATGGTCAGCGACCTCATGCAGACCTACCTGTCTGCACAGGCCAATCATCTCAATCAGATCATGAAAGTGCTGACGATGATTTCGACGGTGGTGTTGCCGATGACGCTGATCGCCGGCGTCTACGGGATGAACTTCGAGGTCCTGATTCCGGATCAGAAGAGCCCGGCCGGGTTCTTCATCGCCCTGGGGCTGATGCTCGCCACGGGCGTGGTAGCCTGGGCGTACTTCTGGTGGAAGCGATGGTTTTGAGGTCGGCATGTATTCCGGGATAGACCCAAGACTCTGATTCAATCCATGGGTCGAATGTGATACTATTCTCGATGAAAGTTCCCCCGCACACCCCGAGATGGAGATACTATGCACGTCGAACCGTAGGAGGAACATCAATGGCTGCAACAACTCGTCGGCGAATGGACCTTCGACCACGCCTGCGAGCCGGGGCAGACGCCGTCGACTGGAACCGAGACCGTGCGGTCGCTCGGCGGCGTCTGGATCCTTTGCGAAGGCCGCTTCGAGATGCCTGGCATCGGACCCGGTATCACACTCATGACGCTCGGGTATGACCCGGCCAAGAAACGCTTCGTCGGCACCTTCGTCGGCTCGATGATGACCCATCTATGGATCTATGATGGCAGCCTGAACGGAAACGTCCTCACGCTTGATGCTGACGGGCCGGGCTTCACGCCCGAAGGCAAGCTCACAGGCAAGACGGCCCGATACCAGGATGTCATCGAGATCACCAGCGACGGTCAGCGCACCCTGACTTCATTCATGCTTAACGACGACGGCACGCGCACGCAATTCATGCAGGCGCATTATCGGCGCAAGTAACGAACGCGACATCCCTCGCTCGCACTTCGGGCTACGAAACGAAAAATTCGTGGCGGGAGCAAGGCCTGCCATTCGCTTGTATACTCGTGGCAAGGCTCATGAGGAACACGACCATGCGGCGAATGATGCTGATGGGGTTCGGGCTTGTCTTCTTCGCGATGCCGACGGCGGCACAGGACAAGAAACGGCCTGATGTTCTGACTCCGGGGCAAACGGGAGTGTTTGCGTTGGCCTTCTCGCCGGATGGCAAGATGCTGGTCTCGGGATTGGTTGGCACGCCGCCGAAGAATGAACTCAAGCTGTGCGACAGCGGGACGGGGGAGCTCAAGGCGAGCTTCACCGGGCATACCAATCACATCTTTCACGCCTCGTTCAGCTCCGATAGCAAGATCCTGGCGACGGCCAGCGCCGACAAGACGGTTCGCCTCTGGGACCTTGAGGCCGGTAAAGAGAAGACCGTCTTCCTGCGCGACGAGGTCCCCGCAAAAGCGATGCGCTTCAGTGCCGACGGCAAGACGCTCGGCGTTACCACTCACAAACGCGTGCGCATTCTCGACGCGGCCACCGGCAAGGAAATGCGATCCGTCGACATCCATCCGGAAGGCCATGGGCATTGTTTCAATCCCACGCTCGAACTCATGGCCTTTGCCCCGGACTGGTGGTACATCCATCTCATCGATACTTCAACCGGCAAGACGAAAACTCTCCTGACCGGACTGAAGGGCCCCACGCGCGCCATGGCGTTTAGCGGTGACGGCAAATGGCTCGCGTCCGCCTCCGGTGACGGACTGTTGCGCGTCTGGGATGTCGCGGCGGGTAAGCTGAAAGCGAGCTTCGCTATCGAATCGAGTCGAGTCGCTCCGTTGCCCTAAGCAAGGACGGCAAGATCGTCGCGCTAGGCATGGGCGAAGGCAAAGTCCGCATCTGGAACGTCGCGGCCAACAAGGAACTCCCGTTGCTTCAAGACAAGATTCTAAACACGGCCTTCTGTCTCGCCTTCAGCCCCGATGGCACGACGCTTGCCGTCGGTGGCATGGGCAAGGTTCGGTTGTGGTCGTTGGAAACAAAGTAATTCAAAATGCGAATCACGAAAACGCGAAAGCACGAAAGCACGAAAGCACGAAAAAGCGAGTGGACTGACATGATTTCCTTTTCGTGTTGTCGTCCTTTCGCGTTTTCGTGATTCGTCTTGATAGGAGACGATTCAGCTCATCGACGGCAAGAAAATCGCCTTAGGGCGCCGACACGATTCGAGTCTGGAATTTGCCGGGAAAGTAGGCACGACTATCACGAAAAGTAGAAAGCACGAATGCTTGGGGGCAGAAGCCGAGATGTCGACGGTGCGAGGCGAGGTCGAAACCACTAAGAAATGCTGTGGCTCCGTGGTGGATATCGCCGGGCAGTCAGCGAGAACTCCATGAAAACCGCACAAGGCACGCTCGTCATCGCCAATGGCCAACTGATCGACGGCACCGGGGTCAAGCCGATCGCCAACGGGATGGTCCATGTCGTAGACGGTAAAATCACCTATGCGGGGTCGGCGGCGAACGCGCCGGCGGCGCCGCCCAAGGCGCGGCGCATCGATGCGCAGGGCGGTACCATCATGCCTGGGCTCGTCGAGGCGCACTTTCATGCGACCTATTTCAACGTTGCCGCCCTCGAAGATCTCGACATCAAATATCCCGTCGAATACGTGACGCTCTTGGCTGCCAGCAATTGCAAGCTGCTGCTCGAATGTGGCTACACGGCAGCGCGATCGGGAGGCAGCCTGTTCAATGTCGACGTTTGGCTCAAGAAAGCGATCGAGAACGACATCGTCCCCGGGCCAAGGTTGGCGGCGAGCGGTCGCGAAATTTGCGGCGTCGGCGGGCTCATGGACTGGAACCCCGACTTCCGCAAGATCGGCATGGAGGGCCTGGTGCTGCTCGTCAACGGCCCAGACGAATCGCGCGCGGCCGTAAGAAAGCTGGTCAAGGACGGCGTCGAATGGGTAAAGACCTATCCGACCGGCGACGCCGCCGCGCCGGACGCCAACGATCATCACACACTATGCATGACCTTCGACGAGATGAACGCATGCGTCGCCACGGCCCACAATCATGGCGTCAAGATTACCGGGCATTGCCGGGCCAACGCCGGCATCAAGAACGCGCTTCGTGCCGGCTACGACGCGATCGAGCACGGCACGTTCATGGACGACGAGGCGCTCGACCTTCTGATGGTCCGCAATACGCCCGTCATCCCGGCCCTGCGTTTCGAGTTGGCCAGCATCGAGCGCGGCCCTGACTTCGGCATGCCGCAGCGCATTATCGATGGGCACATCGAATGCCTCGAAGGCGGGGCCGAGTCGGCGCGGCGCATTCTCAAGGCGGGCGGTCGCATCGGCATGGGCGGCGACTTCGGCTTCGCCTGGAACTCGCACGGTGAATACGCCAAGGAGCTTATCTTCTTCGTCAACTACGTCGGCTTCTCGCCGCTACAGACGATAACCTGTGCCACGAAAACCGGCGCCGAGATCATGGGCCGCGGCCACGAGTTCGGCACGCTCGAAGCCGGCAAGCTGGCCGACATCTTGATCGTCGACGGCGACGTGCTGGCCGACATCGCGATTCTTGAAGACCGCAGCCGCATCCTGGCCGTTCTCCAAGGCGGCGTTCTGAAGGCCGGGCGGTTGTTGGCGCAGGCACAGCCGAGCGTCAATTGAGGAGATCGCGCCGTGGGGTTCTACTCATCCAAATGGTCGCTTCTCGTGGAGTTTGCACTCAGCGTTCTTTTGATGCCCGTTGCGTATTTCATCACGACGGCGTCTGGATGGTTCGCGCAGATCAGTGGTTGGACGCTTGTCGCGCTGTTGGCTTCCATAGCTTTTGTGGCGTTGCCGATTCAATTCCTCGTGAGCCAAAAACCCGCAGTCGTTATCGACGAAGTTGGCATCGACGACACGCGATTAGGCATCGGCGTAATGTTGTGGGAAGACATCGCCAAGGTCGCCAAGGGGCGAATTGCGGAAACCAAAGCAGACTTCCTCGCCATTCACCTTAGGGATCCCGACAAATACACGAGTTAGCGACGGAAGGGAGACATTCGAATGGTCGGCAACCGTCAGTTTCGTTGCGGCCCGACTCCATTACGCTCTGCTCGGTCAAGCTGGATTTCTCCAGTATTTCAGTGCCGATTCCAATGGAGAGGGGCATTTCGTTAAGTTGACCCCAAAACCACCGTTTCCAGGTCGCCGCATTTAACGATAGCTGACGGTTGAGCGCTAACGGCTTGTTTGCCAGTCACTTCGAAGTACAACTCACCTCATGACCACGATGCTTGCGCCGACTTGTCCGCTTTCGCACGAGGGGACGGACCAGCCTGATTGCTCCAGACGCCTGGTGTTGCACGAATGTCTGGAGGCCCTCGAACAACGAGCAGAGCTTGGCATCGTTGACACGGGGAGGTATCGCTGCCGATTCGTGGTCTGGGGCAAGGGGCCGACGCTCGTTTTGATTCCAGGCATGGGGACGGACTCGCGCGCTTTCGCGATGTTGATGGCTCGCCTGTCGCCGTTTTTTCGCTGCGTGAGCTATGACCTGCCCGACGGCCGAGGCGACGGCGCCCACCTCATGAGCTATCGCCATTGCGATCTCGCCGGCGACTTGCTGGCGCTGCTCGATCATCTGGCCCTTCCGCAGTGTGCTGTGCTCGGCTCATCGTTTGGCGCCACGATCGCGCTTGCGGCGATTCATGCACAACCACACCGGTTTTCACGAGCGATGCTGCAAGGTGGGTTCGCACGCCGTCCTCTAGCGCCTGCGGAAGTGTTGGCGGCATCGTTCGCACGATTCTGGCCCGGCAACTTGGGCGACCTACCGCTGGTCGAGCGAGTTCTCAGCATGAAAGCCGAGGCGGAGTTTGCGGGCCGGGAGCCGGAGGTGTGGCGGTTTTTCGTCGAACAGAATCTGACGATACCGTTGCAGGCATTCGCACTGCGGGCGCTCATGATTCATCGACTCGATCTGCGGCCGATCCTGCCGACGATCCGGCATCCGGTGATGCTGGTGTGCGGCGATCGTGACACTCTGGTCGGCAAGGAATGCGAACGCGAGTTGATGAACGGATTGCCGACGGCGGCGCGGGCCGATATCGAGAACTGCGGCCACGTGCCTCAGTTCACGCATCCGGAGGTGCTGGCGGAGGTCGTGCGCCATTTCCTGGCGCCGGCGGCGTGCGGCTGACGTTTGGCCGCAAGCGGCGTCACTTCGGATTCGCGAGCTTCTCGAAGTACCGTCGCGCGATGTCGGCGGCGTCTTCGGGGATGGGTTGGCGGTCGATCGCTTCGGGGGCGTCCTGAGCGGCGCGCTGGAATTCGCCGGCGACCGCTTGTGCGGGGATCTTCGAGAACGTGCCTCCTTTGGCATAGCCGGTCACGCGCTGCACGCCTTTCTTGTTCACCTCGGCCCGGCTTCGTTCATTGCGAATCTTGCTGTTCGGATCGTTGCCGGCGAAGCGCCGGCCCCCGGGACGATCACCTTCGCCTTGGCCGTCGCCGATGCCGTCTTCCAGGAGGTTGAGCGCGTCGCGAATCTCAGCTTGATCACGCAGGAGTTCGCGCACCTCGGCGTCGGTCAATTCCATTTCGCCGAAGCTCTTGGCCAGATCGCTGAGCATCTTGCCGGCTTCCATGCCGTCGCCTTTGCCTAGCGCCTCGTGAGCATCGCCCAGGACTTGTGCGAGATCTTGGAGCTGCCTGAGGTTCTCCATCTCGCGCGCAAAATCTTCCTTGCTGATCTTGCCGTCTTTCAGGTCTTTTTCGAGCTTCTTGGTGAGTTCGTTTTCCTTCACGGCTTTCTTTAGCTCGTCCTGGAGCTTCTTGAATCGCTCAGCCAACTCCTTCTGAGCCTTGGCGTCGAATTTGTTGTCCTTTAACTCTTTGGCGAGATTCTCGAGTGCGGCCTTGGCTTTTTCGAGGTCGCCTCGGCTCAGGGCGTCTTCAAAGTTCTTGGCCGGGCCATCCTTGAGTTTTTCCTTGTCGAGCTGCATCTGCTGAAGCTGTTTGCGAAGGGCGTCGGCCTTCTGCGCTTTCTCGCGCACGCCGTCGAGGCGCTCCTTCAGTTTCTCTTCGAGTTTGCGGAACTCGTTGATGCGCTCTTTGACCTTTTCCTCGTTCTTCAGATCGAGCGGCTTGTTCAGGAGCTTCTCGAACTCCTCTTCCATTTTCTTCAACTCATCGGACTGTAGGCCCGAGGTCTGCTTGCGATCGGCGACGTTTTTCTTGAACTTTTCCATCTCTTCCTGAATCTTGGCCGTATCGATCTCGGCCCGCGGCTGCTCGGTTGTCGACGGCAGCGTGAAGCGCAGATTGCTGAGGATGGGATCGAGCAGGAACGCGACGACGGCGAGAGTCAGCGCGCCGATGGGGAGTAGAATCTGCTTCCATGGAAGCGTAATCGGAAAGGCGCCGCCGACGTCGACTTTCGCGACAGTGGCCTCCACGTCGCGCACCAGCGCCTGGCCGACGGGAGTTTCGATCTGGTCGGCGGGCAAAGTCAAGTAGGTGGTGACTCGTTCCTTGAGGTTGAACTTTTCATCGAAAGCGAGTGCCGCCGTCAGGACGCTCGGACGCCGCCAGATGGCCAAACTCAAGCCGGCGATCAGTCCGACGCCGAGAATGGCGCCAGGCACGGACCAGCGCAGTGTTTCGCCGAAGCTTGCAAACGCCAGAGGTCGGACGAGGAACCAGATCGTCGAGGCCGACAGGGCAATCGCCAGGCAAACCAACATGCTCTCGGCCAGGACTTGCCAAAAGAGTTGCAGTCGCACACGGCGAATTTGGTGTTCGACGATGGCCTGCGCTGTTTCGTTCATGGAAGTTTCTCCGCGTAGGGCGGCAGAACGCGACTGCTACTATTATTGGCGCGATTGCGCTAAAATGCCAGAGAGAATCGGAAGTAGGTCAGGCTTTCCAGCCTGACAGTACCCACTTAACGTCAGGCTGGAAAGCCTGACCTACGCCGAGCGGGGCCGAAGATGGTGTTGCCAATCGCGGACGAGCCGATCAAGCATGTCACGTCGCCGGTGGTGACGTGGCTGTTGATCGTTGCCAATGTGGCCGTATTCGGCTTATTGCAAGGGTTCGGCTTCGATGACGACTTCACGTTCGCCTTCGCCACGGTGCCCCGCGAGATTGTGACGGGGCGAGACCTCGTCACGCCGAACCGGCAAGTCGAAGACCCCTGGACGGGACAAATGCTGACGGCGCCGGGTCTGAAGCCCACGCCGATCTCCGTCTATTTGACGCTGGTGACGGGCATTTTCATGCACGGCAGCGTCTTTCATCTTCTGGGGAACATGCTCTTCTTGTGGATCTTCGGCGACGATGTGGAAGAAGCGATCGGGCACGGGCGTTACTTGATCTTCTACTTAATGTGTGGGATCATTGCGTCGCTGGCTCACGTGTTTACCGTGGTCGGTGTCGAGGGAGTCGATAGCGAGGCGGCTGCTGTCCCGACACTCGGCGCTTCCGGCGCCATCTCCGGAGTGTTGGCCGGCTACGTGCTGCAGTTTCCGCAACGGCGCGTACTTGTTTTGGTAATAAGAATCCTTGTCTGGGTCCCGGCGTATGTGGCCATCGGCATCTGGTTCGCGTTTCAACTCATCAACGGCCTCGGCGTGCTCGGCGAAGGTTCACAGCACAGCAGCGTCGCATATGCCGCGCACATCGGCGGTTTCCTGGCCGGCGCCGCTCTCATCAAGCCGTTCGCGCTCGGCATCGAAGCGCCGCCGGAGCCCGCTGTCACTGAGTCTACTTGACTAACCACTGCACGGCCGGCTCGACCCATCCGGAATGCCAGGTGTGGGGCGATTTTTTTTCGTCGCGATATTCATGTGCGATGTCGAGGCGTTTCATGAGTTCGTGAGCTTGAATGTGGTGATCGCGGAAGTTGCTGTGCCCGAGGATTGCCAGGCGTGGCGAGTTGCCAAGCTCCTTGCCGTGAGCGTCGAGCAACTTGGTCAGGCGGTACTTTTCAAAGTTCTCCTGTGTGCCGAAGATGTCGGCCATCCCGTACTTGTTCGGCATCGCCATCATCAGGGGGGCGTCCCAGGCGGCCGCTTTTCCAAAGATCTCCGGGTTGCGCAAGAGCAACGAAAACGCGCCCCAGCCCGATTTGCTGAAGCCGAGCAACAGCCGGCCGGTGCGATGCTTCAAGGCGGGGTAGGTTTTTTCGATAAAGGGGAGAACGACCTTGAGGAAGTAAGTTTCCTGCCGAATTCTCGCGTCGGTCGGATGATCCGCGAACCACGGCAGATGGCTGAAAGTGGCCTCCACGAAGATGACACCGAGCCTATTGTGCAGGTTGAGCTTCTTGATCTCGACGAGTCCATTGCCGAAGACGCGGCCGTTCTTGGCCTCGACGGGGAGCACATAGATCACCGGGTACGCTTTCGTCTTGTCCAGGTTGTCCGGCACGAGCACGCGGATCTCCGTTACGCCGGCTTGATACTCCGACTGAACGCGATGTACGCGAATGCCGTCGGCGTCAGTCGTCGGTTTCGTATCGACCTCGGCCCGAACCGGGGCCGCCGAAATCGCATAAACAACGAGGACCGCGATGCCGATGCGGTAAACCATGACAGATACCCATAAATCTGATGGCGATCAACATTTACGTTGGCATTGGGACAATATCGGGTTATAATCGGCGGAAACCCGATTGTCAAAGCATTGTGCGAGGGAGACTACGATGTTTTACCGAATGTGGGCTTTTGCCGTCGCCGTAATTGTCGTTGGCGTGGCGTCGCCGTTTGTTGCGGGGCAGGCCGAGAATGACAAGGCCGATCCGCCGGCGAAGAAAGCTCCGGCCGCTGATGCAAAGAAGAAGGCGCGGGATGACCTGCCGCCGTTCGGCAAGGGAAAAGCCGCCAAGGGGCTGCCGGTCGCGCTGACCTATTGGCCGCCGACTTCGCAACTCATCGGGATCGACGAGG